>CAYQWH010000214.1:0-2523 GCA_964421265.1 uncultured Oscillospiraceae bacterium | reverse complement strand
ACCTTCGCGTCGGAGGGCGCCCTTGTGGACACGCTCTGGTGGCTTGACTGCGACAACTACGTGCGCGACCCCGGCGCCACGCTCCGCGAGAACCTGCGGCAGTACGAGGAGCGGGTCTATGACATTACGAGGGAGCAGAACGTGTGGCCGGACGTGCAGTACCTTATGTACGACATAACCGGGGACGCGCTGGACACGGACGACGCCGAAAACGTGGCGGCCATGCTCAGGGCCGCCTCGCGGGTGAGGCTGTCGCGGATTTATGATTTCGACGACCTCGGCGCGGCGGAGGAACAGGCGGCCAGCTGGGACGCGGGGCGCCGGGACATCACATTGACTGACGGGAGCGCCCTCCATCTGTGCGCCGGATCCACGTCTGTCTACATAACGTGGGAGACGGGTTCCCGCGCGTCCTCAGCCGCCTTCCGGAGCGAGGAACTGTACGACTGGATAGTCGACGAAAATAATTAGCGGAACCCGGAACTTTATCCGCGCCAGACCCGTCTAAGCTTACAGGAGGTGATAAAGGTGAGAGGAATAATCATGATTTTGCTCGTGGTCGCGCTTCTCACATCCTGCGCGGCCGGCGGGCAGGACGTGGCGGGCGATGAGACGGACGGGGAGGCGGAGAGCGATGCGCCCGGAACTGAGCCGTCCGGCCGGCTCGTCGGCGAGGGCGCGGCGGAGGTGAGCGAGGAGCCGGGCGGGGCGATGACCGTGTCGGCCGTCACCGGCAGCGAACAGCGCCTTGCGGGTGTCTGCCGGACAGGTTACATGGACGAGAGCCGGGACGAGTGGGGCGTCGGCCTGACGGCGCGGGACATTTCGGCCACCGGGCTGACGATTGAGTGCGTCTGGTCCCGGGACACCGACGCGGTGCTTACGATTTCCGACGAGTATTTCATTCAGGCGCTCACTGACGGCGAATGGCTGGACGTGGAACGGATATCCGCCGGTTCCGACAACGCCACTGTCCAATGGGATATTCCCACCGGGTACGGCTCGGAGGAGTGGTCGGTTGACTGGACTGAGACATACGGGGAGCTTCCCCGGGGGACTTACCGCGTAGGCAAGGCCGTCCGGCTCGAAGCGGAGGACGGTTCAGGCGATGAGCGCCTGTACTACGCCCGCTTCGACCTTGCGGACGCGGATGAGCTGGAGACGTTGGAGAGCGGGTATGGCGGCGTAACCGTCAGCGTGCCCTATGTGGACGGGTGGGAGTACATCGTATATGAGCGCTCCGTCCCGGGCGACGGCAGCGATGTTTATGGCGTCGGGTTCCGCCCGGTCGGGCGCGACGGCTGGGTTGAGCTGCTGTACAACGACGGCTTTGCCGTCTGCGGCATGGGTCTTGAAGAGGTGGACGTGACCATCGGCGGGGCGGACGCCCGACAGGGGTTCTTTGACGGCTCCTCCGTCTGGTCATTCATACGCTTTACGGATCCCTACGCCGAGTTTGTGGCGCTGAACGACGGCGCGGATCAGTGGCTCGAACAGTACAACGATCAGGTCATGAGCATTCTGAGCGCGGGACTGTCCGCGATCTCCGGCAGCGCGTAACGGCCGGAGCGACATTCGCGGATTAAAGGATTCATGAGACGGCGTGGCGCGCCGTGGCGCGGATTTAATGCTTTAGCGCGGGATTGCGATCCGTGAAATCTGGGTCTTTATAACGCGATTAAAAACGCCCTGTTTCGCGATAGCCAAAGCAAGCTCAGGCGGCACCTTGCCGCGCCTGATGAAAACGCGGCCACAGCGCGAGATTTAGACTTTACGGTGTATCAGCGTTTTCCTGTCAGGGATCGGAATACAATAAACCGGAGGCTGCCGCTTTTAAGCGGCAGCCTCCGGTTTTCGCGCGGTTACTGTCCACAGACTGTTGGCGCTGAGTATTTTGGCACAAGCCCTGAAGCTTCGCGCCGGGTCACCGCGCCAGTATTACCCTCATGTAATTCTTCTTCCCGCGCCTTATGACGACGCCGTCACTGAGCTTGTCGCCGTCAACCATGTAATCAATGGCGGAGACGCGTTCGTCGTCCACGGTGACGCCGCCCTGGGCCACCGTCCTTCTGGCGTCGGACTTGGAGGAGTTGAGTCCGGTTCTCACGAGAAGCGTCAGGATGTCGATGGCGCCGTCCGTCAGTTCGTCGCCGCCGATCCGCACGGTGGGCATATCCTCCGTGCCGCCGCCGCCGAACAGCGCCCTGGCGCTCTCCCGGGACTTGCGCGCGTCCTCCTCGCCGTGCACCATCTTCGTCAGCTCGTAGGCCAGTATCTCCTTCGCCTCATTCAGCTTCGCGTCGCGCCAGTGGGACATCTCGTCTATCTCATCCAGAGGCAGGAATGTGAGCATACGCAGGCACTTTATGACGTCGTCGTCACCCACGTTCCTCCAGTACTGGTAGAAGTCAAAGGGGCTTGTCTTTTCTCTGTCCAGCCACACGGCGTTCCCTGCTGTCTTGCCCATCTTGTGTCCCTGGGAGTCGGTCAGCAGCGTGATGGTCATGGCGTAGGCGTCCTTGC
>CAYQWH010000213.1:0-2527 GCA_964421265.1 uncultured Oscillospiraceae bacterium | reverse complement strand
GATGGCGCCGGATATCGCCATTGACGGCGAGATGCAGTTCGACGCGGCGGTGTCGCCCACCGTGGGACAGCTCAAGTTCCCCGGCTCCAAGGTGGCGGGCTACGCCAACACCTTCATCTTCCCCCTCATTGAGGCGGGCAACATCGGTTACAAGATTGCCCAGCGTCTCGGCGGCTACGACGCCTACGGCCCCATCCTGCAGGGCCTGAACGCGCCCATAAACGACCTCTCCAGGGGCTGCAACGCCGACGAGGTCTACTCCATGGCCATAATAACCGCCGCTCTTTAATAAGAGCAAGGTAAACAGGTCCCCGGTGAACCGGCGCGGCGATCGGCGGCGGGGCCGTGACAAATTCAAAGACCGGAGATTAAAATCTCCGGTCTTTGAACCTGCGCCTCATATGAAGTTCAGAACCAACGTGAGGACGCCGAACACAACTGCCACCCATTTGGTCAGCCGCGCGAGTCTCGCGTCCAGCGTCTTCGCCCTGTTCTTCGCCATGAACGACTCGCCGTTGCCGCCAAAGGCGCCGGAGAGACCGGAGCTTTTGCCGGACTGGAGCAGGACTATGACGATTATGGCAAGGCAGGAGATCAGCTGTACGACAGTTATCGCTATCTGCATATGTCAATCATTCCTTTCAGGGGACGAAGCCGTAATCAAGTCTGTATTATATCACATCAGTTCCGACAATGCAAGAGTTTTTTTGCGTAATTTATTTCAGTTCTTTTTAAAAAGCTTATGAGACGGCGTGCCGCGCAAAAGCGCGCGTATCCCGAATTAAATCCTTTAATTCGGTACCAGTATTTGATTTTCCCGTGGGGCGGGCGGCGGCAGCCGGTTTTCCCAAAAAGCGGGAGTTTACACACACGTGAGAGATTTCGGAGGGTACTATGCTGTTTGACACACACGCGCATTATGACGACGAGCAGTTTGACGGGGACCGGGAGGAGCTTCTGCGAAGTCTGCCCGGCGCCGGGGTGGGACTTGTGGTGGATCCCGGTTCGGACATGGCAACCTCACGGCGGGCGGCGGAGCTGGCGGAGCGGTACGATTTCCTGTACTTTGCCGCCGGGGTGCATCCCCACGACTCGCGGGACGCGCCGGAGGATTGGAACGAGCTGCGGGAGCTGGCGAGCCGCCCAAAGTGCGTCGCCATCGGCGAGATCGGTCTTGACTACTACTACGACGGCGATTTCAGGGACACGCAGAAGAGAGTGCTTGAGGAGCAGCTAAATCTGGCGGAGGAGCTGAACAAGCCGGTAATAATCCATGAGCGGGAGGCGGTGGCGGACTGTCTCGACATATTGCGCCGCCACCGCGCCGTCAGGGGCGTCGTGCACTGCTGCTCGGTGAGCTGGGAGGTGGCGCGGGAGCTGCTGGACATGGGGTGGTACCTGTCCTTCACGGGGATCATCACGTATAAGAACGCCCGGAAGTCCGTGGAGACGGTGGAGAGGATGCCCATGGATCGGCTGATGATCGAGACGGACAGTCCGTATCTGGCCCCGGTTCCCCGGCGGGGACACAGGAACTCCTCTCTCAATCTGCGCTATATAGCGGAGCGGGTGGCCGAGATACGGGGCATGACCCTTGAGCAGGTGGCGGAAGCCACAACAGCGAACGGGCGCAGATTCTTCGGTATCGGGTGACGCCATGAACGCGCAGACTGAATACGTCTCCCCACTGGGCAGGATAATACTCGCCTCGGAGGGTGGCTGTCTCGCGGGGCTGTGGTTCGCCGGACAGCGGCGCATCGCGCGCGGCAGCCGGGAGGCGGGGGATGACCCGGCGCTTGAGGAGACGCGGCGGTGGCTTGACATATACTTCTCCGGCCATGACCCGGGGTTCACGCCGCCGCTGCTTCTTCAGGGCACGCCGTTTCGCCGGAGGGTGTGGGACATACTCCTGACCATCCCCTACGGCGGTACCGTGACTTACGGCCAGATAGCAAAACGCCTTGGCGACAATATGTCCCCCCAGGCCGTGGGCGGCGCGGTGGGGCATAACAGCATCTCCATTATCGTCCCCTGTCACAGGGTCATCGGCTCGGACGGCGGTCTGACGGGCTACGCCGCCGGCGTTGACATAAAGCGCGCTCTCCTGGCCCTGGAGCGTCAGGGGAGCGCACCGGTGCAATAACCGCAATCCCGATATAACGCCAGCCCCGGATTAAAAGGCGCGGCACGGGACCGCGCGCCCGCGCCTTACGCAAGGCTTTTAAATTTCTATTATCAGGGGCAGCATAAGAAGACAGGCTCCGCGCCGGACGAACCTGATGTTCATCCGGTACGGAGCCTGTCTCTGGCACCCTCGGGAGGATTCGAACCTCTGGCCTATCGCTTAGGAGGCGATCGCTCTATCCGACTGAGCTACGAGGGCAAAACGCTGGTGAATAAGTCCCGAACCGGTTCCCGCGCCCGCTCGGACAGCGGCCGGGAACCGCCGCCCTCGCTCCGCAGTCGCCATATCGCATGGGCGCCTGTCGGTTCCGAAAAAGGCCGCGGGGTGTTCCGGGAGCAAATG
>CAYQWH010000212.1:0-2529 GCA_964421265.1 uncultured Oscillospiraceae bacterium | reverse complement strand
CTGAATTGCGATAACTCTCAAAGTTCAATCGCAGATTGAACTTTGCACTGGGAACTCAATCGCAAGATTGAGTCCCAGCATTCTTTTTTTACTTAATTTTTTATAATTTATCTTGCATTTTCGGATTGGGCGGTGTATAATATTTAGCGTGGACGATGGCGGAGTGTTGTCGGACATAGATCGGACGGAAGGAGGTGTGTGTATTATGGATATGCTGAATAGCTTGCAGACCCGGCTGGCGTCCGTTGCCACGGACAGCGGGAACTGCCAGAGCACCAGCGGAACGCGAAACGACGGCTCCGGCTCGGACTTCGGCACGATGGTCAGACGCAAACAGACCGAGACGCGGGACTCCGGCTCGTCCGGCTCCGACAGCGGCGATCGGGAGACCGTCAAAGCCGATAAGGGCGCGGATAACGGCGGCGCGGAGATGGAGAAGGTCACGGAGACTACAGACGAGCAGCTCGTTATGGCGGTGGGCCTGATGATGCAGGTGCGGCCTGAGATCCAGTACGTGGACGCGACACCGGAGACGGCTGTCGAGGCGGTGCCGGATACTGCGGCGGAGAGCGTCACGGCTGCGCCAGTGCAGGCGCAGGAGGCGATCACGGCTATGCCGTCGGACGCGCGGGAGACTGTCACCGTTACGGCCACAGGGAGCGCGGCGCCGGTGACGGCAAGGACTGACGATGCCGTGGAGACGGACAGAGGCTCGGAGACGCGGGACGCGCTGTCGGCGCGGGAGGACGTTATCGGTCCCGCGGAGGACAGGACGGTCGCGGAGCCTGTGACTTCCCGGACAGCGGAGGAGGAGCCTGAGACGGGCGCGGAGACGTTCACGTTCACGGAGGACGACGACACCGGGGAACTGACGGCGGATGTGACGGACACGTCCCTCTTCGGCCAGGTGCAGGCGGCGCCGGTGAAGGTGGCGGAGACGGTCGCGGAGCCGGTGGAGGTCGAGACGGCTGAGGGCCGGGAGAAGCTGGCGGATCAGATCCTGGACGCGGTCGATGTGGGCGAGAACCGGGTGGAGATCTCTCTCAGTCCGGCGAGCCTGGGGAAGATGACCGTGGAGATCACGAGGACGGACAGCGGCGGGCTGAGCGTCGTGCTGACGGCGGCGAACTCCAAGACGGCGGAGATCCTTGAGCGCCACGCGGGGAATTTGCAGGAGCTGGTCGCGGCGGGGTCCAAGAGCCAGGTCAGGGTCGAGGTGCAGTCCACCCAGAGCGGTTCGTCACAGCGGTTCATGAACCCGGACGCCAACGAGAACGCCAGGGACCAGCAGCGCCAGGGCGGCGACGGCAGACGGCGGCGGGACAACAAGTCCGACGAGGACTTCCTGCAGAAGCTGCGGCTGGGCCTCGCGGCGGTGTGAGCGCGGATACTATTATAATAAAGAGGTGAGATAATTGAGTACCAGCAGTTATATGTACGATCTGGCGGGCGTCTCGGCCTACAACAGCCTCGCGGCGACGGAGACGAAGTCGGCCAAGAACAGCACCAACACCAGCGCGGGCAGCAGTCTGGACATGACGGACTTCTTGCAGCTGATGGTGGCGACGCTGGAGAACCAGACCATAGACGACACGGCGGACACCAGCGAGATGATGAGCATGATGGTGCAGATGTCGGTGGTGGAGGCGCTGACGAATATCAGCGAGATAGTGAGCACGTCATCCACGCTTACATACGCGGCGTCGCTGGTGGGCAAGGAAGTGGTTATCGGCCAGTACGTGAACGGGGAGCTTATGGAGCTGAGCAGAACCATAACCGGCACGGGGACGCTGAACGGGGAGCAGGTCATATTCACCGTGAACCCGGACAACGGCGCGGACGAGAGCTACTATCTGACGGACATTATGGCCATAGGCAAGCTGCCGGGGAGCGGCACCGGCGACACGGACGACGACACGGCCAGCACAGCGAGCGCCAGCGCGGGTTCATCCGTGGTGGGCGACGCGGAGTACGACGACACGCCTGTTTCGGTGGAGTCTCCCGAGGCGGAGGACGGCGCGGCTGACGACAGCGGCAACGAGAACGCGTGGGACCTGGTGTCCGGCTGAGAGGCGGAACGGTGAGATGATAAGAGCGGCGTTTCCGGGAAAGGAGGCCTGAGCGCTGTGGTAGGAAGGATAGACGGCACCGCTGCCGTGGGGACCGGCGCCAACGTCAGGTCAACGGAGAAAAGCGGGAGCGGCACATTCGGAGCGATGCTCCAGGAGCGGATCAGCTTCTCCAAGCACGCCATGAAACGGGCGGAGGAGAGAGGGATCCAGGTCACGGACAGTCTCGTGGATAAGCTGTCCCAGTCGGTGGAGAAGGCCCAGGAGAAGGGCGCCACGAATATTCTGGCGTTCGACGCGAACCAGGCGTTCATCATCAATATCCCCTACGGGCGGGTGATTACCACCATGTCCCAGGAGGAGATGCAGGACAACGTGTTCACCAACATAGACGGAGCCGTGCTTTTGAAATAATGGCAGGACCCTTACGGGATGCCACAGTGAGTAGCCCGATCGACTA
>CAYQWH010000211.1:0-2533 GCA_964421265.1 uncultured Oscillospiraceae bacterium | reverse complement strand
GGTGTTGATGGTGATGCCGCGTGCCCTCTCCTCCGGAGCCTTGTCGATCGCGTCATACGCGGTGTACTGGGCAGCGGTCGGATCCGCCATGTTCAGAACCTTGGTGATGGCGGCGGTAAGAGTGGTCTTGCCGTGGTCGATATGACCGATGGTGCCAATGTTCACATGGGGTTTTGTTCTTTCAAACTTTTGCTTTGCCATTACAATAGTTCCTCCTATATAATGTTAATGGGATATGGCTGAAATTCATGGTAGTATTATAAACCAGCTCTTAATATTTTGCAACCCTTTTATTTGCTCATTCCGCAGGACTTTATTATCTCCTCGCGCAAATTCTTCGGTACCTCCACAAAGTGGCTCGGCTCCATGCTGTAGCTTGCGCGTCCCTGCGTCTTGGAGCGGAGATCCGTGGCGTAACCGAACATGGTTGACAGGGGCACGTCGGCTATTACCTGAACGGCGCCGTTGCGTATATCCGTCCCGGTGACGGAGCCGCGCCGTGAGTTCAGGTCGCCTATTATGTCGCCCATATAGTTCTCAGGTCCCGTGACCGAGACTTTCATTATCGGTTCAAGTATGGTCGGATTGGCTTTCTGGCACGCCTCCTTGAACGCCATGGAACCGGCGATCTTGAACGCCAGCTCCGATGAGTCAACCTCATGGAACGAGCCGTCGTAGAGCGTCACCTTTACGTCAACCACAGGGTACCCCGCCAGCACGCCGGAGAGCATCGCGCCCTGTATTCCGGCGTCCACCGCCGGAATGTACTCCTTCGGTATCGCGCCGCCGGTTATCTCGTTGATAAACTCGTATCCCTTGCCCGGCTCGTTAGGCTCCAGGCGGATCTTGACGTGGGCGTACTGTCCCTTGCCGCCGGTCTGTCTGACGTATCTGCAATCCACGTCCGCCGTGCCCTTGACAGTCTCCTTGTACGAGACCTGGGGACGTCCCACATTCGCCTCCACCTTGAACTCGCGCAGCATCCTGTCAACGATTATCTCAAGGTGCAGCTCGCCCATACCGGCGATTATTGTCTGTCCCGTCTCCTCGTCCGTGTAGGTCTTGAAGGTCGGGTCCTCCTCCGCCAGCTTCTGCAGAGCGATAGCCATCTTCTCCTGTCCGGCTTTCGTCTTTGGCTCAATCGCCACGCGTATAACCGGTTCGGGGAACTCCATGGACTCCAATATGATCTGGTGGTTCTGGTCGCAGAGCGTGTCGCCTGTTGTGGTGTTCTTCAGTCCCACCACAGCAGCGATGTCCCCTGAATAGACTTTCGAGATGTCCTCCCGGTGATTGGCGTGCATGAGCAGTATCCTGCCGATTCTCTCGCGCTGCTTCTTTGTGGAATTCATAACCGCCGTACCCGTCTCTATGGTGCCGGAATAGACCCTGATAAAGCCGAGCTTTCCCACATAGGGGTCGGTGGCGATTTTGAACGCCAGCGCGGAAAACGGCGCGTCGTCGTCGCTGGGCCTCTCGTCCTCTTCGCCTGTGCTGGGGTTGGTGCCCTTGATTGGCGGCACGTCAAGAGGAGACGGCAAAAAGTCAACTATGGCGTCCAGCAGCTTCTGAACGCCCTTGTTCCGGTACGATGTGCCGCAGGTCACAGGCACCATCTTGTTCTCAATGGTGGCTCTGCGTATCGCCGCCCGTATCGCGTCGGAACTGACAGGTTCGCCCTCAAGGTACTTCTCCATGATCTCGTCGTCGAAATCGGACACAGCCTCCAACAGCTTCGCCCGGTATTCCTCCGCCTGATCACGCATATCCTCCGGGATTTCTTCTACGCGCATATCCTGCCCAAGCTCGTCATAGTAAACGTCGGCGTTCATATCAATGAGGTCAATTATCCCCCTGAAATCAGCCTCTTTGCCTATGGGCAGCTGTACAGGTACCGCGTTGGCTTTCAGCCGATCGCGAACCATATTGATGACATTGAAGAAATCCGCGCCCATGATGTCCATCTTGTTTATATAGATCAGGCGCGGGACATGGTAATGATCAGCCTGCCGCCAGACGGTTTCCGACTGAGGTTCGACACCGCCTTTCGCGCACAGAACCGTCACGGAGCCATCCAGCACGCGCAGCGACCTCTCTACTTCTACTGTGAAGTCCACATGGCCCGGCGTGTCGATAATGTTGATACGTTTGCCTTTCCAGAAGCACGTCGTCGCGGCGGACGTTATGGTTATGCCGCGCTCCTGCTCCTGTTCCATCCAGTCCATGGTGGCAGCGCCCTCGTGAGTCTCGCCCATCTTGTGTGTGCGTCCGGTGTAAAATAGTATACGCTCGGTCGTAGTCGTTTTACCGGCATCAATATGCGCCATGATGCCGATATTTCTGGTATGTTCCAATGAAGTTTCTCTAGGCATGCTCACGCCTCCTTTCCGCAGGTGATTTTATTGAGCGGCGGGAAATTCCACGCCGCTCTCGTATTGCATAATTGAACCAAAATCAGCTTACCATCTATAATGGGCGAATGCACGGTTTGCTTCGGCCATCTTGTGGGTATCTTCCTTCTTTTTGAAGGCAG
>CAYQWH010000210.1:0-2572 GCA_964421265.1 uncultured Oscillospiraceae bacterium | reverse complement strand
GGGCAAGATCAATGAAAAATTGGGCACCAAGTATGAGCTTTTCAATTACTATGGCGCTCCCGACGCCGACAGAGTTATCATCGCCATGGGTTCCATCTGCGACGTCGCGGAAGAAGTTATCGACTACCTGAACGCAAACGGCCAGAAGGTCGGACTCATTAAAGTGCGTCTCTATCGTCCGTTCTGCCCCGACAAGCTTATTGCCGCTATCCCTGAAAGCTGCAAGAAGATTGCCGTTCTTGACAGGACCAAGGAGCCGGGCGCGCTTGGTGAACCGCTCTACATGGATGTCGTTAGCGCGCTTGCGAACGCGGGAATGGATGACATTACCGTTATCGGCGGACGTTATGGTCTGGGCAGCAAGGACACACCGCCCTCCTCAGTGTTTGCCGTATACGACGAGCTTAACAACGAGAAGCCGAAACGTCAGTTCACAATCGGCATTGTCGATGATGTCACCAATATGTCGCTTCCCGAGAAGTCCCGTGAGGAGACTCCGAACACGGCGGCGGAAGGCACAATCGAGTGCAAATTCTGGGGTCTTGGCGGCGACGGTACTGTCGGCGCGAACAAGAACTCCATAAAGATCATAGGCGACTACACCGACAAGTATGTTCAGGCATATTTCCAGTATGACTCCAAAAAGACAGGCGGCGTGACTATCTCCCACCTTCGCTTTGGCGACAAGCCTATCAGAAGCCCCTATTACATCAACAAGGCTGACTTCGTGGCCTGCCACAACCCAAGCTACGTGACCAAGGGCTTTAAGATGGTTAATGACGTCAAGCCCGGCGGCGTATTCATGATAAACTGCCAGTGGAACGAGGAAGAACTCAGCCACCATCTGAACGCTGAAGCAAAGCGTTACATCGCGAAGAACAACATTCAGCTCTACACTATTAACGCCATTGACCTCGCTATTGAGATCGGTATGGGCAAGAGAACTAACACCATCCTCCAGTCCGCGTTCTTCACTCTCGCGAACGTTATGCCCCAGGAAGAGGCAATTCAGCACATGAAAGACGCTGCTGAGCACTCCTACCTCAAGAAGGGCCGCGACGTCGTCGAAATGAACTGGAAGGCCATAGACGCCGGAGCTACCGCGTTCAAGAAGATCAATGTTCCCGCTGAGTGGGCTAACGCGGTTGACGAGGACAACAACGTGGTTCTCGAAGGCAAACCGGAGCTTGTGAAACAGGTAAAGGAAATCCTGGAGCCTGTTGACAGGATGGACGGCGACAGCCTGCCTGTATCCGTATTCGTACCTCACGTTGACGGTCAGTATGAGCAGGGCGCGTCCGCGTACGAAAAGAGAGGCGTCGCTGTTACGGTTCCCACATGGGACGCCGGGAAGTGCGTACAGTGCAACAACTGCGCGTATGTGTGTCCTCATGCCACTATCCGTCCGTTCGCCATGACCGAGGAGGAAGTCAAGGCCGCTCCCGAAGCGATAAAGGTCGCGCCTGTAAAGGCCGGCAAGGGCAAGGGTGTCTATCAGTACACCATGGCCATAAGCCCTCTGGACTGCATGGGATGCGGAGTCTGCATCGGTCAGTGCCCCACCGGCGCTCTTACCATGGTTCCGCAGGAGCAGGAGCTGCCGCAGCAGAGCGTGTTCGATTACTGCGTGGCGAAAGTCGAGGACAAGCCGGATATGCAGGACAACACCGTCAAGGGCAGCCAGTTCAAGAAGCCGCTGCTTGAGTTCTCCGGTTCCTGCGCGGGCTGCGCGGAGACAAGCTACGCGCGTCTCGTAACTCAGCTCTTCGGCGACAGAATGTACATCTCCAACGCCACAGGCTGCTCCTCCATCTGGGGCGGACCGGCGGCCACCTCTCCTTACTGCACCACGAAGGAAGGCAAAGGCCCCGCGTGGTCCAACTCCCTCTTTGAGGATAACGCGGAGCACGGCCTCGGAATGTATCTCGGACAGAACGCTATCCGCGAGAGCCTTGCCGCCAAGACGAGAGAGATCCTCGCTATTGACTGGGCAGCGGAGCCGCTCAAGAAAGCCGCTCAGAAGTGGCTTGACACCATGGACGACGGCGAGGCCAACCAGGTCGCGTCGGCTGAATACATCAAGGCGCTGGAAGACGACCTGTCAACCATCGAGTGGCTTGAGAATTTCGTGAACAGCGATGAGGCGAAAAATGTATTTGGCGACAAGCTTGAAGCCGAGAAGGAGAACGTCGCGAAGCTGAAAGCGTCCGGAGCCAAGTACTGCAACTGTGAGCTTTGCACCAGAACCAAGGCTATCCTTGATAACAAGGAATACCTCAACAAGAAGTCCGTATGGATCTTCGGCGGCGACGGATGGGCGTACGACATCGGCTTCGGCGGTGTTGACCACGTTCTCGCCTCCGGCAACGATGTCAACATCTTCGTGTTCGATACGGAAGTGTACTCCAACACTGGCGGCCAGGCGTCCAAGGCGTCCAACATTGGACAGGTGGCGCAGTTCGCGGCAGCCGGCAAGGAGATTAAGAAGAAGAGCCTCGCGGAAATCGCCATGAGCTATGGTTACATCTATGTGGCGCAGGTAGCTATGGGCGCTAACGCGGCGCAGACCATC
>CAYQWH010000209.1:1446-2588 GCA_964421265.1 uncultured Oscillospiraceae bacterium | reverse complement strand
GCGCCGAAGGCGCGCAAAGGACTTATGAGACGGCGTGCCGCGCAAAAGCGCGGCACGAGCACGCAAGCGCGCGCGTATCCCGAAATTAAATCTTATAATTTGTGATCAGCATCAGTATGAGTAGACGCCCTCGTACACAAGTACCGCGCCGCCTGTCAGGATCACCCGCTCACGGGTGTAGTTCACCGTCAGGTCCCCTCCGGGCATCTTGACGGTCACGTCGCGGCCGGCCGCCAGGAACCCGTTTTCCGTGGCCGCGATAACAGCGGCGCAGGCGCCCGTGCCGCTGGCAAGCGTCTCGCCGTTGCCGCGCTCGTAGACGCGCACTCTCAGCGTGTCCTCGTTGACCACCCGGACGAACTCCACGTTCATCCGCTCCAAGAAGAAGGGCGCGCGCTCAAATTCCGCGCCCAGCGCGTTCACGTCAAGCCCGTCGATGTTGTCCAATATGAGTGAGCAGTGCAGGTTGCCGATGAACGAGCAGGTGATGCGCCAGGTTTTCCCGCCAAGCTCCACGGCCCGGTTCACGATCGCCGCGCCGTCAAGGGTGGTGGGGATGACCTTCGTGGAGAGGCTGGCCGCGCCCATGTGCACCGCCACGGTGCTGACTCTGCCGTTGCGCGTGTAGAGCTGGAGGGACTTCACCCCGTCGTCGGTCTGTATGGTCATGCGCTCCTGGGGCACAATGTGCTTGTCGTAGAGGTACTTACCGACACATCTGATGGAGTTGCCGGCCATGCCCTCGCTGCCGTCCTGGTTGAAGATGCGCATTTTCGCGTCGGCCCCGGCGGAGTTCTCGATAAGCACCACGCCGCAGCCGCCTATGCCGTAGTTCCTGTCGCACAGCGTCACGCACAGCGACTCGGGGCTTGTGATCCGGCCGTCCCGGTTGTCGAAGAAGATGTAGTCGTTGCCGCAGCCGTGCATTTTGGCGAAATGCACCTGCTCCCGCTTCTTCCTCATGCTGTTCAGGTTCACAAGCTCCGTGTTGTCGTCGGAGAACCTGCTCTGGAGCGTGTCCAGTACGGCGTTGGCGGTGTCCAGCGCGGTGAAGCAGGGTATGCGCATCATGACGGCCTTAGCGTGCAGCTTGATATAGTCGCCCATCGTGGCGTCATAGAGCGCGCCGGTGTAGACTATGA
>CAYQWH010000209.1:0-1436 GCA_964421265.1 uncultured Oscillospiraceae bacterium | reverse complement strand
CATCGGGTACGCGTCCGTGATGCTGCCGATCTCCCGCGTCTCGATCCCGAGGGAGCGGACGGCCACGGCGGTGTCGGGCGTGGAGTATATGGTCATGCCCAGGTCATAGATCTTCTTGGCGATGGTGACCACCTCCGACAGCTCGTGGTTCTCGACGCTCAGGAGCACCCCGTTGCGCCCCGGCTTCAGCGCGCCTGACAGGTCGTATCCGGCGGCGCGCAGGCCCTTATAGAGCGCCTCGCTGAAGGTGCGCCCCAGTCCCAGCACCTCGCCGGTGGACTTCATCTCCGGCCCCAGGGCGGAGTTGGCGTCCGTAATCTTCTCAAAGGAGAACACGGGGACCTTTATGGCGTAATAGGGCGGCGTGTCACACAGGACCTTGCTGTAGCCCAGCTCTCTCAGCGTCGCGCCCATCATGACACGGGACGCCACATCGACCATCGGTATGCCCGTTACCTTCGACAGATAGGGCACCGTCCTGGACGCCCTGGGGTTCACCTCAATTACATACAGTTCGCCCCTGTATATGAGGTACTGGATGTTCACCAGTCCCCGCGTGCCAAGCTCCAGCGCCAGGCGCCGTGAGCACTCCACCACCACGCCCATCATCCTGTCCGTCAGGTTGTAGGGAGGGTAAACCGCGATGGAGTCGCCGGAGTGGACGCCGGCGCGCTCGATATGCTCCATTATCCCCGGCATGAGCACGTCCGTGCCGTCGGATATGACGTCCACCTCCAGCTCCGTACCGGGCATATACTTGTCCACCAGGACGGAGTTGTCCGTCTCCTCCGCGCCGCCTGTGATAAGATCCATATATCGCCGCACGTCGCGCTCGTCGTGGGCGATTACCATGTTCTGGCCGCCAATGACGTAGGACGGGCGCAGCAGCACCGGGTAGCCAAGGGTGTTCGCCGCCTCCAGCGCGCCGGTGACGCTGTGGGTGCCCAGACCTCGCGGGCGCTTTATGCCGAGGCTCTCCAGCAGCGCGTCGAACCGCTCCCTGTCCTCCGCAAGGTCGATCCCCTCCGCCGACGTGCCCAATATCCTGATGCCCGCCCGGTCAAGAAATTCCGTCAGCTTAATTGCCGTCTGGCCGCCAAACGCCACCACGACGCCAACGGGCTTCTCAACTTCGATTACGCCCATGACGTCCTCCGGGCACAGCGGCTCAAAGTAGAGCCGATCCGCCGTGTCGTAGTCCGTGGAGACGGTCTCCGGGTTGTTGTTGATGATGACGACGTCGTACCCCAGCTTCCTGAGCGTCACGGCGCAGTGCACGGAGCTGTAGTCGAACTCGATTCCCTGACCGATGCGTATCGGGCCGGAGCCTATGACTATGACGCTGTCCCGTTCCCTTGCCACAGGGCGCGAGTCGCACACGTCGTCATAGGTGGCGTAGTAATAGGGCGTCTCCGCCTCGAACTCGGCGGCGCAGG
>CAYQWH010000208.1:0-2597 GCA_964421265.1 uncultured Oscillospiraceae bacterium | reverse complement strand
GTCAAGTCCGTCCCACCTGTAGGACGCGTAGCTTGCCCAGCCGTAGATGGAGTCGTATGTCGCCTTGGGCGTGTAGTTCAGCTCGTCCCGGTAATAGATCTCGCCGTCCGCGCCCGTCACCGTCAGCGCGAGACTCCTCAGGTTCCGAAGCTGGTACGGGACGAGGTACAGCGTGTCGGCCATGGCGTCCTCGCCGTCGGAGAGCGTAATAAGGCTCTCGTCGAAGGTCACGCCGTCAAGTATATTGAAACCCGGCACCGACACGGCGCGGTTGGCGGAGCCGTCGATTAGCTGGGCGGCGTTCACGCTGGTCACCACGTCAAGGACGCTGTCCACCGAGGCGTCGTCCTCGCCGCTGTCGTAAATCTCCCGCAGCGCCATCGCGTAGTCGCGGAAGTCCTGTTCCTCCAAGGCGCTGCCCTGTGTCCAGTCGCCGTAGTAACCAAGGAACGTGGCGTGGATATTCTCGCCGCTGTCGGAGGAGAACTCCACGTACCCCTCAAGGTAAGCGCCGTTGCTGAACACGTAACGGGTTTCGCCGTCCTCGACCGCCGTCGCGTTCAGGTACGCGAGGGCGTCGTCGCTCAGGCGCACCGTGACGGTGACGGTGACGGACATTCGCGCCGGGACGGTGACGGTACCCGTTACCGTGTGGCCGACGGCGCACGTAATCTCGGCGTCCAGCTTCTTCTCCGTCAGCGTGTTATAGATCTCGTACTCGGTGTCCACGCCGTCTGTCAGGACGGTGACGGAGGGGGTGTACGACATGGGCGCGTTGGTTCTGTTCCTGATGGTCACGTCGAAGGAGAACTCGCCGCCCAGTTCGTCGCCCAGCTCCTTAAGCGGGTCGGTTATATATCCGCTCTCCCACGCGGCCACGGCGTTATCCGACCGGGCGGTGCCCGCGCCCTGCCGCCTGACGAAGTACGGTGTGCCGTCCGATTCGGAGAGGATCTCAGCGGAGCACTCAAGAAGCGCCGTGGCGGCTGCGGCGGCGGATTGCTTGTCCAGCCCCGCAGTGTTCCTCAGGTACGACAGCACGCAGGCGAAGGTGCCGGCCGCGTTGGGGCTGGCCATGGATGTGCCGGACATGGTGGTGTAGCTGTCGGCGCTGTCGTCGTCCGCCGACAGGACGGTGCCGCCAACGGAGGTCAGCGTCGGCTTGATGGTCAGTTCCGGCGTGGTACCCCAGCTTGAGAAGGAACTTACGGAGCCGCTGCCGGGCGCGGACAGGAACTCCGGTTCGTCGCCGCTGGTTATCAGCTTGGTCTGGGCGCCGGTCAGATAGGCACCCGCGCTCTTCGCCACGAGGACGGCGGGTATCTCGTATGTCTCGACGCTCATGCCGATCCACTCGTCGTCCGTGTTGACCACGATTAGGCCGATGGCCCCCGCGTTGTACGCGTTCTCAATCTTCTCCTCGAAGGTGATCACACCGCGCAGCACCACGGCGATCCTGCCCGACACGTCCACACCCTCATAATCCTCCGGGTAGCCGAGGCTCAGGCCGTCGTCGCCGTTCACCAGCGCGTAGGGCGTGCTCTGTCCGCCGAACACGCTGTGCCACTCGTGCTCACCGTCCGAGCAGGTGTCGTAGTAGCCGAAGGTCGTGCCGCTCACCGTCATGGGGTACTGTACCGTCATGCCGTTCTGGACGGACGCGACGGAGATGTTGTCCCCGTAGGTGGACGGGCTGTTGACGGTGCCGTAGTCCGTGTACGCGGGGTCGCGGGCGGAGGCGGTCACGTCGTCCAGCGCCGTGCCCTCGTTCCCGGCGGCGCAGCAGACGATTACACCGGCGTCGCTGAGTTTGCTGAAGATGTCGCTGAACGTCCGGTTCTCCAGCTCGTCGCCGTCCGAGAACCCGGCGGCGGAGCCTATGGACATATTTACCACGTCTGCGCCAAGGAGGTACGCGTCCTCCAGAGCGGCGATGTAGATGTCGGCGGTGGTGTAGCTGCTGCTGGAGCCGTCCGGGAACACCTTCATGATGAGCAGCTGCGCCGCCGGAGCCGCGCCCTCGAACGTGACGGTTCCGTCCGCGTCACGGGCGTAGCCCGCCGCTATCGCCGCCACATGGGTGCCGTGGCTGGTGGCCCCGGAGGTGTAATCGGTCACCTCCGCGTCCCCGTCGGCGTAGTCGTAGGCGAAGGGTATCTTCTCGTTTATATACACGCCCGGCGTGTCCGTCAGATCCACGGCGTCGCTGTCAAGGGCGCAGTCGCCCAGCACGTCGCCGTACACCGCGAAGGCCTCGTGATCCGTCCGGACACCGGCGTCCAGCACGGCGATCACCGTGCCCTCGCCCAGATTGCCGTCAAGGTGCGTGTACACGTTCCCGGTGGCGGCGTTGGCTCCGGTCATCTTCTGCGTCTCCCCTTCCGGGACGGCGCAGGTCGTGGCCGCGTAAGCGTACTCCACGCCCGGTATGGCCCTCACCGCGTCAAGATCGCCGCTGTCGATGTCGCAGGAAAAGCCGTTCAGCAGCGCGCCGTACCGGTGCGCGACGGTGTACGCGATCCCCAGTTCGTCCATCTCCCGCAGCACCCGGTCAGTGTCGCCGTCCCCCGTCACGACCACAGCGCGCACGGTGGCGG
>CAYQWH010000207.1:0-2600 GCA_964421265.1 uncultured Oscillospiraceae bacterium | reverse complement strand
GTCCGCTCAGGCGATGCTGGCTCAGGCCAATCAGCTGCCTCAGGGCGTGCTGCAGTTACTCCAGTAATCCGCTCAGTTCAGCGCGGTAAAATAAGACATAAGGAAGGAACATATCTATGGCAAGTAACGACAGTACCGGGAAGAAGAGCAAAAAGCCCGTTATTGCTGTATCAATCGCGATCGCGGCGGTAGCTGTTTCGGCGGCGGTGATAGTCTCTGTTGTCGGCGGCGGCGGAAACGAGGAAATCGACATATCAGACGACGCCGTTCCGCTTGTTGGCTACGACAGCAGCGCGACAATGGTGCTCAACGAAGATGATCTCAACGCGGCTCTTGACAAAATGGGAACGAGCGCGGAAAACGAGGTCGCGCTGCTGTATCGGAACAACGCCTACTCGACCGACGGTAAAAATTTCACCTGCTATATCGTCAATAATCCGCGAAACGCCTATGATATGTTCCTTACTATTTATTCTGACGCAAACATGACGGACGAGATATTCCTGTCGGGTCTTGTCCCTCTCGGCGGCGGCTTTGAGGAGATAACCCTGGAGCATGAACTTGACAAGGGCGACCACACCGTGTACGTTGTTGTGACCCAAGTCGATACGGACGAGAGCGGCGCGCAGGTCATAAAGAGCCAGGTGTCGCACACGATGGAATTTCACGTCGAATAGCAAATGGCTGATACGGGATTTGCCCGATTTCAGTATAAAATTTTTTGGAGGTTTAGAAGAATGAAACTCAGAAAAGCATTAGCGATAGCCCTTGCGGCTGTCATGGCGCTCTCAATGAGCGTCACCGCGTTCGCGGCGGGGAACGTCACTACACTTACCGGTAAGTATGAGGAATTTGAAGTAGACGTCACTGTCCCTACGACAGGCACCGTTATCATCAACCCTTATGGAATGCCCTACACTCTTGACGACGAAGTCAGCTCCGCCACCGGTCAGCTCGTCAGCAAGACCATGTACATAGCTAACAGAAGCTCTGTCGCTCTTTCTGTCGGCGCGACTGTTACTGCGGCAGCGGATACCGGTTCAGGGATTACATTCAGCGATACCGCTGTGGAATCAACCGAGGCAGGCAAGAAGGTTCAGCTCCAGCTTGACGTGTGGGGAGACGATACTGTTGTCGATGGCGACGAAACAGATCCCGACGTTGTAGACCCGATATATGCTGGTCTCACTGGCAACCCCGACGGCACCGTAACTCTTGCAACCGCAAATAGCGCCTACACTGGCTCAGGCGATGGTCTTGTTGTTCTCAGAGAAGGAAACGAAGGCGAGATGCAGACTGGTGGTCTTGCGTTCTTCAAGCTGAATGGCACCGTGGCGAAGTCTCCGTCGCCTGTTTGGGCAGCGGCTGACACATTCACCGCAACTGTGACATTTACATTTGAGCCAACTGTATACACCTTTAATGGCGGTACATTGACAAACGGGAATATATCTGACGGAACATTGGTTGTGAGTGCTGCTGTGACGGACGGTCAGACGGTGACTTTGACTCTGCCGAGCGGGGTTACAGTGAAATCAGGTAGTACTCCGAATTGGGTGATGACCTTTGATTCAAGCGTAACCTCAGCTAACCAGGCGAAATGTGTTAAGAATGTGGCAGATGACGGGATGTCTGCAACCTTTAAGAGTACTAGTACTGGAACAACAGCGTATGCCGCGACACTCTATGTGGAATATGAAGGAGCGGACGGGAACACGTACAGGACTGACACTATCAACTTGAGCTTTACTAAATAATAGAATGATTATGTAGTGTTGGGTAGATTATTCTTCCGCGCGGCGCGACTGCGCCGCGCGGATGCACGATTATATGAAAATGAGTGATCCGCATGAAAACCAGAAAGCTGCTTTGCGCGGCGCTGATAGTCGCGATCTTTATCACACTGCCCAGTGATGTCCGAGCCGCTGAGATCCCGGTGGGCGACACGCTGGCGGTGCGGCTTGACAGCAGCCTGCGGCTCCCGGAGATCAACGTTCTGGTGCCCTCCGGCGGCACCATGATCATCAACCCGTACCGTATGTCCGTGGAGATCGGAGCCACCGTGTCTTCAGGTCAGATAATATCCGAACCGGCTTTCATAGAGAATTACAGCGACGTGGACATCCAGGTTGACGTGGCGATCACAGCGGAGATAAATGAGGGAAGTACCATGACGCTGGCCACCAGCTCCACCGCCGGTTCCGCAAGTACCAGCAAGAAGGCGTTTATCTATTTTGAGATGCACGCCGCCGATACAGACGACTGGACACGGGTGGCGTGGGACAGCGCGTACTCAAGTAAAAGTCATGTCAAGGTGAGCGCGACTACGGAAAACTCCAAGGAGAATATCGCCGTACTGTCCGCGTGTACCATGGACGGCGACGTGGCGCCCGGCGGTTACGGCGCGTTCCGTCTGACCGGCGACGCGATAGCGAGTCCGAGAAAAGCGTGGACGGAGGATGACGGTCTCAGCGTGAATATAGTGTTTACGTTTACGCCGCTGAGATTCGAGTAGCCGCGTTGAGCGGGCTTGTTCGGGCGCAAAGCGTAAAGTGATCCGGGGCGCGCCGTTTTCGCGCGTCCCGGATTGAATCATATGA
>CAYQWH010000206.1:0-2634 GCA_964421265.1 uncultured Oscillospiraceae bacterium | reverse complement strand
GCAAATTTGTGACAGTCGGGTTCAACACCGCCATCGCCGCCGTCAGTTCCGACGGTGAGACGTGGCATCAGGTGGCACTGCCCTACGACGACTTCTGGCAGTCCGTGGCATACGGCAACGGGCGCTTCGTCGCCATCGCCTACAACAGCGCCCAGATAGCCGTCAGCGCCGACGGCGAGACGTGGACAGGCGGTGACACAGGCATCGACGCCCTCTGGCGCAGCGCCGCCTACGGCAACGGCAAATTCGTCGCTCTATCCCAGGACGGCCCGGCGGCGTGCAGCGGCGACGACGGCGCCACGTGGAAGGAGATCACGCTGCCCGTACAGGCCCGGTACGACGCCCTGACCTTCGGTAACGGGAAGTTCGTCGCTGTGTCATACGGTGACAACATCGTCATCACAAGCGAGGACGGCGAGACGTGGACAAGCGGCACGCTGCCCTCCAGCCAGTACTGGGCTGCCATCGCTTACGGAAACGGCAGGTTTGTGACAGTCGCTGACATGAACGGCGCCTCCGCCTACAGCGAGGACGGCGAGACGTGGACGGCTGTTGCGATGCCGTCAGGTGTCCCGTGGAGCGCCCTTGCCTACGGCGGCGGCAAGTTCGTGGCGGTGGCGTACAACAGCGCGGCCGTGGCCATCAGTTCCGACGGCGGGGAGAGCTGGGAGACGGCGGAACTGCCGTTCAGTGACACGTGGTTCACCATGACCTACGGCGACCAGCGGTTCGTGGCGGTGGCGTGTATGTCCTACGGCTGCGTCCTGTCGGAGAGCACGGTAGCCGACCACATAAGTGACGGCGAGGCGCACATAACGGCCCAGGAGCGCGAGACATGGAACGGCAAGCTTGACGCGCCCAAGGTGACGCGCCTGACCGTCCCCGCCGGATCGTGGTCGAACCTGACGGCGACGGTACCCGCCGACGGCGTGACAGCGAGCGGATTGCTCATAGCCCAGCCGGACCCGGCCAGTGCCAATCTGTGGCACACCTGCGGCGTTCGCGTGACCGGCCAGACCGACGGCGCGATAACCCTGACCTGCGACACCGCCCCAACCGCCCCCGTCGCCCTGACCGCCCTGACGCTGCCCCTGTGACCGAGCGTCGCGGCAATATCCTTAAGCTTATTTCAAAACTGTAGGAAAATTCAGAAAATTAAGTCATTCCGGCTTATTTCAAATTCGCGAAAGATGATAATAGCGCAAATAAGATTAGACCAATCTTAAGATAAGCCGGTAAAGCTTAAAGCGGAAGTCGTAAGGAGGAGACAATGAAGGAGATACTTGTGGCGCTGATAACCGGCGGGTTAGCGCTGATAGGGGTGGTGCTGACCGGCACCAAGGCCAACCGGGACATCGACGCCAAGTTAGAGCGCCAGCAGGCGGTGACGGCGACGAAGTTAGACGAGCTGACCCGTGAGGTGCGGCTGCACAACAATTTCGCCCAGCGGGTGCCGGTGATGGAGGAGAAGCTGAAGAGCCTGAGCGACCGTGTATACAATCTGGAGAAGAGTAATGGACATTGAATCATTTCTTGCCATCCCCCGGTCGCAGGTGGGCACGACCGAGTGGCCCAGCGGCAGCAACAACGTGAAGTACAACACGTGGTACTATGGCCGCGCCGTATCCGGCGATGACTACCCCTGGTGCATGGTGTTCGTCCAGTGGTGCTACAACGAAGCCGGCCTGCCGCTGCCCATGAGAACCGCGTCCTGCTCCGCTCTCCTGAGCTGGTACGAGAATAACCGTCCCCAGCTTATAACGCGAACTCCGCGCCCCGGCGACATCATGATCCTAAGTGGACACACCGGCATAGTGGAGAGCGTATCGGATGGGTACGTTAATACTGTGGAGGGTAACACCACGCCCTCGGACACCGGCAGCCAATACAACGGCGGCTGTGTAGCCCGCAAGCGCCGTGCGGTGAGTGCCGCCGCAGGCTACATCCGGCCATGGGAATTCAGTGACGATAGCACTCAAGAGATTAAAACAGAGAATGGGAGTGACGGCAAGGTGGACGTAAGCAAACTGACGGACGCGGAGGTGTTGGCGCTATGGGCGCGGATAATGGAGGTCACGTCGGCGGATAGCGAGCCTGACTGGGCGCGTGCGGAGTACGGGCGCGCGCGGGAGGACGGCATAACGGACGGCACGCGGCCCATGCAGCCGCTGACGCGCTATCAAGGCGCGATCATGGCCGAGCGCGCGCTGGCGCGCGCGGAGGGGAGGTGTGAGGAGACATGAGAACTTTTCTTGAGCGGCTGACCAGCCGCAAGTTCATAGCGGGGTTAGCGGGGGTGCTGACGGGGGTAGCGCTGATACTTGGCGCTGACGCCGACGCGGTGACGAAGGTGACGGGCGCGCTGACGACGCTGATCAGCGCCGTCACGTACATAGTGACGGAAGGCAGCATAGACCGGCAGTAGTTGGGCAAGTTTGGCGGAGGACGGCCAAGGCGTGCGCGCTAAAGCGCGATAACGTTGTCGTAAGCCGCAGCAGACTAACGCAATCGACAGCGGAGCGCCACAAAAAGTTCGCCGGCCTTTCAAGGCCGTAGGGTGTGGGGCAAAGCCCCACGGTCTTAAAAGCCACCGCAAGCAAAGCACCAAAATAACCCGCACAAGCCTAAAACAAG
>CAYQWH010000205.1:0-2642 GCA_964421265.1 uncultured Oscillospiraceae bacterium | reverse complement strand
AAGAACCAGGAGAATACCGTATTGCAGCAGATAAACTGTTGCGGTGTTCGCCTGGGTCTCTTTTGGTGACCCGTACGGGACTCGAACCCATGTTACCGCCGTGAAAGGGCGGTGTCTTAACCACTTGACCAACGGGCCGTATAAAGGGCGCAGTGAAAATGCTGCGCCCTTCTTTGGTAGCGGCACCTGGATTCGAACCGGGGACACCGCGGGTATGAACCGCGTGCTCTAGCCAACTGAGCTATGCCGCCATGTGCTACCTAAACAGCAATAAGGATTTTATCAGACGAAAGCTCAGTTGTCAACAATTTTTTACTTTTATTCTATAATTTATTACGCAGGGAGATAATCCAGCGGGTTTGCTGCCGTGCCGTCGACGGTAATGGCAAAGTGCAGATGCGTCGCCTGCCCAATCTCACAGAGGGCAGTTGTACCGATGGAGCCCAGTGTATCACCGCAATTGACCCAGTCGCCAACATTGACAGCGGGAAGTTCGGCAAGGTTCGCATAGATAGTTTTTGTGCCATCTCCGTGGTCAACGGTCAGGACAGTTCCGTACAGAGCGTTCTGAACGATGCTCTCGACGATTCCCGCGTGAGCTGCCGCCACAGGAGCGCCAAGCTCCGCGACGATATCAATGCCCTCATGGGTACGCCAGTCACGCAGCGTCTCATCGTAGCGGAGCGTATCGCTGCTGTGAATGCGCTCCACCTCGCCCACCACAGGCCAGACGTATATGGGCGCTGCCGCCTCCACGGCGGGTTCCTCCTCCAGAGCTGCCACCGCTTCGCTGTCCGGTGTCTCACCGAGCGTCTCTGCCAGTCCCTCCGTGTCTACCTCGGGTGCGGCAGGTTCCGGGCTTGCAGGAACAGGAGTTACACTCTGGGCGGGCACGATAACCGTTTCCACCCGCCTGTCGTTCAGGCTTGCACTGTTGCTCTTCGTGGGATCCTCTGACATAGTCTCATTTCCAGTCGCCATCATCCAGGCGGAAACGCCGATAACAGCGGCGCACAGGAAAAGGACTATGTAGAAGCCCTTACCTGTAAAAAATCCCTCCAGCTTTTTGCCGGAGCTGTTGCTGCTCATAAAATTAACCTCCGTTTGCTTAAATAGGTTTGCATACCTATTCTTGCCTGCAAACGGAGGTAATATACACCGAATTTTTTAAATCTTACCTAATTGAGAAAAAAGCGTCCATTCCGGGGTACTGTGCCACATCGAAAAGCTCCTCCTCAATACGCAGAAGCTGGTTATACTTCGCCACGCGGTCAGTGCGGGAGGGTGCACCGGTCTTGATCTGTCCGGCGTTCACAGCCACAGAGATATCGGCAATGGTGGTGTCCTCGGTCTCGCCGGAGCGGTGAGAGACTACGGCAGTCCAGCCTGCCCGATGAGCCATCTGGATCGCGTCAAGGGTCTCGGTCAGGGTGCCGATCTGGTTGAGCTTAATGAGCACGGCGTTTGCGGCCTTCAGCTCAATGCCCTTCTTGATGCGCTCCGTGTTGGTGACAAACAGGTCGTCGCCCACGATCTGGATGCGGCTGCCGAGACGGCGGGTCATAAGCTGCCAGCCATCCCAGTCGTTTTCGCCCATGCCGTCCTCGATGGAGATGATGGGGTACTTGTCTACAAAGCTCTCCCACATGTCCACCATCTGCTCGCTGGTCATAACCGTGCCGCGCTTGGGCAGGTGATAACACTTGTCCTCCTCGTTATACCAGTCAGACACAGCGCCGTCAATGGCAATTTTGAAGTCCTCGCCGGGCTTGTAGCCGGCCTTTTCGATTGCAGCCACAAGAGCCTTCAGGGCGTCCTCATCGCTGTCAAGGTTGGGTGCATAACCGCCCTCATCGCCCACGCCGGAGGCGGGGACCACCTTTTTCAGGGCATGAAATACCTCAGCGCACATGCGCAGAGCTTCCTTCCAGCTCTCAGCACCCACAGGCATGATCATGAACTCCTGAATGTCCACATTGGATCCGGTGGCGTGAGCGCCGCCGTTGAGCACATTCATCATGGGAACCGGCAGGGTCTTTGCATTGACGCCGCCGATGTAGTTATAAAGGCTGGTGCCGGTGGCCTCTGCCGCAGCCTTGGCACAGGCCAGAGAAGCGCCCAGAATGGCATTGGCGCCCAGGCGGGTCTTGTTGGGGGTGCCGTCTATCTCAATGAGCATCTTGTCAATGGAGGTCTGGTCCAGAACGTTCAAGCCCAGCATGGCCTCGGCAATCTCGCCGTTGACATTCTCCACCGCCATCTGTACGCCCTTGCCGTTGTAACGGCTCTTGTCGCCGTCGCGAAGCTCGCAGGCCTCGTACATACCGGTGGAAGCACCGGAGGGCACAGCCGCGCGGCCTATGGTGCCGTCGTCCAGTGTGACCTCCACCTCAACGGTGGGATTGCCGCGGGAGTCCAGGATCTCTCTTGCCATAACATCGACTATTTCAAAATATTGCTTCATAGTAAAACCTCCTATATCGGTTATATGGTAATTATACCCTAAAGCCTCAGAAAAATAAAGAGATAATTCATGAACAAACAGAATTGACTTGCATCTCCCGGAAGGGAAAACGGTCAAATAAAAATGGTTCTATAATAAATGTTGGGGTAGCGAAGCCGAAAGGCAGAGCTACACCCAA
>CAYQWH010000204.1:0-2643 GCA_964421265.1 uncultured Oscillospiraceae bacterium | reverse complement strand
CCGAGGCCGCCACGAAGGGCAAGGTGGATCATCTGGTGGGACTTAAGGAGAACGTCATTATCGGCAAGCTAATCCCCGCCGGTTCCGGTCTCTCCATGTACCGTGACATAGACAGGAAACCGACCTACGCCGACGACGGCTACGGCGCGGACGACGACGAGGATATGTTCGCCGACGAGGACGAGGACTCCGCGTCCTCCCTTGACCTCTCCGCGCTGCTGGATCCGGGCGGCGCGAACTGACAATACCCATACGTATATCCGGTGATACCCATTTTCACCGGATATACGCGTAACCGGCGGAACCCGCGAAATAATAACGACAGGAGATGGATAAAATGTCGAAAAGCGCGCGCAGATACCTGGCGATTGACATAGGCGCGTCCTCCGGGCGGCACATCGTGGGCTGGCGCGACGGCGGCGAACTGATTACCCGCGAGGTGTACCGGTTCCCCAACGGCATGGACAGCGCGGACGGCCACCTTGTGTGGGACGTGGACAGACTGGAGCGTGAGACGAGGACGGGTACCGACATCGCGCTGGATCTCTTCCCGGACATCGCCAGCCTGTCCATAGACACGTGGGGCGTGGACTATGTACTGATCCGTGACGGCCGGCCCGTCGCGCCCTGTTACGCGTACCGTGACACCCGCGCCGAAAGAGCCATTCCGCTGGCCCACGGAACCGTCCCCTTCGCCGAGCTTTACGCCCGCACCGGGGCGCAGTTCCAGCCCTTCAACACGATTTATCAGCTCTATACGGATATGCTTGACGGCCGTCTTGACGACGCCGACGGCTTCATGATGGTACCCGAGTACCTGATGTACCGTCTGACCGGCGTTTCGCGTAAGGAGTTCACCAACGCCACCACCACCGGCCTTGTCAGCGCCCGTACAGGCGAATTTGATCTGGAACTTGCGGAGCGGCTGGGACTGCCGACCCGTCTCTTCCCGCGCCTCTGTCAGCCGGGCACGCCGGTCGGCACATATAAGGGAATCGACGTGCTCCTGTGCGCCACCCACGACACGGCGTCGGCGGTGGAGGGGATACCCATGGACGGCAATCAGCCCTACATATCCTCCGGCACGTGGTCGCTGCTGGGGGTAAAGACGCCCAAGCCTCTGACCGACGAACGGAGCATGGCCGCCAACTTCTCCAACGAGGGCGGCGTGAACTACAACCGTTACCAGAAAAACATAATGGGAATGTGGCTCATAAACCGTCTCCGAGACGAGTTGTGCCCCGACGCGCCGTTCACGGATATAATGGACGCGGCGGAGCGTAGCGGCTGCGCCGCGACGGTGGACGTGAACGCCGGGGCGTTCCTTGCTCCCGGCAGCATGAAGTCGGCGTTTGACAGCGCCACGGGCGGCGCGGCCAAATCCGTCGGCGACTATTTCCGCTGCGCCTGCCGCTCACTGGCCCTGAGTTACCGCGACGCGCTGGCGGAGCTGGAACAGGGTACCGGACAGCGGTACGATAAACTGTACATTGTGGGCGGCGGCGCGAAGAACGGGTTCCTCAACCGTCTCACCGGCGAGGCCACCGGCAAAACCGTGGTCGCCCTGCCCATCGAGGCCACCGCCCTCGGCAACCTGCTCGTCCAGGAACGGGCGCTTTCCGCCGCCGGAACCGCGCATAGCGCCGTCCCCCCGGCTCCGTGAGCGCGCGGCGCTATGCAGCTTAAGCGAAATATAATCGAATCGAGGTACTTGAAATGTTAGTAGAAACCAGGGCGCGCGTCGGTGTGTTCGCGGCAGCTCTCGGCGCTTACCTCCCCCAGTTCCCCGGCCTCATTGAGGAGTTTGAAGGCCAGTACGAGTCGTTCAAAAACAGGCTCCCCATAAGCGTGGATATAATCGACGGCGGCATAGTCACCACGAAGGAGCAGTCCTCCGCGGCGGGCGACCGGTTCCGCGCCGCCGACGTGGATCTGGTTATCGTCCAGCTCCTGACGTACTCCACCAGCTACAATATGCTCCCGGCTGTCCGTGACCTGAACGTGCCGGTGGTGCTGGTGAACCTGCAAAAGCGCCGCGCCCCCGATTACGCCAACACGGACACCGCCACATGGCTTGGCGAACTGTACGCCTGCGGCGCCGTGGGCGAGATGGCGGCGGATCTGGAGCGCGCCGGAAAGCGCTACGCCGTCATAACCGGCGTAGTGGAGGGCGGCGACGCTCACGCCGACGCGGAAATCGAGGACTGGTGCCGCGCCGCTCAGGTACGGCGGCGGTTCCGCGACACGAATCTGGCGCAGATAGGCAGACCCTACCCCGGCATGATGGATCTGTACATCGACGAGACTAATCTCTACAACCGTATGTGGCTGTACACGAAGCAGTTCGACTGGGAGCGTATGTGGGCGATAGCCGACCACGTCGCCGACGACAGCGCTGTCGAATCCCGCGCCCAGGCCATATTGGACACCTTCGACATCGAGGGCGGCGCCACGACGGACACCGTCCGCGACATGGCCCGTTACGTTGTCGCCTTTGAACAGTGGGTGCGGGACGAGCGGATAGGCTTTGTGGCGTCCCACTACGACGGTCTTGCCCAAGGCGTGGCCGGCAAGCTTGACAGTATGCTCATCCCCGCGTTCTCCATGCTCATAAAACAGGGCACCGCCTGCGCCGTGGAGGGC
>CAYQWH010000203.1:0-2705 GCA_964421265.1 uncultured Oscillospiraceae bacterium | reverse complement strand
CTGAGCCGCGCCTCACTGTCGGTGCCGGTTATAGCCATAGGCATACCGACGGTTGTGGACATCGGCACCCTCCTGCTGGACTGCCTGCGCGACAGCGGCCTGGAGGACCTGGACGACATGACGCGCCGCCAGGGACACATGATAGTCACGCCCCGGGACATAGACGCCAACGTGCGGGACATATCCAAGCTGACAGGTTACGGCATCAGCATGGCGCTGCACCCGGGCATAACCGTAAACGACCTTGATATGTTCCTGTCATAAAATCGCCCCGCTCCCGGTGAACCGCGCGGCGCGGGCGCCCTGTAACGCGTAATGAATGACAAAGGCCCCGCGTCCTGAGCGTCGCCCAGGGCGCGGGGCCGTGACCCATCGCGGATCGGTTCCGAGGTCAAATTCCCAAAAGCATATCCGCTATGCGGAAATAGATGAGCAGCGACAGAGCGTCCACGATAGTGGTGATAAACGGGCTTGCCATGACCGCCGGGTCGAAGCCGATCTTTTTGGCCAGCATTGGCAGTGTGCAGCCAACCAGCTTCGCGCACAGCACGGTGAACGCCAGCGTCAGGCACACTGTCAGCGCCACGGTGGGCGTGATGCCGCTGTTCCCCAGGAGCAGCACGTCCACAAGCTCTATCTTGACGAAGTTCGCTGCGGCCAGGGCGACGGAGCAGAGCACCGCCACCCGCAGCTCCTTCCACAGGACCTTGGGCAGGTCCCGGAACTCCAGGTCGCCGATGGACAGCGCGCGGATAACGGTGACGCTGGCCTGACTGCCGGAGTTGCCGCCCGTGTCCATGAGCATCGGTATAAACGCGGTCAGCGCCACCCAGCGGGACAGCGCCGCCTCAAAGGACGAGATGATCATACCGGTGAACGTGGCGGAAATCATCAGCAGCAGCAGCCATGGTATCCGGGACTTCCATATCTCAAAGGGGCTCATCCGCAGATAGGGCTTGTCCGTAGGCGTGATGGCCGCCATCTTCTCGATGTCCTCGGTGGCCTCCTCCTCCATGACGTCAATGGCGTCATCGACGGTGACAATGCCCACCAGCCGGTTCTCCTTGTCCACCACCGGCAGCGCGGCCAGATCGTACTTGCCGAAAACGCCCGCCACCTCCTCCTGGTCGTCCGTGGTGGTGACGGATATGATGTCAGTGCCCATCATGTCCGAGACCAGCGTCTCGTCGTCGGCCAGCAGCAGCGTCTTCAGCGTCAGGTAGCCCAAAAGCTTCCTGTTGTTGTCAGTGATATAGCAGGTGTATATAGTCTCCTTCTCCACACCCGTCCTGCGTATGCGCTTGATGGCGTCCTCGGCGGACATATCCGGACGGAGGCTCACGTACTCCGTGGTCATGATGCTCCCGGCGGAGTCCTCGGGGTAGTTGAGTATCTCGTTTATCATCTTGCGCTTGTCGGGATCGGCCTGCTTCAGGATGCGCTTGACCACGTTGGCGGGCATCTCCTCCACGATGTCCACCGCGTCGTCCACGTACAGCTCATCCACCACTTCCTTAAGCTCCGCGTCGGAGAACCCGCGTATGAGCAGCTCCTGCTCCTCGCTCTCCATCTCCACAAACGTCTCCGCCGCCAGCTCCTTCGGCAGCAGCCTGAAGAGAAGCGGGAGCTTCTCGTCCTCGCTCTCCTCCAGCACCGCCGCTATGTCGGCCGGCTGCATTGTGACAAAGATGTCACGCAGCGTGGCGTATTTCTTGCCCTTGACCAGCGCCTCAAGAGTCGCCGTCAGCAAAGTCTCCTTTTCCTGCATGAATCCTGCCTCCTGAATACATATTTTGTACATACAAGACGGCAAAGCCGTCTTCGAACCGCCCTGGCGCGAGACGCGTCAGACGGCGCAATGTATCCGGAGCACAGTCCAATCAGAGCTTCAGGCGCACAGGATCGACGCCTTACGTTCTCGACCTTCTGTGCCGCCGTTACCGTCAGCGTCCATCCCTTTTCACCTCACAATCTCTCTTATAGTATTGTCAGAAACATGAATTTTATGGAGCGAATATCTCCGCTCTTTACTATAATAAACCTTATCGTCCCCGTTGTCAAGACGGGGAGTTGCGGAATTGAATTTCCTGTCTATCTCACAAGTTCCCGTATCAGGGCGAGCATACAGCTCTCGTGGTCCCTCTCGTCCGACGCAAGTTCCCTGTATAGCGCCGCCAGCGCCGGGTCGGTCGCCGACGACGCGGCCGCCTCGTAGGACTCCGCCGCGTTCCGCTCACCCTGCCACGCCCTCCTCAGCGCCGGGAGGAGATACGGCGCGCTGGGCGCCCTGCGATAGGGCGTGTACGTGTCGCCGCCGCGCAGGAAGTGCTCCGTCTGCAGCCGGCGCTCATGCTCCCGCTCCCGCGCCGCTATCCTCCTGAACTCCCGCTCCATGGGACAGCGCCGCGTCTTAACCGCCAAAAGCGTATAGAACGCCGCCGTGTACTCCTCCTCCTCAATAAATCCCCGCAGACCGGATATGTCCGGGTCGGGGGCGGCCCCTTTCTCCGCCTCCGCCGTATCGCCGGATACCCGCTCCCACACCCTCGCCAGGTTCTCAAAATCCATATTGTCTCTCACCTTCCATACAACCGGATAACCCATCATATGCGGCCGGAGAGATTCTGATACTGCTGTCGGGAAAACCATTCGGCGAAGCAGCCGGGGCTACATCAGGTACTTGCTGGAAAACATCTTCGGCAGAA
>CAYQWH010000202.1:0-2717 GCA_964421265.1 uncultured Oscillospiraceae bacterium | reverse complement strand
CCGGTAAAATTCCGCGCGCGCTGGATCGCCAGGTGATCCGGAACATCCAGATGGTGTTCCAGGATCCGGCCGCGTCTCTTAACGAGCGCGCCACGGTGGACTATATCATTTCCGAGGGCCTGAATAACTTCCATCTGTACAAAAACGAGGCGGATCGCCAGAAGAAAGTAGAAAACATCATCAATGAAGTAGGGCTATTGCCGGAGCACCTGACGCGGTACCCCCATGAGTTTTCCGGCGGGCAGCGCCAGAGAATCGGTCTTGCCCGCGCCATGGTTATGGAACCGGAGCTGGTTGTCGCGGACGAGCCGATCTCCGCGCTGGACGTGTCCATTCGCGCGCAGGTCTTGAATCTGATGAAGAAATTCCAACAGGAGAAGGACGTCACTTACCTGTTCATCGCCCACGATCTCTCTATCGTCCGGTTTATCTCAGATAGAATCGGCGTAATATATAAAGGCCGTATTGTGGAGGTCGCCGAAGCGGAGGAACTGTTCAACTTCCCACTGCACCCCTATACTCACTCACTGATTTCAGCGATCCCGATACCAGATCCGAAGCTGGAAAAGAACAAGGTGCTTTACACCTACGATCCATCCATTCACGATTACAGTGAGGAACAGCCTGAGCTGGTTTGCATCGGCCACGATCACTATGTCTATGGCAGCAAAAAGGAGATTGAAGAGTACAGGGCGGTGCGCGAAAAGGGAGTTCCCATCAAATCCATCACCATAATGGATTCTGACAGCCGGACGGAATTGTCCGATTCTCAGGAGGCGAAGCCTGAGCCGCAGGAGGATATCCGTATCGCGCCGGTTCATGACACGGGCAGCATCTGGTACTCGATCCTGTCCTTCTTTCTCCCTATCCTTGGACTGATTGGCTGTTTCATTTTCAGCCATTTCAAACACGCGCGGAACCTTAAAGCCTGCAAGAAGGGCACCATCGCGGGATTCATTACGCTCGGCGCGATCGTAGTGCTGTTCCTGCTGCTGCTGTTGCTTGCCGCGATTTAGTCTACAGACGCGATGAAGAACCAGACGCGTAGCGCCCGGTTCTTCATCCGGGAATATATGGATTTTATCAGGAGAGGATCTGCTTGAGAAGAACACGCGGCGATAACCGGGATCTGCCGCATCCAAAGCCGGTTGAAAAAATAGAACTTTCTGAGAAGCACACCAAGCTGAGACTGGTTCTGACAATCCTTTTGCTTCTCGTGGGCGTGGGGCTTATCACCTATGCCATTTCTTCTCTTTTTTCGGCGGACACCGGTTGGTGCCGGATCGAGTCCAACGCGACATCGTATAATTGCGGTGAGGACTTCACGTTTTTATACGAACTTGGGAACGCCGGTATGTCAGCCACATCGGAAAAGAAAGCGATTACATCACTGTACTCCGACGCCACGGAGCGCGCGTTCCGGCTTTTCACAAATGACGTGGCTTATGACGAGGTTTGCAATGTTTATTACATCAACCGCCACCCAAATGAGGAGCTGACGGTGGACGAGGTTTTGTACGAGGCGTTTTCCCTGATCCGGGATTATGGTGACCGCAGCATCTATCTGGCGCCGATATACGCCCAATATGACGATCTGTTTTCCTGCACCGATGATTCTCAGGCGGTTGACTTTGACCCGCGTCTGAACGATGAGGTCGCGGCAAGCTACGCTGAAATCGCCGCCTATGCCAACAGCAAAGACGCGGTGGATATTGAACTGCTGGGCGACAATCGAATCAGGCTGAATGTCTCCGAAGAATATCTGTCCTACGCGCAGGAGCACTATATTGAAAGCTTTGTGGACTTTTTCTGGATGAAAAACGCCTTTATCGCCGACTACCTGGCGGACGTGATGATCTCCAACGGTTATACAAACGGCTGCCTGTCAAGTAATGACGGTTTTGTTCGGAACATGGACAGCGGAGACGAGTCCTATTCATATGGCATCTCGGATCTGGTTGGACAGGTTATCTATCCCGCCGCGCAGATGGTGTACACCGGCCCTGCCGGCATCGTCGAGCTTTGCGCTTACGGTACAGGCGGCCCATATTACTATATGTTCCAAAATGGGGAAATCCGCACGCCATATCTTGACACGCGGGACGGCCTGTGCAAGAGCGCCGTCGCCGATCTGATCTGTTATTCTCATAGCCGGAGCTGCGCCGAAATCCTGCTTCGGATGGTCCCGGTGTACATTGCGGACTCCTTCCAAGCGGAGAAGCTGACGGAGATGGCGGCGACGGACATCTACTCAATATACTGTTCGGACAGCAGGATTATCTATAACGACCGGTCATTGGCTTTAGAGGATCTCTATGACGAGGAGGACGCCCATTACTCCTCGGAACTGACGCGGCCTGACGATTAGCGGCACGCAAGTGAAGATCGAACCGGTACGCGGCGGAACATTGCGGGAAACGAGCAGATCCGCCTATCACTGTCGGCGCCGGAGTACGCGCAAGCGCCCACCTGCTTGGAAGAGGTGGGCGCTTGCGCGTACCGCTTAACAGGCGGTGAGCGGACTGTCTGGCAAAATTTAAGAGCAAAAAGGTTGGAAACTGTCAGTAAATATGATATAATAGCCGCATAATGGCTATTATATTTGATTTCAGGCCGCGCCACAGGCGCATGGCCATATTATACTTGATTTCATACTTTTTGGTGAAAATAATAAACCGAAAAGTATACTTTTCGGTTTAAAAAATAAATTTAAATAT
>CAYQWH010000201.1:0-2721 GCA_964421265.1 uncultured Oscillospiraceae bacterium | reverse complement strand
ATTCTTTACGGGAGGTTTAATGAATGAAATCCTTCAGAAAAATCACCTCAGCGGCGCTTGCTCTCTCCCTTCTTCTGACGCTGTGCGCTATCCCCACGTTCGGGAGCGGCGCGAACTACAGCAGGGAGTATATTGAGGAGACGCTGAATCTGGCCAACAATCCAGAGCAGAAGTGGACCTATTCCACGTCCGCAGACGCGTGGGTACTCTCCGTCGTCTCCGCGGTCGCCTATCCCGAATTGCCCGACCAGCAGGGGGTCAGCGTGTGCGTGCCCGGCGCTTATGTAATCGGCATCGACACGGACGGGGACGGCGCGGCAGACGTTGCCTCCACCCAGGCGTCCGAGCCGGTAGAGGGCGGGCTGGTCATCGACTACGACGCCACGGTCACCAGCACCAACGGGCAAGTCTACACTGCCGCCACCGCGCCCATTATCCTGAACACCGGAGCGGCGGGCTACGGCTCCCAGAACAACTCCGTCGCCTCCACCGAGCATGCGGCGGACGGCTACATCAACGTCAGCTGCGGCAACCGGGGCAAGCAGGACACCGCGACTGACGCCGACGGGAACACCTATTACACCGGGGACGCCCCCTCCTGCCTGGTGGACCAGAAGAACGCGGCGCGGTTTGTCAAGTATAACATCCTTCTGGGCAACCTGCCCGGAGACGTGGACTGCCTGATCTCTACGGGCGGATCTGGCGGCGGAGCGCACGCGGCCATGTTTGCCGCCACCTCCAACAACCCGGATTTCTACGATTATGAGATTGAGGCCGGGGCGGTGGGCGTCTACCAGAACGAGGACGGATCCTATTCCACCACCGTGACAATCGACGGACAGGACTATGAGATCTCGGACGGGGCCTGGGGCTGCATTGCCTACAGCGCGATCACGTCCCTCTACGAGGCGGATATGGCGCTGGCCTTCGAGTATTATCTGGATGCCAGCTACAGCTTTTCCACCCCGTTTCAGGCACAGCTGGCGGCGTATCTCTCCGAGGCGTACATGGAGTATATCAACGCGCAGGACCTCTCCGTAGATGAGAGCGGAGTTGGGTTTGACCTGAACCGGGACGGCGATTTGGACGACACCATAGCCCTGTCTATCCAGTGCGACCCGGAGGCGTATCCCGAGACAAATGGATACTATGGCGCCTATCTGGACTTGTACCTCATGGAGTTTACGGAGAATTTGCAGTGGTACCTGGACAGCCTGGACTACGCCGAGGGCTGGACCTGGTTTGACGCGTCCGGCAACCCGCTGCGCGATGAGGAAGTGGCGGCCATGACCACCGAGGAGAAAGCCGAGGCATTCCTGTCGGGCCGCTGCGCCGTCAGTTCTGTCGGCGGAATGGGAGGCTTCGGCGGGATGGCGGACGGAGAACGTCCCGAGGGCATGGATGGCATCGGCGGCATAATGGACGGGGCGTTTCCTGACGGGATGCAGGGCGATTTCAACGGCGGCAGACCGGACGGCGACCGCGGCGATTGGGGCGACCGGGGCGATTTGGGCGGCATCGGCGGCATGGATGCGGTCGGGACCCCTGACGCGGGTACCACCCAGTCCGCCTCCGGCAAGACCGATTCCGCCCGCTATTCCACCTATGAGGAGATGCTGGACGCCTACCGCGCCGACATCGCCGAGATCGAGTCAGGGGACAAGTACGGCAACAACCTCGTCTCCCTCTATAACCCGCTGAACTACATCGGCGCGGAGGGCACCGAGGACCCCGTCTGGATCAAGATACTCTGCGGCGCATCCGAGGGCGACATCTCCATGTTCAACTCCCTGAATTTGCAGATTGCCATGCTGAACGCCGGGGTGGACGCGGAGATCGAGTGGCAGTGGAACGGCGGTCATGTGCCCTCTGAGATTCTGGGCGATTCTTTCAGCCTCTATGTGGACCAGATGTACGGGGCGCATGTGGACGGCGCGGTGTCCATCGCCAAGGCGGATGCGGAAAAGCAGACCGCAAACGGGACCGCCGCGGAACCCACCAGCCCGGACCTGACCGACTGGGTCAGCTACCAGGACGGCACGGTTTCCTTCGCGCTGTCCGACATCGTCGCCACCCGCACTGCCGGGGCCAGCAAGGCTATACCCGGCTTCGACGTGATCGACTACGGCCAAGAGGACTATGTGTTCGGCGATACCGAGCGGGACGCGCGGCACTGGAACGCCATATTGCTGGAGATCTTTGAGGAACACGCGGACGTGCTCTCGCCGCTCTTCCATGGCAGCGCTGAAGACGGAGATTCCTCCGACGACGGCGGGGCGCAGGAACTGACCATCCCGGATTTGGTGGAGGGGACGTGGTATTATGACGCCGTGCTCTGGGCAATGGAAAACGGCGTCACGAGCGGATCCGCCCTGGATGCGGCTTTCTCGCCCGACGGATCCATGACCCGCAGCCAGGCCGTGACCGCCCTCTGGCAGGCCGCCGGCTCCCCCGAACCGGGGCTTATCGAGAACCCCTTCGTCGATGTGTCCGAGGGCGACGCCTATTATAGCGCCGTACTCTGGGCTGTGGAAAACCACATCACCGAGGGTTACGGCTCGGCGGACGTGTTCGCCCCTGACGCCATCGTGAGCGCCGAGCAGGCGGTGACTTTCCTCTACCGCGCCAACGGCTGACGAGCATACGGGGCACAAAAGCATGGTCAGGCGCGGGACTCCCATGCCTGGCCGTGTTTTTATATGAAACCGCTATTGGGAAGAC
>CAYQWH010000200.1:0-2764 GCA_964421265.1 uncultured Oscillospiraceae bacterium | reverse complement strand
AACCTGATAAACGGCGTCCACGCGGCCAACTGCTACGACACCTGCACCGCCGCCGCCCGCGACGAGTGGGGATTCGCCGGGGCGATCATGACCGACTGGACGACCACCAACGCGTCCACCGCCGGCGTGTCCAACGCCGCCGGGTGCATGAGGGCCGGTAACGACATGGTTATGCCCGGTCACCCGGACGACCACGCCAACATCCGCGTGGAACTGGCCGCCGGAACGCTGGACATCCGCGCCCTTAAGCGCTGCGTGTACAACAACATCCGCGTCATACTGGCGTCGAACCAGTACGAGGGCGCGGAGAGCTGGACGAAGCAGTTCCCGGATCTGGATCTGGCCACCGAGGCGAACTGAACCCGATAACCTGACTGTACCACCGCGGGGACGGCGGGACGCCGTCCTCGCGGAGCGTGCGCGCGATATTTCCACGGGACCCCCGACGGATCGCCGCCGGGCGGCGCGGTTCACTCGGGGTTTCCCGTTCACTCGCGGGGCAATCGGCTCCGCGCCGCGAACCGAATAAATGAAAACGGAGGACTAAGCTAATGGAGGAATGGCATCCTGTATGGAGCTATGTACCCATCACCTATGGCAAGGAGCTTGGAACGCTGGAACGCGTGATACAGCGCACGCGCATAACCAATAATCTGAACGGCAGCGCCCTCAAGGTCAAATTCAGCAACGTGGGCTGCGACAATCTGCTGCTGATGGAGAGCGTGACGATAAGGACGGTAGACCGGGAGACGGGCAAGCTGACGGGCGAGGCCCCGGTGACGCTCCGCCACAAGCGCGTCATACAGATTCTCCCGAACGAGGAGGACTGGAGCGACCCGGTTGAGATGCCGGTGAAGATGTGGGAGGACATAGAGGTTTTAGTGAACTTCACCATGCCCAACTCGCCGATGACCGTCTGCACCACCACCTGCACGGATCTGTGGCACAGCTCGCTCCATTACGGTCTGCGCAAGCGGGCGTGGGACAAGTACCTGCCGGAACTTGTGAAGGAGGAGCACGTTCTGGACACGGGCATCGCGGCGGGGATCTGCGCCGTGGCGGCGCGGACGAAGCCGGGGCTGCTGGAGGTGGCGTTCTTCGGCGACTCCATCACCCACATGGGCTACTACACGACACCCCTGACTCAGCGGATGTACCAAGACATGGCGGGGGAGGTGACCACGATGAACGTGGGCGTGGGCGGCAACAGGCTGCTGTCCGACGCGCCCTGTGTTCGCGGCGACCCCTTCGGCGGCGTGCAGTACGGCAAGTCGGGGCTGAAGCGCATGGAGCACGACCTGTACGCCGACTTCTGCCCGGACGTGGTGCTGTTTTTGGAGGGCGTCAACGACTGCAACCACTGCTTCGACTACCACGAGGACTATATACCCACGAAGGATGATATGCGCGCGGGGATAATCGAGTTCTCCCGCCGCGCCAAGGCCCACGGCAGCAGAGTGATACTCTCCACCGTCCTCCCCTACGACAACCGTGTCGCGCCCTATTGGGAGAAGGCCGAGATAATGCGCCAGGCCATGAACGACGTGATACGCCACCTGGAGGGCTACTGCGTCGTGGTTGACATGGAGGACATAATGCGTCAGCCGGGCAAGATACGGGCGCTGCGTGAGGGTATGCACGTGGGCGACGGGCTGCACCCCAATTCCGTCGGCGGCAAGCGCATGGCGAAGATGTACTACCCCACCGTCTGGCGCGTCCTCAACCAGCTTGCCTACGAGCGCGACAACCTGTGACGCCGCGCCCCCGACGCATAATCTCCCGAAAAACCGGGAGAATAACAGTGTTGCGCGGTTCCGGGTTAAAGGTTTAATCCGGGACGCGCGCGAAACGGAGCGGACAAGGGGGGCGCGAACGGCAATGGAAAACGCCACGGAGCCGGAGGAGATTTACCAGCGCGACCAGATACGGGACATGGGTTCCGCGACTATAGGCACGCGCCGGGGCACGATACACTGTCTGACCATAGTCGGGCAGATAGAGGGCCATCAAATGCTGCCGCCGGACACCAAGACCACGAAATACGAACACGTCATGCCGCAGCTTGCGGCCATAGAGGAGTCGGACGACATCGACGGTCTGCTGATTCTTCTGAACACGGCCGGGGGCGACGTGGAGGCGGGGCTTGCCATAGCGGAGCTGATAGCCGGTATGTCCAAGCCCACGGTGTCGCTAATTCTGGGCGGCGGCCACTCAATCGGCGTTCCGCTGGCCGTGGCCGCCCGCGTCTCCATGATAGCGCCGTCGGCGGCGATGACCATCCACCCGGTGCGCTTAACGGGCGTCGTCATAGGCGTGCCCCAGACGTATAACTATCTGGGCAGGATACAGGAGCGCATTGTCAGCTTCGTCACCGACAACTCCCGCGTCACCCGCCAGCGGTTCACGGAACTGATGCTGCGCACCGGCGAACTGGCCGCCGACGTGGGTTCCGTCATCTACGGTCAGGAGGCCGTGGACTCCGGTCTCATCGACCGCGTGGGCGGTCTGTCCGACGCCCTCCAATGCCTCCACGACCAGATAGCCGCCCGACAAGGTTCCCCGTGACGCGACGCAATTCGCGGCGACACGACACGCCGCGACACGGTTCGACGTAACCCGCCATAACGCGACACGATTAGACGTAACCCGACGTCACGCGACGTAACCCGCCATAACTCGACGCGGAACGCCGCAACGTGACACGGTTCCACGTAATCCGTCACGGTTCGACGTAACCCGCCATAACGCGCCACGGAACGCCATA
>CAYQWH010000199.1:0-2779 GCA_964421265.1 uncultured Oscillospiraceae bacterium | reverse complement strand
AGACCGTGGGGCGTTGCCCCACACCCTACCACCCTTGAAAGGGTGGACGGAACTTCTGTGGCGCTCCGCTGGCGATTGCGTTAGCCCGGTGGAGGTTACGACAACAGTACCGCGCTTTAGCGCGCAGCCTTGGCCGACAACCACCAGACTACCGCTAACCCGCAGCAGCTTACGACCACCGCCACCGCGCTTTAGCGCGCACGCCTTTGCCGACACCCACCAGACTACATTAAACAAGGAGACACCATGACAACACTAAACCTGATCCTGCTCACACTGACACAGCTTGGGACACTGACCGTCGCGGCTCTGCTCATCCTCATCCTCACCGCCAGCGCCGCCGAACGCGCACGCCGCCGCCGCGCCGCACGTAAACGCCAGCAAGCTTCCCCAGCCGAACCGATCGCGAACGCTAACCGCGGTTCCGATTGCGCGAGTGACAACGAGTGGCGCGAAACCCTGAAACGCGTACTGACCTACGACGTGGATACGGCCCGGAAGGCGGATAGGAGGAGCCACAATGAGCTGTGACGGCCTCTTCTCGGGCGATTCGCTGCCTACATTCCGCTCAGCGTGGGAACTGTATTCCCACGGACGCGCGTTCAATGAGCAGCTGGACCTCTATAACAACGTGCGCACAAACGAGGACTTCTTCATCGGTAAACAGTGGGAGGGCGTGCGATCCAACGGTCTGCCAACCCCGGTTTTTAATATTCTCAAGCGTGACGTCTGCTTCGTTGTGTCAAATATAACCTCAGATGAGTTAAATGTGCGGGCGTCACCCATGGCCGCGTGCGGCAATTCGGCGGATTCGGCGGAGTTGGCGCGGATCCTCAATGACGAGTTCGACGCCATCTTCGAGCGGAACAACATCACCTGCCTCACCCGCGAGTTCGCTCGCGACGCCGCCGTCCGGGGCGACGGGTGCCTCTACACCTACTGGGACCCGGATATGGATATGGGCAACGGCATCCACGGCGGCATCCGCAGCGAGACATTGGATAACACCCACGTGTACTTCGGTAACCCCAACGACCGCCGGGTGGAATCTCAGCCATACATTATTATCGAGAGCGTCATCAGCGACCGGGACGCGCGCCGGGAGGCGCGACTGAACGGCTGCGAGAACTGGGAGTGCATCAGACCCGACGGCCAGTCGGATGATTGCCACGGCGTCAGACCCACCGAGGATAAGGTCACCACCCTCCTGCTCATGTGGCGGGACGAGGACTCCGGCGAGATCTGGGGCTACCGCTGCACGCGGGACTGTGACATTAAACGTCCTTGGAACATGAACCTGCGCCGCTACCCCGTCGTCTGGCTGAACTGGGATTACGTGCCCGACTGCTACCACGGTCAGGCCATGCTGACGGGGCTGATACCGAACCAGATTTTCATCAACAAGATGTGGGCCATGTCCATGCTCAGTCTGATGACCACGGCGTACCCCAAGATAGTGTACGACAGGACGCGCATACCACGCTGGACTAACCAGATAGGGGAGGCCATCGGTGTCAACGGCGGCGACGTGACCGGCGCGGCCAGAGCCATAGAACCGGCGGCCATGTCCCCCCAGATTGCCCAGTACATCGACCTTGCGGTGGAGCAGACGAACCGGAACCTTGGCGCCACGGCTGCGGCGTTGGGTGACACTAAGCCGGACAACACCTCCGCCATCATCGCCCTCCAGCGCGCCGCCGCCACGCCCAGCGAGATTACGAAACAGAACCTGCGCGCCTGTCTTGAGGACCTGGCGCGGGTGTACTTGGAGTTCATCATCTCCTATTACGGCAATAGGCCGGTGAAGGTTAAAGTACCGGCTGAGATACTCAGTGTGATGCCGGAGAATACGCCGGAGGAGGTTGAGATCAATTACGATTTCTCGAAGCTGCGCGGCACGCCCATGAGCATGAAGCTTGACGTGGGGGCCAGTTCCTACTACTCGGAGATAGCCGCCATCCAGACGCTGGACAATCTGCTCATGGCCGACAAGATCACCACGAAGCAGTATCTTGAGCGCGTCCCCGACGGCTACATCCCCGACCGGAAGAGCCTGATTTCCGAGAGCGAGTAATAAGCCAAGTTGGGCTAAATTAGAAAATCAAATCACAACAATAATACTCAGGAGGCTAAAAGATGAACGAGACAGAGCCGACCTTCCCCCCAACCACAGCTGACGAGGAGCCGGATTCCTTTGAACGTGAGTTGACAGGCGATGAGTTCCGCGAACGTAAGTATACGGATGCGGGGTTACGCGAACGGGATGCAACAGGCGCGGATTTCCGTGAACGTGAGCACACGGACGTGGCGTACCGTGAACGGGGGGTGACGGACGCGGAGGCGCGGGAACGGGAGTTTGTGGAGTTTGTCCGCGCGTATCCCCATGTGGGGGCGGACGAGGTACCCGCGAGCGTGTGGGAGGCGGTACGGAAGGGTGAGCCGCTGGCGAGCGCGTACAGTCGGTATGAGAATGACTGTTTACGTCGAGAGAACCGTTCGCTTCGCGGTCAGATCACGTTGGCTGTGCGGGAGCGTGACAACCGTGACCGTTCCGCCGGCAGCCAGCGCGGCGCGGGACAGGGCAAGCGCAAGGCCGAGTGGGAGTTAGCGTGGGATGAGGAGTGAGCGGTAACACGGTGGTGGACGGCGAAGGCGTGCGCGCTAAAGCGCGGTAACGTTGTCGTTAGCCGCACCAAGCTAACGCAATCGACAGCGAAGCGCCACAAAAGTTCGCCGGCCTTTCAAGGCCGTAGGGTGTGGGGCAAAGCCCCACGGTCTT
>CAYQWH010000198.1:0-2828 GCA_964421265.1 uncultured Oscillospiraceae bacterium | reverse complement strand
TTATTACACTGCGGTGCCGTTGATCAGTTTATCAAGCATCGAGTCGAAGACGGTCATCACTCGGCAGGCGGCTTGGTAGGCTTTCTGGTACTGCATCAGGTTGATCGTCTCGTCGTTCAGGTCAACGCCCATCACCGCGTCGCGCTCCACCCACAGCTCGTCGGCCATGGTGTTGTAGTTCGTCAGCAGCGTGTTCTCAACGCTCGTGTCATTGGCAAGCTGCTCGTTTATGTTCGCCAGCATCCCCTGTATGGTGCCCCTGTAGAACGGCACATCGGCGGCGTAGGCGTCGTTAAACCCCAGATCCGCCGGGGTGAACTCGAACTCGCCGTTCATCAGCTGGGACAGCAGGTGCTGATAGTTGTCGTTGGCCGTGGAATTGGAGGACGTGAAGGAGTTAACTATCCTGACGTCGCCCGTGGACCAGCCGAGAGATATGGATATGTTGGAGGCCGTTATGCCCGTGGCGTCGTCCTTGTTGCTGTCGTTGCTGATGAGTATCCCCGCCAGCGTCTCCAGCGGCTTATCCGTCACCGTGCCGTAACCCTTGCCGTTGGCTACGCCATTGTACATGACGTCCTCAGGCAGCAGCTCGTACTGATCCTCCGTCAGCTCCACGTGTCTATCTTCACCTTCGCCTACGTACTTAACCTCGAGCTGATCCTGCGTAAGGCCGCTGTTCTCATCCGCCACGAAGTACAGGACACCGTTTTTCATCTCTGTTGCCAGATACACTGGGTCGGTATTGCTGTCAAGCATCGGTATCTCCACCGCCTGAGGCGCGTTGGTGCTGTTGAATATGTCGGCGAACTTGTTGGCCAGGGCGTCCAGAGCGTACATATAGTACTTGATGCCGTATTTGGAGGTGGCGTTGGCGTCGCCGGCTATGTCATCCTTGGTGGCGAACGGCCCCTTCTCCGTCAGCAGCTCCCGCTCCGACTGCAAATAGCCGTACAGGGTGGTGTCCGTAAGCTCCACCTTCTCGCTGACCTTGTCCTTCGTCTCCCATATCTTCCAGACGTTTTCGGTTGACTCTACTGGGTCGCCATTATCGTCGGTGGTCGTTGTAGTCTCCTCCACCTCCATCGCCTGATACGTGTAGGTGTTGCCATTCTCGTCGGTGTAGGAGAAACCGTTGTAGGCATCGTTCCACTCCACCGTGTAGCCATCTAATACCAGTTCGGCCGCCATCTTATCGATCTCCGCGTTAACCAGTTCCGCGCCCGTCGTGGTAGTACCGTCCTCATTCTGCGTGTCCGTAAACGTCAGGTCGTTGCCGGCGGTGTCCTCCAGATAGCCCTGAGTGGTACCCATGGGCATTGGTCTGCCGCGCCAGTCCCGCAGGGCGTCTAAATCAATCTCCAGGTTCTCGCTATCCTGATAGACATACTCAATCTCGCCGTCACCGTTCACCTGAGTGAGCTGAATCTTGTTGCCATCGTCGTCCGTGACATATTCGCCGTTCTCGTCCGTGACGTACACCGGTTCCTGACGGATCAGTAGCTGGGTGGCGTACACGCCGTCAACCAATGTGGCGGTGTTGGCTTCCGGGTTATCCGGGTCGTCCCCGGCCAGGCGAATGGTCAGCTTCTCCACGGTCTTGCCGCTGCCCAGATCCTCCTCCCCGTAGGTGACGCTGATGCGCATATACTTGGACAGCTCATCTATCAGCAGGTTCCGCTCGTCCTTCAGCTCCAGCGCGTCGGAGCCGTATATGTTCGCCCGTCTTATCTCCTCGTTCAGGTTCCGTATGTTCTCCAGCGTGGTGTTTATGGCCGTCACGTCCTGGTAGAAACTGTCAAGCTGGCTTGAGTAGACCTGGTCCAGTTCGTCGGCGTACATATGGAACTTGCTGCACAGCGAATAGACCGACGCCCTGACAAGGGTGTCGTACTCCTCCAGTCCGGCGCCCTGGGTGGTCAGGTTCTCGATCTGTTCAATGATGTCGTTGAGCTGCGCCTCAATCACGCCCTCGCCGTCGTTGCCCTTGGCCACCTCGTCTATGACGTCCGCTATGCGGGTGTACCCGTAGACGAAAGCCTCCGCCGAACCGACGTTGGCCTGCTCGTTCCTGTACTGGATGTCCAGGTACTGGTCGCGCACCTGGTCAACGCCTATTACCAGCGCGCCGCCGCCGATACGCACGTCCGTCTGGGAGGAGTACCTGTCCGCCGCGCCGGTGTACAGGCTTATCTGGTCAACCCGCTGCCGCGTGTACCCGTCCGTGTTGATATTCGATATGTTGTTGCCGGTGACGCTCAGGCCGCGGGACGCCGCGTAAATCCCCAGCTTCACCGACGTGAATGTGCCAAATGTGGATATGTTGCTCATACTTCACAAGACTCCCCGATAGTAATCTCCGTCCGTGGGAGGCGGCGGAGGGCGCTACGCCCTGAAGTCCGTAAGGCCCCGCATCTCCGCCTCCTCCAGCTTATCCTCCGATATGAACTTCTCAAACTCATGGAGATTGCACTCCAGCGCCGAACGGCACGCGCCCGACGCGGCCTTGTAGATGCTGTACCGGTCCTGCAGCCTCTTCTGCGCCGCCATAGCCTCAATGCGCACCTCCCGCGGGCACCTGTCCGCCATCTGCGACAGCGCCGCGCCGGATAGTCCCGCGCTCTCAAGAAGCTTGTCGCGCTTGGCGTCCATGGACCTGAGCGCAAGGCTCACCGCCTGCTCGCGCTTCATGCACTCCTGCACGCCCAGAAGATCGTCCCGGTGAACGCACCGCGCCTTGTCCTTCTCTATCTCCGTCAGCTTGTCAAGCTCCGCTCCCAGCTTATCCATATACGCGAAAAGCTCCGCGTAAGCTCTGTCCAAATAAA
>CAYQWH010000197.1:0-2829 GCA_964421265.1 uncultured Oscillospiraceae bacterium | reverse complement strand
TACGACTTCGACACGGCGGTGACGGGTGATCTGACACTGTACGCGGGTTGGACGGTCAACACCTACACGGTGACGTTCGTGACGAACGGAGGTTCTGAGGTGGAGGCGCAGTCCGTTGAGTACGGCGGCACGGTCGCAAAGCCGTCAGGGCTAACGCGTGACGGCTACACCTTCGGCGGCTGGTTCACCGACGAAGGTTGCACGATCGAGTACGACTTCGACACGGCGGTGACGGGTGATCTGACACTGTACGCGGGTTGGACGGCTGACGCCTGCACGGTGACGTTCAGCAGTCAGGGCGGCTCGTCGGTGAGCGCGCAGTCCGTTGAGTACGGCGGCACGGCGTCTGAGCCGACGGCGCCCACAAGGTCGGGCTACACCTTCGACGGCTGGTACACCGGCACGGACTACACAACCGCTTACGACTTCAGCGCGGAGGTCACCGGGGACCTGGCACTGTACGCCAGGTGGACGGAGAAAGCATCCATCTCCCTGACTGTCAGCGGCAGCAGCATTTCCTATGGAACCGGCAGCCCGTCCGTTACCGTGACGTCCAGCGTTCCGTTGGACGCCGGTGAGGTTACTGATCTCGGCAATTACAGCGTGGACCCCGGAGCCACCGGTCTGACGCTGGCGTCCGTGACGCTGGTGAACAGCGGTTCGGCCACATACGCCGCCACGTACGCGGCGGGTGACGCAAGCTTTACTCTGTCCTTCTCCGGCACCGCGCTGACAGGCACGCTGACCGTGACGGTCAACAGCGCCATATTCGACCGGGAGGCCGGCGGCGAGGACTACAACTATGACGCGGCATACTCATTCACGCTCTCGGTCGCGTCGCCTCCGGAGACGGTCACCATCAACGAGTCGTCAGGTAAAGATGGCAGCAGCGCTGTTGAGGACGAGAGCGAGGAACCCGTGGACAGCGGCGAGGAGACCAATGACAGCAGCGGAGAATCGGAGACTCCGGAGGAAGATACCGACACGAACGCGGACGAGGTAATCCCCGCCGCGCCCGAGACGCCTATCGCCCCGGAAGTGCCGATTGTGGAATCCCCCTTGCAGGAGATAGTCAGGCAGGTTGTGGAGGAGACGCTGGTGAGCTGGGTGGAGCGGATCGAGATCCCCGAGTACGCCACGGACCTGTACGAGATCATCGTGTCAGGCAGTGACGAGGAGAGCGGTCTGTCCGACTGCCTGACCGAGGACAGCTATTTCACGATCAACGCGAACGCCATGGCCGGTATGCCGGTGCTGTGGACGAACGTGAGCGCGGAGGAGGTCGCCTTCAACGTGTCCGCGCTCTACGCCAACGGTTCCGGCAACCTGGACAGCGTGGTATTCTCCGACGACTCGTTCCTGACCGTCGGGACTACCGCCAGCGACGGCGCGGTGGATTATCCGTCGCTGGTGCTGGGCGACGTTATCCAGACAGCCTCCTATAACGGTGTGTTCGTCACGAAGGTTGCCAAAGGCGATACGTGGGACCAGGATAAGTCCGACACGGTGAGCTATATAGCGACCGTGTACCACGCCTTTGACCGTGACCACCCGGAGGTGTTCTGGCTGAGCGGATCCACAAAGGTGCGTATAGTTACTGTGGATGGCGTGGGTTATTTCTTTCTTGTTCTGGCGGATGACAGCGGTTTCACCATGCGTGCTCCCGGATGGACCGATGCGGGAAGTGTGGCCGCCGGCATTCAGCGCCGCGACGCGGCTGTCGCCACGATACTGGCCAGCATAACCGGCGCGACCGACTACGAGAAAGTTGTCCAGCTTAACCAGTGGCTGACGCAGCACAACGAGTACAACCGTTCGGAGGATCTGCTGTCAATCGGGAACGAGCCGCATGAGTGCCTGAGCGCCCTTGAGGGCCGCGAGGGTACGGTCGGCCCCGTCTGCGAGGGTTACGCGCGGGCGCTGAAGGTTCTGTGCGACAAGCTGGGTATCTCCTGCGTTCTGGAGAGCGGCTACGCCCGCGTTTCCGCTGACAGCACAGGTGAGGCTCATATGTGGAACCTGGTACAGATAGGAGACGCCTGGTACGGCGTGGACGTGACCTGGGACGACCCGATTGTGGTCAACAAGTCCGGCGCGCTGTCCGGCTATGAGAATGAGAGTTTCCTGCTGGTAGGCTCCGATACGGTTATCGGCGACCTGACGTTCTCCGTCAGCCATCCGGCGACGAACCAGGCCGCGGAAGGCGGCGTGCTGTTCAACAACGGCCCCACTATCAGCCTTGGCTCTTACGGCGCCGCCGTTACGGTCAACCCGTTCTCCGACGTTCCCGGCGACGCGTATTACTATGACGCGGTGCTGTGGGCTGTTGGAGAAGGCATTACCCAGGGTACGTCTTCCACGACGTTCAGTCCTGAGGATCTCTGCACCCGCGCCCAGATGGTCACGTTCCTGTGGCGGTGCGCCGGTGAGCCGGAACCGGCGTCCGGGGTCAATCCGTTCACGGACGTCTCCGGCGACGCGTACTACTACAAGGCTGTACTGTGGGCGGTGGAACAGGGCATTACCAACGGCGCCACGGCTGCGACGTTCGCGCCGGATATGACCGTCACCCGCGCCCAGACCGTGACGTTCCTGTACCGCTACGCGGGGGAACCGACAGTCAGCGGCTCCGGCGGCTTCACGGATGTGGCAAGCGGCGAGTACTTCACCGACGCGATCCTGTGGGCGGCGGATAACGGCATCACCGTCGGCTACGGCGACAGTACTTTCCGTCCATACGACGGCTGCACAAGAGCGCAGATCGTGACATTCCTGTACCGCGATCTGGCCGAGTAACAGCTTTAACCGAAACAGCGCCTCGCGGCGGTT
>CAYQWH010000196.1:0-2883 GCA_964421265.1 uncultured Oscillospiraceae bacterium | reverse complement strand
TATAGCGGAACGATGCCATATACAAAAGCGCAGATTGTTTCCGGGAAATACCTGATCGGGTTAATCGCGCAGCTGACCATGCTGGCCGTTACGGGAACCGCGCAGGCGGCAAAGATAATTCTATCCGGCGGTTCCATCTCCGGGGATTTCGCTGTCCTGATGCTGTCTATGCTTATTGTGTCAACATTCACATCCTCCATACCGCTTCCGTTTGTCTTTAAGCTGGGTGCGGAAAAGGGGAGAACCGCCTACTACGCGATGATCGGTTTTGTGTGCGGCGCGGGTGTGCTGGCGTCCGGCTTCTTCAAAGGCCGGCTTGCGGCGGAGATAAGACCCGGCTTAGTCCTGACAATACTTGCCGCCGTCGGAGCCGGTACATATATCTTATCCTGGTGTATGTCTGTCGTCTTTTATAAAAAACGTGAAATTGAATAAGCCGGGGCCGGTGAGACACGACAGATCCGCGCCGCGCGATCCGCCGCCGCAGCTGGTCGGAGGATGGGCTATTAAAAAACCAGCAGGCCGGAAGGTCAGTCCCTTCCGGCCTGCTGGGATTTATAAGTATTTGCATCTTTCGCCGAACCGCGCTTTGAAAATATCCTCCGTCATCAGCGACGCGGCGTCTATCAGACCTGTCCTGAAGCTGCCGGTGCCCGCGTTCTGCGGAGCGAGTTCCGCGGCTATTTTCCAGAAAGAGGACGCGAGAGCGGCGGCTTCAAAGGCGTCCCGCGCCACTGACGCGAACGCGCCGCACAGCACGGACAGCATACATCCCGCGCCTGTTACGCGGCTCGACAGCGGGCTGCCGCCGGAGATTACCATGGTCCTCGCGCCGTCGGAGATGACATCGTCGGCTCCGGAAAGCAGCACGCAGGTGAGCAGGTTCTGAGACAGCTCCCGCGCCAGGCCGCACAGCGCGCCGGTATCCAAAACGTCGGGGCTGTCAACGCCGTGCTCGGTACCGCTCAATCGCAGCAGCGCCAGCGCCTCGCCGGAATTGACGCGAAGTATTGTCGGCGTGAACGCGTCCAGCAGCTCGCGGATCCGGCGCAATCGCCACGCGCTCGCGCCAATGCCGACAGGGTCAAGCACGATGGGATGAGCCGAAACTTTGCCGCAGATAAGACAGGCGCGGAATTTCGCGGCTGATGGAGTACCCGTGTTGAGAACGGTGCTGTCGGCAAGCCTTGTAACCTCCTCCATCTCCTCAACCGCTTCGGCCATCATGGGACTGGCGCCAACCGCGAGAGCGAGATTCGCGCAGTCATTCGCCGTTACGCTGTTGTTTACGCAATGCAGAAGTGGGTTCCGGTCACGCAGTTCCGTGAGCCTTGAAAAATTCAACATATCAGCTTTAACCTATAGCGGAGTTCACAGTATGTAATATGCCGCTCTTTTTTAACGCGGCCAACAGGATACCGGCCAGGAGTGAGCCGGCGACGGTGGAGATAAGGAACGGGACGATAAACGCGGTATAGGCAGCGGGGTTAAGGTTCATCAGCAGCTTGGCCACAGGATACGCCGCGAAGCCGCCAATGATTCCCGTCCCGAACACCTCGGCGATGAGCGTTGCCGGTATATTCTTCGTCTTCCAGAAAACTATGCCGCACAAGAGCGCGCCGCACATACTGCCGGGAAAGGCCATAAGCGTGCCAAGACCGAATATGTTCCTGAGGAGGCTGGCGATAAACGCCGCTACGACGCCGTACCAGGGGCCTAAGAGTACCGCGCAGAGGATATTGACCATGTGCTGGACCGGCGCGCATTTGCTGCCGAGAACGGGGAATGACAACAGGCTGCCAACTACCGCCACCGCGCTTAATACGGCGGTCAGAGTCATTTTCTTTATGTTCGTTTTCATGTTTAAGTCTCCTTACTGATTATAATATCCACCGCAAGGGAGACTCGGATATCGCAGCGAATTTCCCATGTGTGGAATCGGTCGAGACTTAATGGTCTCCTCTCACGCCGGAACACGGCTTCCCTCGCTGCTTTTCCTGACCGGAACGCAGGGCGCTCCCCCTCCGTTCCGCTGGGTTTACCTCCTTTCAACAGAAAAACGACTTCGCAAGGCTTTGATTACGGATAGCACCGCGCGGTCACGCCGCTCACGCCACGCCATGGGCGGGGCGCGTCATAGCGCCGCTTCCCATAAGCTTTGGCGCGGTATTCGCGGGCCGATATTGCCGCGCTCCGTTATAGGACCTTGCCAGGCGCCGGGTCACAGGCGGTTTTTAATCGGGACGGCTCACAACCGGGCGCCATCGCGCCTTTGATGATGAGAACACGTCCCGCGCCGGACCGATCACATTCGACGCGCTGTTCGTAAATCCAATTATAATCGTTTATCCGCCCCGTGTCAAGGGCATTTTCATTTTATCCCGTGGCGGCGCGTAAAATCCCGGGCGTGGGGAGCGCGACACGCGGCGCGGGAACGCGAACGGAAGCTCAGGCGCCGTTACCGCGCGTCTGAGCTTCCGCTGTATGTCATTCACATCGCGCTGACGCCGCGGCGCGGGTAAGGCGCGACGTGGGCGTCACTCCTCGTCGTCCGCTTCTCCGGCGATCACAACCTCGCCGTGGGCGTCCTCGTCATCCATTATGACCTTGCCGACGGACGGCACGTAAATCTTGCCCGACCGGGGGTTCTTTATGCTCAGTACGGGCGATATGATATTGGCCTCTACGTCGGACTTCTCGAAGCACCTGTCGGTGTCCACCATCTCGCAGTCCACAAGCTTCAGGTTCGCGCAGTAGCACAGCGGCTTCGCTCCGACTATGCGGCAGTTATATAACGTCAGACCGTCGGAGTACCAGCCGAGTCTCTCGCCGATGAGCGTGCAGTCGCGAATTACCATATCTTTCGCGTGCCAGAGGGTGTTC
>CAYQWH010000195.1:0-2902 GCA_964421265.1 uncultured Oscillospiraceae bacterium | reverse complement strand
TGTATCTACCTGAAGTTCATGTCAGACTGCCGTGGTTTTCGGACGGTCTGCCCTTTATGTGAAAAACGGCATATCCGTCTTGCCTTTCAGCAGAATGTCCGCTATTCTCTTTGACGCGAACCCGTCGCCATACGGGTTCTGGGCGCGGCTCATCGAGTTATATTTTTCCTCATCGGTCAGAAGCGCCTTGAACTCGCGGTATATATCGTCCTCACGCGTCCCGACTATCCTGAGCGTCCCCGCTTCAACTCCTTCGGGGCGTTCGGTCACGTCGCGAAGCACAAGCACAGGCTTTCCAAGCGATGGCGCCTCCTCCTGTATCCCGCCCGAATCGGTGAGAACAATATACGAACGCGCCAGAAAATTATGGAAGGTTATCACGTCCAGCGGGTCTATAAGACGTATCCTGTCCATTCCCGCAAGCTCCTCCTCGGCGGCTTTGCGGACAAGCGGGTTCAGATGTATCGGGTACAGAACCTTCACGTCACGGAACTCCTCCGTCACGCGGCGGATCCCCCTGAATATGCTGTGAAGCGGCTCGCCCCAGTTCTCACGCCTGTGCGCTGTCAGGATAACAAGCCGCGACCCCTGCGCCCACTCAAGATCGGGGTGGTTGAAGCTGCTTACGACGGTCGTTCCGAGAGCGTCGATCCCCGTGTTCCCCGTGACGAATATGCTCTCCTGCTTTTTTCCCTCGCGCAGAAGGTTCATTTGTGCAAGCTCCGTCGGCGCGAAGCAGTATTCGGAGATAGAATCTACCGACTGACGGTTAAATTCCTCCGGGTACGGCGCGTGGATGTTGTATGTCCGCAGTCCCGCCTCAACGTGCCCGACCGGAATATTAAGGTAGAAGCACGCCAGAGCCGACGCGAATGTTGTGGTCGTATCGCCGTGAACAAGCACGATGTCGGGGTTTTCTTTTTCCAAAACGGTTCTCATGCCGCCAAGTACCCTCGTTGTGAGGTCGAACAGCGTCTGCCCCTCTGTCATAACGTCAAGATTGTAATCCGGCGACACCTTGAACGCGTCAAGCACCTGCTTGAGCATCTCGCGGTGCTGTCCGGTCACGCAGACCACCGTTTCACAGTGCCTGCGCTTTTTCAGTTCATTTACAAGGGGACACATCTTTATAGCTTCGGGACGCGTCCCGAACACAAGCATTATTTTTTTCATACGTACAGCTCCTCTTGATAATTATCATTGTCTCATTATAACACAATCCTTCGGACGTTTCAAGGATTTAATTCAATGTTGACAATTTTTGAGTATGCTGTTATAATGGAATGTGAATTTTTTGCAAGAGGTGAAAAATATGAAGTGCTTTGCAAAACGGATATTCGCGCTCACGCTCGCGGCGGCTATCGTGTTGACTTGGGTGCCTGTTACGACAGCGGACGCGACGGATGTTTACAGCGCGTTTGCGACATTAGTTGAGGAGTTGGACGAGACGCTGCCCAGCCAATACGAGAATGATGGATTCAATGTACAGGCGATATACTATGACCTTGTTTATATAGACAGCGGCAATATTCCGGAGCTTCTCGTCAGCGTTGTAAAAGATGAGACGGGAAATTTTGACTGTTTGCTGTACTATTACCTGAATGGGAAAACCGTCCAGTCTTTTAAATACTCATACCTGCTGCATGGCGACGTCACATACACGCCATACAAAAACTGGATAGACAGCCTGGAAGTAATTCCGGCGGACGGATACAGCAGGGACGCGATTTACTCGATAGACGATAGCGGCAGCAGCTCCTTGGTTCATGAATTGGTTATGAAAGGCGGCTCAGGTTATGCCGCCGGCGATAACGATGGATCAGGGACCGCGTATACATTGGATGATGTGGAGATAACCGAAGATGAATACAATTCCTTCGATCTTGGGACAGACAGTTTATATGCTGATTCGTCCAAAGATGAAATCATCACACTTTTAAATTCTCTCACCACGTCCGGCAGTTCAAACGCTAACGGTTCCCAAGCCCCCGCCGTCACGCTCGACGAACTCAACATTTACGGCGACACATCGAAAACTGTGATAACGGCAGAGTACGCCGAAGCTGTGGCGGCGCTGCTTGAAGAAGCGGTCGAGAACTGGGACACTGAGTACAGTAATCTTGACGACTACTGGCAGGATAAGTTTTCGCCGGAGGTCATTTGCGCCCTTATAGCCGCCGGAGACGGAGCGCCGCTCCTGTGGCTCCTGACAACGGGCGTGTCAGATTACAGCAGCAGTTCACCGCGCAGCAGCGACGGCGTTTACGGCAGCTACGATGAGCACAACTACAATGATTACGGCTACCGTATGTCTCTTAGTACCCAGAACTCTGTGCGGACGGGTCTGTACCAGTGGAACAACGGCGGCCTTACGCCTGTCAATATAGACTGGTCGGGGGATCTCTGGTTCAGCGGGACGACGCTTTATTCGCTGTCGGATACGTGGTCATTCTATGAGGGTTCAAGCTGCTCTGTCTCAAACGGCAAGGTCAATTTGTCATCCCGCCGCATGATAAACGGCATGGCGTTTTACAGCGAATCAACGCCGACCGAACAGGACGTTCGGGATTATATCGACAACCAGAACGGATACGGAGCGGACATTGACGTCGATATGGCTACGCTCACCTCCGATAAGTGGTGCGACGTCGAATACGGCTGGGACGCCGATATAGATTACGGCAGCGAAAAAAGCTACCAGCTCTATTACGAGAACGGCAAATTCATAACCCGCGACGAGGTCGGCACTTTTATAGACAATGTTATAGCGGCGCATAGCGGTTATAATATAATCGGGGAAGGCGGAAACGGTCACTCGGACGTCGATCAGAACTGGTACGGCGTGTGGACAAACGCGTCGCTGATGGCTGAAAATATCCGCTCATACGCGAGCGGCGCGGGA
>CAYQWH010000194.1:0-2919 GCA_964421265.1 uncultured Oscillospiraceae bacterium | reverse complement strand
AAAGCGGATTCTTACGCAAAGCGCCGAAGGCGCGTAAAGAGCTTATGAAACGGCGCGCCGCGTAAAAGCGCGGCACGGGCACGTGCCCCAGATTAAATCTTTTAATTTGGATTAGTATAAAAGCGACAACTCATAGGAGGAGATTTCATGCGTATAGCGGAAAAAAATAAAACAGGAAGGTTGAACACCGTGGCGGCAAAGCTCGTGGATACGCTTCGCGCGGCGGGAAAACGGGTTGCGTGGTTCTATACGAAGCACCCGGCGGCCTTTACCGTTTTGCTGGCTTTCGCGATCGTATTTCTCACGGAGTCGATGAACAGACGTTCCGTAGCCGGCGCCCTGATGTTCCTTATTCGGTACCCGCACAGGTTCATGGCAAATCTGGGTATAACGCTTCTTACGCTGTCATTGAGCTTCCTGTCAAAAAAGCGTATATTTTTCATGGGGTTCGTTACGCTGTTCTGGCTGGTTCTCGGCACGGTGAATTTCGTGATACTCGGACAGCGCGCCACGCCGTTTGGACTTATAGATATTCTCATTCTGAAGTCTGTATACTCAATAGTCAAGATGTACATGAATATGGCGCAGCTTATACTCATGTGCGTGGGCGTGATTGCCGGAATAGTCCTGCTGGTATTTCTCTATATCAAGGCTCCGAGGTGCCAGGTATATATCAAGAAGACGGCCCTGTACATATTGTGTTCGGTGCTTCTCATCGGGGTTTCGTTTGTGGCAATCGACGTAGAGGCGCAGGAGAATAATACCTATTCATCAGGCTCCACCAATCTCGCGGAGGCGTATGAGGACTATGGATTCGTGTACTGCTTCTCCGCGGGCGTGGTTGACTTGGGCATAGCTGAGCCGGACGATTACTCGGAGGAGACTGTAAGAAACATAGTAGATAACCTTGAGAGTGATACGGAAAGCTGCGATAAGACGCCGAATATTATATTCGTACAGCTTGAGTCGTTTTTTGACGCCAAGGAATTCAGCGAAGTGACGCTGATGGAGGATCCGGTTCCGAACTTCACTTCACTTAAGGAGAACTACTCAACCGGCATCCTGACTACGCCGAATTTTGGCGCCGGCACAGCGAACACGGAGTTCGAGGTGCTGACGGGCATGAGCCTCTCCTACTTCGGAATGGGTGAGTACCCGTACACGACGGTGCTCCAGTCCACCGCCTGTGAGACGGTGGCGACGGATCTGCGCCAGCTCGGATACACTTCCCACGCGCTCCACAATAACGCGGCTGTGTTCTATGACCGCAATATCGTGTTCGGCCAGATGGGCTTCGACACATTTACCGCCGAGGAGTCGATGACGGATGTAACATATAACCCGATAGGCTGGGCGAATGACAGCGTGCTTACGAATGAGATACTCAAGGCCATGGACACATCCGAGGGACAGGATTTTGTATTCGCCATAACAGTCCAGGACCACGGCAAGTACGAGAAGGGCGCGGAGCTTGTGGACGACGTATACGCCAAATGGGAGGATAATCCGGATTACGAGGACTCGTTTAACTATTACATCAGCCAGATACGCGAGACTGACGCGTTTATCGGCGAGCTGACAGACGCTCTGACGGAGCGCGGAGAACCGACGATTGTGGTGTTCTACGGCGACCATCTGCCGAATTTCCCGATTGAGGACGACGAAGTGACAAGCGGCAATGTCTACGCTACGGAATATGTCATATGGGATAACATGGGCCTTGAGCGCAAGGATCGCGACCTGTATACATATCAGCTCTACTCGGACGTGCTGGCGAGACTCGGCATAGACGAGGGGATAATAACAAAGGTTCACCAGCAGCGCACGGATGATACAGAGTACCAGCACGCGCTTGACGTCCTGGAGTACGATATGCTCTACGGCGAATGTTACGCTTTCGGCGGGGAGAACCCATATACGGCGACGGACATCAGAATCGGTTCCCAGCCCGTCCGGGTGACGGACGTCGAGTGGTCTGACGGAGAGCTGCGCGTTTACGGCGAGAACTTTACAAGGTACAGCAGAATATTCATTGACGGAAAGCGCCAGGAGACGACCTATGTAAATTCGGGCCTCATTCTGATGGAAAGCCCGAAGGCCCAGGACGGGACACTGACAGTAGGACAGGTGAACGACAACTTCACGGTGCTTGCCGAGAGCAACAGCGTTGACCTGGCGGACATCGAACATACATGACGGCCAATACGACAGCGCGGTGAGCCGCGACAGATACGGTGTATTATTATTCATTTAAAATGGATGATAATACACCGTATTTTCAATTATCCATCGTATTCCGCCAAAAAATACACAAAAAAGCGCTGATAAAAATTGATAAATTGGAGCCTGTAACAAATTTAAATGGTTTTATGAATAACTATTGACATTTGAGCGAAAAAATTGCATTATATTATATAGCGGACGGCGATTTTATCGCTGTTCCCATAATATTTTAACTATCTGTCCGGTACCTGTCCGCTCCCCGCCGCGCGGGGGGCGGAAAAATGGCGATGGCAGTTGAATTAGGGCTAAAAGAGGAGGCATAGGAACATGAGTGATACGACGGTGAAGAAAATCGCGCTGGCGTATTCCGGCGGACTGGACACGTCAATAATCATACCGTGGCTCAAGGAGAACTATCCGGGCTGCGAGGTAATAGCCGTGTGCGGCGACGTGGGACAGGGGTCGGAGAATGAGGGACTTGAGGAGAAAGCGATAAAGACGGGCGCGTCGAAGCTGTACCTTGAGGATCTGACGGATGAGTTTGTGGATGATTTTGTTATACCCACCATGCAGGCCGGTGCGATATATGAGGACTATCTTCTCGGTACGAGCATGGCAAGGCCGGTGATAGCGAAGAAGCTAACGGAAATAGCGATAAAAGAGGGCTGCGACGCCGTTGCCCATGGCTGCACGGGC
>CAYQWH010000193.1:0-2943 GCA_964421265.1 uncultured Oscillospiraceae bacterium | reverse complement strand
GGGCGCGGGGCGGAAGAAGCGCTCCGTGGCGCGGATGTCGCGGGCGATCTGGTCGCGGAGCAGGGTCACGTTGTCAAAGCGTATCTCCGGCCGCTCGTACCTGTAGAACCGCAGCCGCACACGGCGGCCATAGAGATTGCCGGAGAAGCCCAGCAGATGGCTCTCCACGGTCACGTGGCCGTCGCCGTCCAAGGTGGGACGGACGCCTATATTCGTCAGGGCGTGGTACGTGTCGCCTGTGGACAGCACCTGAGCGTCCGTTATGTACACGCCGTGGGACGGCACCAGAACGCCGTCCTCGTAGCGCATATTTATCGTGGGCAGCCCCATGGATCTGCCCACCTGGTAGCCGCTCCTTACTATGTCCGTCAGATAATAGGGGTGACCGAGAAGCTTCTCGGCGGCGGCGCAGTCGCCCCGCTCCAGCAATCCGCGTATCCTCGTGGAACTGATGGGGCCGCCGCCGTCCTTCACCGCGCCGACTATGTCACAGCCGATGCGCAGCTCCGCGCACTTCTCCCGCAGCTTGTCCACGTTCCCCTCGCCCATGTAGCCGAAACGGAAGTCGTACCCCGCCACCAGATGGACAGCGCGGAACTCGTCACGCAGCCACAGAATGAACCGCTCCCATGGCATATGGCGCAGCCGGGAGTCGAAGTGGAGGAATATTATGTCGTCTATGCGGTACATATCGCGTATTATGTCGGCGCGGTCCAATGACGAACAGATCTGCATTACGGAGGACTTGGCGGCGGGAGGTGTGTCGAAGGACATGACGGAGGGGGTCACGCGCAGCTTCTCCGCAAGTTCCGTCGTCCTCCTCAGCAGCGCGCCGTGCCCCAGATGGACGCCGTCAAAAAAGCCAAGGGCTATCACTCTCTTCTCAGCCGCCATGTTTAACCAACCTCCCGTTCGGTACCGCTCTCCGGTAAAGGAATGTAACCGGAGAACCGGCGCGGTTCCGTATAATAGTCCGACAGTCCCCGCGCCGCAAAAGCCCGGCAGCTTAACGGGTTCCGTATCCATGTCATGTCCCGGCACTGAAAAAGCTCTTGACCGTCCTGACGGTGCCGTTCTCGGCGCGCCCCACAAGGAGGAAGTCCCCGCTCGCGCCGTAGACGCGGTACAGACCGTCCGGGACGTTCCGGGCGAAAGCGAGACCGTTGCGGCAGCGGCGCTCGCGCTCCGGGTCAACGGTCAGCTTCGGCAGCCCGGCGAAGAGCGAATCCACCGGCAGCAGCAGCGAGGACGCGTCCTCGCCGGACAGTATCTCGTCCATCGTGTGGGCGTCGGACAGCGTGAACGGCCCCGCCTCCGTCCGGCGCAGCGCGGACATGACGGCGCCGGTGCCGACGGCCTCGCCTATGTCGGCGCAGAGGGCGCGCACATACGTCCCCTTGGAACAGGCTATGTCCAGCACGTAATCGCCGTCCGATTGCCCAAGCACCGTCAGATCGTAGATCGTCACCTTGCGGGGCGGGCGCTCCACCGTCTGGCCGCTCCGGGCCAGCGCGTACAGCCGTCTGCCGCCCACGCGGACGGCGGAGTACATGGGCGGCACCTGCTCAATCTCCCCGGTGAACCGGGGGAGCACGCTCCGCAGCGCGTCCTCCGTAACGGTGCCGCCGCCGGAGGTCAGCACGCGGCCCTGAGTGTCCAGCGTGTCCGTGGTGACGCCGAAGCGGATATGGGCGGTGTACCGTTTCCTGTCGCCCACCGCGTACTCCACCGCTCTCGTCGCCCGTCCCACGAACACGGCCAGCACGCCTGTGGCCATGGGGTCCAGCGTGCCGCCGTGACCGACGCGGCGCTCATGGAACACGCCGCGCAGCTTGGCGCACACGTCCTGGCTCGTCCAGCCGGAGGGCTTGTCCACTATTATTATACCGCTCATGGTTCAACCGTCCTTCCCGGAGACGCGTCCCTCTGTCCCCGAATCCGCCGCCGACGCCTCCCGGTCGGCGCGGCGCCGTTAAAACAGGAATATGTCGTAATACCCGTGCTTGGAGTGGCGGTACACGCTCTTCAGAAAACTCAGCGGGTACTCCTTCGTGTCCGCCAGATCCGGCACCATCACGTGGTCGTAAATCTCGCTCAGGTTCTCGTAGAGGCTGTCGAACCGCTCGTCGCCAAACCCCCGGCAGGCGGTGGAGAACTCCATCCACATGGCCGGTCTGTGCTTCCTGAGCGTCTCCATCATGCCGCCTATGACAAAGGACTCGTGCCCCTCCACGTCCATCCAGACGTAATGGATGGACGCCGGGTCAATGCTCCGCTCCCGGAGATAGTCGTCTATGCGGCAGACCTTGACAGTCTCGATGTCCTCCCCCCGGGCGTCAGCGTCAGTGAGGATAGTGGCGCATCCCGGCTTATCCCGTTCTATGTGCATCTGCATCTCTCCCGCCCGGTCGGAAACTCCCATATTTTCTGTTTTAATATACTCACAGTTATTAAGTACACTGTTTAGCTTGAGTACTTTATGGGTTATCGGATCCGGCTCAAAGGCTATGAAATTTAGGGGTTCACTGTAATTGCGGGCAACATAGATACAGGTTGTGCCTATATTTGCGCCTATATCCATAAAATAAGAACCCGGTTTAGGTTTACCGAACTTGTCCTCGGTCAATTTTAGGAAGGCGTCAATATGCTTTTTCTCATATGTTCTGTGCCAGAGAAACGTCTCAGGTGGTACTACCTCGTCCTCACGCTGGAACGCGTAGATTTCGTTGGAGCCTCGGACTATGCCGTACTCCATATTGTGTTTTTTGAGGGAGTTAGTGTACCGGTCAAACTGGGCATAGCGTACAGCGCGGAGAGCTAATCTGACAGGATCAGGCAAGCTGCGTCTTACAAAGGGATAAATCTTGTCAATAAAACGCGCGTTCAGCTTGTCTGTCTGTCTGTCTGTCTGTCTGTCTGTCTGTCTGTCTGTCTGTCTGTCTG
>CAYQWH010000192.1:0-2958 GCA_964421265.1 uncultured Oscillospiraceae bacterium | reverse complement strand
TCATTTACATTGTTTAATTCACAAGGTGCATCTCTTACCGCTTCCACCTTCGGCTGTAGCTTGATTAGCTTCTCTCGCTTGATTATCCGTTTTTGTGTTTAACCACTCTTCGGATATTCGCGCCTTCACGCTTTCGCGTTCATGCGCTTGAGTTACTAATCTCATTGCCTCAGGTGAACTCAGCTTTAATATATTACCACAATCTTCTTCGTTTGTCAAGTACTTTTTTTACTTTTTTTAAAGTTTTTTAAGTACCTGTCTGTGTCAGCTCTCTGTCCCCTCGCGTACTATCCGCTCCCGCGTGTACCGCGCCGGAACTTCCGCCAACATTCGTTATGTTACCACATTTCTCGCCGTTTGTCAAGAGCTTTTTTCGAATTTTTTCGATTTTTTTCGCCCTTCGCTCCGTCTCTCGCGCTCCCGCGCCTCAACAGCAGCTTTATTACTGTACCACACTTCCCCCGCTTTGTCAAGTAGTATTTTGAGGTTTTTGGTTCTTTTTCGCGGGGATTGCGTAATCGGGGGAAAGAAAAGCGCGCGCGGAACCGGCGCGCGCGCTTTTTTGCGCCCGGTTACGCCTGTTGGGTGCCGTGAACCGGCGATGACCTCATGAGGGGTTGTATCTGGCGGCCCTCCATTGCCGCCGCGACGGTGTCCTCCACGAGGCTGAAATCCGCCAGCAGCGATGTGGGTTTGCCGGTCGGGTCGTCCTGATAGAACGGCACGAAGAATATATTTTTCCTGTTCAGCAGCTCGCCTATGTTTCTGGCGTTGGCTGACAGGGCGTCGTTGGTGGACGCCGCTATGACCACGGGTCTGCCGTTGCGGAGCTGCGCCTTTGCCGCCATGGTCACGGCGCTGTCCGTGACGCCGTTGGCAAGCTTCGCTATCGTGTTCCCCGTGCAGGGCAATATCACCAGCACATCCAGCAGCTTCTTCGGGCCTATCGGTTCCGCGCCGGTTATCCCGGTTATCACGTCGTGGCCGCTGTACTCCCGCAGGCTCTCCGTCAGCTCCGCCGCGCTGCCGAACCGCGTGTCCATACGCGCCGCGTTCTCCGACATTATCGGGTACACGTCGTACTCCCCGCAGAGCCGCCGGATGGCATCCAGCGCCCTGGCGTATGTGCAGCAGGAACCGCACACGGCGACGCCCATTCTGATATTGCTCACTCCGCACACTCCCATTCCTTAATAATATGATAAACGGCGGTCTTAATCGCCTCACCCGCGGATTCCGGCGCGACGCGTCCGGGCAGGCCCAGTTCGCGCACGGCTCTTATGCCCAGCCGCGCAGCCGCGTCCATGTCCGTCCCACCGGGATTGGACGCCAGATCCACGCACAGGCAGCCCGCGTCCAGCTCCTCCATGAGTCCCTCGTCCAGCACCGGCGCGGGAACCGTGTTCACTATCGCCCTGTAGTTCCACACACACCCGGCCAACTCGCGTGTGTCGGCGCACTTTATGCCCATGGCCTCCGTCCAGGCGAAGTCCTTATAGCTCCGGGACGCCGCCGTCACGTCCGCGCCAAGCGCTTTCAGCTTCATGGCCGTCAGCTTCCCCGTGCGGCCAAAGCCGATTACGAGTATCCTCGCGCCCTCTATCGTCACCGGCAGCTCCCGCATCAGGACGCCCACCGCGCCCTCCGCCGTAATCGCGGCGTTCCTGACGGTCAGCTCCTCCCGCTCGAAGTAGTCCGCCAGCTTCAGTCCCCTGTCCGAGGCGAACTTCCTGAGGGCGTCGTCCACCCGTCCGGCGAAGAGCCTTTGGGCGGACGGGTCCATGAGGGCGATTATGTCGCGTATGGCCGGAGGCTCCGGCTCCTGGGGCGCGTTCAGCGTCCCGCCGACGGCCGTGGCGGGGAGCGGCAGGATCACGTACTCCGCGTCCTCCATGGCCTGGGCCGCCCGCTGGATTGCCGAGCCGCCCTGCCTCTCCCCCATCGCCGCCGTCTTGACCCAGTGCCCGTCGCCGCGCAGCAGCTTCGCCAGACAGTTCTGGCGCTGATCTCCCCCTATCACAGCAAATTTCATTGCCGTATACACCTCCCTGTTCCCTCCATTCTATTCCCGGCGCGCCGGACGCGTGAGAAAAATTCTGTTTTTTCTCAAAAATCCTGTTGACAAAAGGGGAGGAAAAATATAAAATAACTGTCAGGGTGATGCGTCATGGACAGGGCAAAAATCGACAGGATCAGTGAGCTTACGCGCATATCGCGAATCAGAACTCTCACGGACAGCGAGAACGCGGAGCGCGCGGCCTTGCGGGAGGAGTACGTGGCCGCCGTCCGGCGGAACCTGACCGCCCAGCTTGACAACACGTATGTCGTTGATGAGCGCGGCAAAAAGCGGCCCCTTCGCGTCAAAGACGCCGGCGTGATGGAATAGGTAGACATAGCGGACTTAAAATCCGCCGGTGGCAACACTGTGTGGGTTCGACTCCCATCGCCGGTACCAAACACGGAACCCCGGGAACCAGACTTGCTTGGTTCCCGGGGTCTTTTTCGTTTCGCGGCGCGACTTGTCCGCGTGGTGATGCCTCGCTCATTTGCCCATGTGTCCGGCCACGCAGCCGCCGTCGCAGATGATGTCCTCGCCGGTGAGGAAGCCGAGGCGCTCGTCAATGAGCAGGGCGTAGAGCGCGGCAATCTCCTCCGGCTTACCGAAGCGTTTTATGGCGTTGTATTTTATGAACTTCTCCGCCTCCTCCCGCTCCAGTTCACCCATGGGCGTCTCGAAGTTGCCCGGCGTAACCGAGAGCACGCGGCAGCCCCGTTCGCCGTACCGGGCGGCGTCGGTTCTGGCGAACCATATGACGAAGTGCTTGCTGATGGCGTAGGCGAAGCCCGGTCTGCTCTTCTCCGGAACCATGCTCACGGGCGCCATCATCTTCTTCATGAACGCCTCGTGGTCAGTCCGGCTCAACGGGTACGCGCCCTTGGGCATCGCCGCCGACGGCG
>CAYQWH010000191.1:0-2960 GCA_964421265.1 uncultured Oscillospiraceae bacterium | reverse complement strand
TGCTTGCAGCAGGTCGTAGAGGTACAGGTCCCAGTAGAGCCAGGAGTGGGTGCCGGCGGTCATCACGAAGTCGTAGTTCTCGCCAAGACGGATGTAGTCGCTCTCCTCGGCGTAGTCCACGAACGCGCTGTGCATATCCACATGACCGTTCAGCGCGATGTCGCTGGTGCCGTTGAAGTTCAGTATCATGTCCACCTCATACCCGGCGGCCTCGGCCTCCTCCAGCGCGGGCTTGATCGTCTCGTTGAAATAGTCCACGTTGCTGCCGCTGGCTAACGCGCCCGCCGACTGGGGAGCGAACCAGCTCACAATGTCCAGACAATGGGGAATCACACTCTGCCACGTGGTCATGCTGCCCATGGACAGTCCCGTGAACCCGCGATGGCTCCGGCTGGCTATCAGGCTCTCGTCCGACACGTCGCCGCCGGCGTAGGTGGCGTACTTGGCCTCGACGACTTTGATGAGATCCCGCAGCTCGTAGTGGAAGTTGCCGGTGTAGTCCAGCCCCTCAAGACCCTCCGCCGCCTCGTCCGGGGCGTAGAACGTGGGCGTCACCACGATAAGCGGCTCAATCGTCCCGTCCGCGATCAGGTTGTCAAGTATGTTCACCGCCGTGCCGTTGCCCAGAACCGGGTCGTCATGCTCGTCACAGCTGATGTAGAACCCGTCCTCCAGCCAGCTCACAATCGAGAACCAGTTGTTCTCATTGCCGCCGCCGCCGTGGAGCAGGTACAGAACGTTGTACTCCTTAGAGGAGTCGTAGTTGTAGGGCAGGTACACGTTGGCGGACTTGACGAGGGGCGTGGCGTGACTTTCCGCGTCACCGTTCAGCGCGTCGGCGGCGTAGAAGTACGTGTCGTAGGTGATCGTCTCCACGGTGCCCTTCTTGCTCTCGTCGGCGACGGGGGCGGAGGCGGCAACGTAGCCCTCGTCCTCCGGGGACGTGGCCAGACCGTTCAGATTGTCGTTGGCGCGGACGTAATCCGCGTCCTCCCAGACGCCCGTGGACTCGGCGGGCGTGGCGTCGAACGCGTCAAAGTCCACAAACTCCACCGGGCACTCGTCGATGGGCAGCCAGTAGTCGTTGGCGATGGCGGCCTTGATGATGTCCGCGCCGGTGTCCTTGGACCAGCTCGCCCGGTCGCTGACAATGGTGAAGTCCGTGCCGTCGTAGTCGAACACGGCGACCTCGTTCACGCTCATGACCTGATAGCGTATCTCGTACTGAGAGCCGTCCTCCTTGGCCGAGACGGTGACGGCGGAGCCGCCGTTGTCAACGGTCGTCCACTTGTCGTAGGCGGGGTTGGCGCCCAGAACAGGCTCGATGGGCAGACCGGCGCTCTTGACAAGACCCGCCGCCAGGATCTCCGCCACGGACACGCGGCTGGCGTCCCCGTCAGGCTCCGCGTACCCGGCGACGTCCGCGCCGAACTTCTCGTTGTAGCGCGCGATTATCGTGTTCACCTGCTCCTCGGTGAGGGTGTCGTACTGGCCGAATGTGCCGTCGCCGTAGCCCTCAATGAGGCCGTTCTCCACGCCCCACGCTATGTACCCGGCCGACCAGCCGTCGTTCACCACGTCGGTGAACGCGCTGTCCGCCTCCTGGTCAACGGTGGCGCCGACGGCTCTGCCCAGCATGGTCATGAACTCGGCTCTCGTCAGCGTGGCGTCGGGGTCATAGGTGTCGTAGCTTTTGCCGTTCACGATCCCGGCGGCGTATAGCTCCGCCACGGCCTTGACCGCGTCCTCGCCGGTCACGTCCGAGAACGGGTTGATAACGTTGCCGCCCTCAAGTCCCCACGCGATGACCTGGGCCTTGGGCACGTCGATCTTCGCGGTGCCGTAGGACACCTCGCTGTTCAGGTATGCCGACGCGGTGTAACGGGCGATCTGGAACTGTCCGCCGTTCTGGATATTCTGCACGAGGGTCAGCATATCCTCCACGTACTGCCTGTTCAGCTCAACCTCCATCTGCCATGAGTGGCCGCTGTAGAGGGTGATCTCGCCGTCCATCTTCGTGTCGATCACGTCCAGCATGGCCTGCAGGCCGATCTCGTATGTGTCGAACCCGCCGAACATCCACATACCGTTGCCGGAGCCGACCGTGTCGCCGGTGAATCCGATTTTAGAATTAACCTCGTAGAGCATATTGGAGCCGGGGGTGTGGGACTCGCAGGTGACGATCTCGAAGGTCCTGTCGCCCAGCTCGATGGTGTCGCCGTCGGTGATGCCGGTGACTCTGCCCTCGCCGGCAGTGGCCTCGATAGCCTCCACGTCCGCCTGGTGCGCGTAGATGGTGATGTCGGAGTCCACGAACGCCGGGAGCTGTCCCGTGTGGTCGTAGTGGGAGTGGGTGATGAAGATGACCTTCTCCCGGTCACCGGCCAGCTCGTCCAGGATACCCTTGATGTCGTCGTAGCCGTCCTCGTGGTTGTTGGACAGATCCACGAGCATTGCCTTCTCGGAGCCGAGAACCACGTACATATCGGAGCAGTTATTCAGCTCACCCGTCTGGTTCCCGTCGCTGTCGAGGATCCATCCTCTGGGGTTAGCGGCGGTGTAATCCTCCACGCGCCAGACGTCGTTCTCCTCCCGTTTCACGGTGTAGATACCCCGTTCCGCGCTGTCTCCCACCGCCAGGTCAGCCAGCGGTGTCTGCGGCGCAGCGATCAGCGCGTCGACGGGTGTGTCTTCGGGTCTGTCGATGGGCGTGTCGTCCGCCGCCGAATCGCCCGCAGCCGAGTCGTCGTCGGTGTCGTCCGCCAGTGCCGCCGTGCAGCCGATGCTCAGGAGCAAAGCCGCCGACATAACGGACGCCAGCCATCTCTTCCAGTTCTTCATAAGCGCAACCTCCGTAATATAGATTTTAGGGTATGGTGCGATTATATTATAGGGGAAAATGGGAAATAAGTCAAGGGGGCGGGTTTAAATTTTGCGCGCCTCCGGCGCGGTGGCGGTTG
>CAYQWH010000190.1:0-2995 GCA_964421265.1 uncultured Oscillospiraceae bacterium | reverse complement strand
GAGAGTTCTTCCGCCTGGAAACCCTGCGAAAGAACGGTGCCAAGGTGGTTATCATCACCGTTCTGGAGAGTTGTGTCGCCTCGGTTCTTGTGTTCGTTGTAACCCGCTTTCTCCTAAGATTGGATCTGACTTTCTCCATCGTCCTCTCAGCTCTGGCCGCCGCCACCGCCCCGGCCTCCACTATGATGACCATACGGCAGACCGGGGCCAAGGGGGACTTTGTGGACACCCTTCTGCAAGTGGTGGCACTGGATGACGTGGTGGGACTGATCGCGTACAGCGTCGCCATCTCCATTGCGCTGTCCGCCCGATCCGGTTCCTTCAGCGTGGGCAGTATTCTGAAACCGCTGGCAAGCAACGTCGGGGTGTTTGCGCTGGGCGGTGCCTTTGGCGTGTTGATGAAGCTCCTGATGCCCAAGAAACGCTTCACCGACAACAGGCTTATTATCTCCCTCGCTACCCTTTTCGCCTTCTGCGGAGTGTGCGCTGTACTGGACGTGTCACCGCTGCTGGGGTGTATGTCCATGGGAACAGTGTACATCAACATCACCGGCGACGATAAGATTTTCAAGCAGCTCAACTATTTCAGCCCGCCCATCCTGCTGCTGTTCTTTGTGCGATCCGGGCTGAACTTTAAGCTTGACGCCCTGATTAACACCTCCGCCGTCGTGGGCGCCGTGCCTCTGCTGGTCGTCGGGGTGCTCTACTTCCTGGTGCGCATCGCGGGCAAGTACGCCGGGGCTTTCCTGGGGTGCCTACTCGTCGGTAAGCCCAAACGGGTACGCAATTACCTGGGGCTGGCTCTGATTCCCCAGGCGGGAGTCGCTATCGGCCTGGCGGCGCTGGGCGCCCGGACGCTGGGCGGAGAGACAGGCAGCGCGTTGGAAACCATCATTCTGGCCTCCAGCGTACTCTATGAACTGGTTGGCCCGGCCTGTGCCAAGCTGTCGCTGTACCTGTCCAAGTCCTATTCCAATGACCTGGACGATCTGGTTCCGGCCGATACCATTGCCGAAAAGCCCAGGAACGCTGTGGATCTGCTCATTGAGCAGATCCAGGCCATTCAAAAGGATCTGCCCAGCCACACTGATGATATGACTGCCAACGAGCAGGCATTTCTGGAGGCTGCGGAGGAGCAATACGCTATGATGGGCAGGCCCCACGGCCGCGCCCGAAAGTAAGGAGGAGTACATATGAAAAACGTTCTCACCGATCCCGCCGTGACCCTGCTGGGAGACTGGGCGGGAGAGCTTACAGTCGGATCCATTCTGCTGCGGCTGTCCCTGGCAGTAGTTTTTGCCGCCGTCATCGGCTGTGAGCGAGCCAACAAACGGCACTCCGCGGGTCTGCGAACCTTTATTCTGGTCTCTCTGGCCTCGGCTATTGCCATGCTGCTGGATCTGTTTCTGCTCCAGTACACCGCTATCGACCTGCCCATTCTCTCCGCCGCCGCGGTGGTGGGCGTCGCCATGCTCAGCGGCAACTCTATCCTGTTCAGCTCTCGGAACCAGATTAAAGGTCTGACCACGTCCACGGGCCTTTGGACCTGCGGCATAATCGGTCTCACCGCCGGGGCGGGTTTTTACACCGTAACCGTTGTGTCCTTCCTGTTCCTGCTGTGCATCCTCACCTACCTGCCCGCCGCGGAGATCTGGCTCACCAACCGATCCAACCACTTTGAGATCCATCTGGAGCTTAAAACCCGCGACAGCCTGCAGGACTTTGTCACCACCATCCGGCGGCTGGGGATGCGGGTGGACGACATCGAGTCCAATGCCGCCTACATAGGCTCCGGTCTGAGCGTGTACACGGTGATGATTTCGGTGAGCAGCCAGGAGCTGAAAAAGTACAAGACCCACAGTGAAATCATCCAAGCTCTGAGTACCCTGGACTACATCTACCACATCGAGGAGATACGCTGACCGCCATATCAAAAGCAGATTATCCCGGGTTCTCGCGCGAACCGCGTCCTGCGTAATCGCGGGCAAACGCGCCGACTATATCCATCCGGCTAAGACATATCAGCGTATACGCCGAAACGCCGGGGGAACATATTCCGCGCCTGTCTGTGTTGTCGCGCGGAGCTTCATGCATCCGGGCGCTGCCCATGAATGCCCAGACCATGATTTGTTTGCCTTTGAGTGTATCCAATCCTCATAAACTCCGAAAATCGGACGTGAGAAAAGCGCCTTGGCTAAAGGCACTTCCAAAAAACGTGTTTGCTTTGTTATCTCGTCAAGTCGGAGTCCACAACTTTATCTTTTCCCAGATTTCGGTTATTTCCTCTTTTGCTCCATCAAGCTTAGGCCAAGCATCGATTCCATCATTTTTTCTCCTTGGAATAATATGAATGTGGAAATGGGGAACTGATTGACCCGCGCTTTCGTCACTTGCGCTGAGAATATTTACACCATCATAACCGCAGTTGTCCGTCAAATGATTTGATATCTTTTTTACTGTCCTCATAAGATTTATTAGGGTTTCTTCATCACAATCCAATATATTCTTCTTGTGTACCTTGGGAACAACCAGTATATGACCGTCAACATCTTCTGCAATATCCATAAATGAAAATGTGTGTTCATCTTCATATACCTTCATGCAGGGTACAGTCCCGTCAGCTATTTTGCAGAATATACAGTCGCGCATATCTATAACTTCCTCCGCTCAATCCTGATTCGCTGAACTGCCATAATTATAGCACATGAGCGAAGGTTCCGCAAGGCCGCGAAGAATAATTCACGCTTCGGCGGGATTTCGCGCCCTGTTGATTTAATTTCAAATAATCTGAAAATCTGTCCCGACAAAGCCGTCCTAAAGAAACGGCTGCGCGATTGCAATCATCAACCGCCCGAACAGCCTGGCGGCTCTCATGGACTTTCGCCACAGAACACAGGCACACCCGTCATACGTAAAAAGCGCCTGTTTCCAGGCGCTTTCAAAAGTCGTGTTTAGTTTGTTGTCCCCGCTAAACTGAAATTTTCGGCAGACCGGT
>CAYQWH010000189.1:1461-3014 GCA_964421265.1 uncultured Oscillospiraceae bacterium | reverse complement strand
ATCGTAACAATTCGGAGAGAGCGAAAAGGAAAGAAAGGAGAAGGACGAATGAAACTGAACAAGATAACGGCGGGGCTGGCGGCGATCTGCTGCGCGGCGCTCGCGTCCGCGCAGACAGTGACGCTGCGCGGAAACCTGGACTACAGCGCCAACGGCGTGCGGCAGTCATTCTGGGACAGCGAGACGCTCGACGACAGCGACCACAGCGACCCCGCGGCCAACGTGCTTTCCACGGCGGAGACAGTCGTGGATCTGACCGTGACGGCGGCGAACTTCGAGTTCAACCTGGGCGTCAAGCTCAACGCCGGCGCGGGAGACGAGGGAGACGACGTGTACGTGGACTGCACCGACAACTACGACGGCACGCCGTTCTACCAGGGCAACATGAAGATCGGCTTCTTTGACGACCAGATCAAGGTGTACACGGGAAAATTCGAGGACTTCGACGCGGACTACATCCCCAAGGGGTACGTGTTCGACGACTCCGTGGCGCGGTACTTCGCGTCCGGCACGATGGGACAGCACTACACCGCGCTGGAGGTGACCCCCTACGCGGTGTCCGGGCTGCGCTTCCTGGTGGGACTTCCGATCCTGCCGGGCAACGGGAACGGCGTGAACCCGGACATCGTGGGCAACCAGTGGAAGGTGCTGTACAAGAAAGTGAACATCGCGGCGGCGTTCAAGCTGGCCGACAGCGACATCACGCTCTCCGCGGGCTGGAGGCCCGGCACGTACTACACGGGCGTGCAGGCGTATGACGAGGCGGGCAGCGCCACATACGACACGGACTGGAAAGCGTTCACGAAGAGCGCGTTCGGAGAGGCGTTCGTGGGCGCGGATCTGCGGGGCCTTGCCGAGGGCGTGGATCTGAACGCGGTGGCGGACTTCCGCTACCGCGACGCGGAGTACACGAAGCTGGACGGCGGCACGGAGGAGCCGTTCTCGTTCATGGTGAGCGCGATGGTGGGCGCGGGGCTTTCCCTCATAGAGGCGCTGCCGCTCCAGGCGGAGCTGCGCTTCTGGTACGCGCACGACGACTACCTGGCCGACAGCGAGAAGCTCCTCGCGTTCCAGCTGGGCGTGGCCGGGCAGCACCAGTTCTCCGGCACGGCGTGGTCGGCGGGCTTCAGCCTGAGCGGACGCTACGGCGTGGACGCGCGGGGAACGGCGTTCCAGAACGACAGCCACGGGCTTTCGGGCGCGTATCTTGACGACGAGCAGGACATGGGAGACATGGGCTTCCTCGCCGCGCCTGAGACGAACGCCGGACTCGGCGCGAACTACCTGAACGTGCTGGCGAACCCGTACATTCAGTACAACCTCCAGAACGGCTACGTCAGGCTCGGACTCAAGGTGGAGTACGCGCTGACCTCCAACGAGGACGACACGAACTGGGGCCTTGAGTACCGCGTTCCCCTCGGAATCGTATTCAACTTCTAGTCTGGAAAGGTAAGGAGGAAGTGAATATGAGAAAGAATATATTACGGGGGCTGCTCCTTGCCGCGCTCCTTCCGCCGCTTGCGCTTCTGTGCGTGTCCTGCGACGACATGGAG
>CAYQWH010000189.1:0-1361 GCA_964421265.1 uncultured Oscillospiraceae bacterium | reverse complement strand
TCGCGGGAGCGGCGCTGAGCGCGCAGAACCTTTCGTTCCACGGCTACATGGACTACACGAACTTCGGCGTGGGACAGCAGATTTACAAGACGACCGACACGGACGACTGGGAGCACACGGAGCCCGAGGCGGAGTTCGGAAGCTTCTACAACGGGCGCACGGAGCTGAACGTGACGGGCGGAGTAGGCCCTGTTTCGTTCGCGACGGGCGTGCGGCTGGACGCGGCGCTGGGCGAGTGGTACAACAACACCCCGGACGTGACGGATCTGACGGAGACGATGTTCCACCAGGCGAACGTGCGGGTCTCCATGTGGCAGGACCAGCTGATCCTGCACACGGGCAAATTCGAGGAGTGGAACTGCGGCTTCATCCTGAACGGATACGCCATGGGCGGACAGAGGATCGCGGACCTGGCCATGCGCGACTGGGGCATGCATATCACGGGCCTTGAGTGGGTGCCGAACATGAACGTGGCCGGCGGCGCGCTGACGGGACTGCGCCTGTTCGCGGGAATTCCCGTCCTGCCGCCCTCCAGCGGGTATGACTGGACGGAGGCGAACGCGTGGGACGTGCTGTTCAAGAAGACAAAGGTCATGGCCTCCTACAAGTGGCTCCGCTACAACGTCACGTTCGTGGGCGGCTTCCACAACGAGTACTACACGGGCAGGAACGAAACCTGGGCGTATGAGGACAACTACACCAAGAGGTTCTTTTCCGAGGCGTTCGTGCAGGCAGACCTGCCCACGCTCATCAGGGGCGTGAGGCTGAACGTGACGTACGACATCCGCTGGCGCGACGCGGAGGCTACCGTATTCGATGAGAAGACAGCCGAGGCCTCCACATGGGAGAAGACGGCGTTCGCGCACTATGTCGGTGTGTCGGGACTTACGGACGCGGTGGCGGGATGGCCGATCACGTTCGAGGACCGCTTCTTCTATTCGGGCGACCATTACGACGGGATCAACGAGAAGGGCGTGATGAACGCGCTGGCGCTGGGAATCTCCCACCGCCTGGCGGGAACGTCGTACTCGTTCGGACTGAACGCGCAGGCGAAGTGGGCGCACGACGCGAACGGAACGCTCATCCTAGCAAACGACACATACGCGCCGACGGACGCACAGCACGCGGGCGGCATCATGGACTTCCACACGGAGTGGATGGCCGGCCCCAAGATTTCCACTACGGGAGCGTCCACGCGGTACCTGGGCTTCTACGCGAAGCCGTACTTCCAGAAGGACTTCTCCAACGGGTTCTTCCAGGTGGCGGTGGAGGTGCAGTACATCAACGTGCATAACGACAAGGTGGACGGCGACGGCATCACGTACCGCGTCCCGCTGATGTTCTGCTTCTGGTTCTGACAA
>CAYQWH010000188.1:0-3015 GCA_964421265.1 uncultured Oscillospiraceae bacterium | reverse complement strand
CGATTATTCAAGCGGCTTCATCGTCGGGAACAGAATTACATCTCTGATGGAGTCACTGCCGGAGAGAAGCATGACGCACCTGTCTATGCCAATTCCAAGCCCGCCCGTCGGAGGCATACCATACTCCAACGCGTTCAAAAAATCCTCGTCCATCATGCCTGCCTCGTCATCGCCCCTTGCCCGGGCCTCCACCTCTTTCTGGAAACGTTCGCGCTGATCGATGGGGTCGTTCAGCTCTGAAAAAGCGTTGCCCATCTCGCTCCGGCAAATAAACAGTTCAAAACGTTCGGTAAGACGCGGATCTGTGGCGCTCCGTTTTGCCAACGGACTGACATCCACGGGATGGTGGGTTATAAATGTAGGCTGTATCAGGCGCTCCTCAACCTTTTGGTCGAAGCTCTCATAAAGGGCGTGCCCCCAGGTTTTGTCCACGCCGCTCATATCCACACCGACGGATTCAGCGGCTGATACGGCGTCGGCATCACTGCCTATAGCCATAAAGTCTACGCCAACGTACCGCCTGACAGCCTCCGCCATAGTAAGCCTCGGCCATCCGGGCGAAAGGTCAATCGTCTCTCCCTGCCAGTCTATCTTATATGTCCCTAAGATCTCCATTGACGCGCCGGACAGTAACTCCTCGAAAATGTCCATCATGTCGTTGAAATCCGCATATGCCTGATAAAGTTCCACAGACGTAAACTCGGGGTTATGGCGGGTATCCATGCCTTCGTTCCTGAAAATACGGCCTACTTCATACACGCGCTCCATGCCGCCGACGATGAGACGTTTCAATGGGAGTTCCGTCGCTATACGCATATACATATCAATGTCCAGCGCGTTATGATGAGTAATGAACGGACGTGCCGTCGCTCCGCCGGATATAGTGTTCAACACCGGAGTCTCGACCTCAATGAAGCCTCTTTCATCCAAAAAGTTGCGCAGATACTTGATAAACGCGCTGCGAAGCTGGAACGTCCGTTTTACATCAGGGTTTATTATGAGATCAACGTAACGCTGGCGGTAACGCATCTCCTTGTCGGTCAGACCGTGGAACTTCTCAGGCAACGGGCGCAACGATTTCGCGAGGAGCTGCACCTTTTCGCAGTGTACTGACACCTCGCCCATACGTGTCTTGAATACGTATCCTTCCGCGCCTATGATATCGCCAATATCCATCTTTTTAAACGACGCAAGTGCTTCCTCCCCTACACTGTCAAGCCGGACATAAATCTGTATCCGTCCCTGGCCGTCCTGTATATCAGCGAAAATCGCCTTGCCCATACCGCGTTTAGCCATTATGCGGCCCGCGATGGCTACAGTATTGCCCTCCATGGATTCAAAATTGTCCTTTATATCTCCGGAGAGTGCCGTTCTCTGAAAACGAGTAATTCTGAATGGGTCATTCCCGGCCTGCTGCAAGTTCTGAAGCTTTTCCCTGCGCACCCTCAATATTTCCGAAAGCTCTTCCTGCTCGGCCTCTACGTTATTCTCTGTCATTACGCCTTAGTTCTCCCTCTCTATGGTAAGTATCTCGAACCGCATTGTGCCTATTGGAGCCTCTACTCCTACGATTTCTCCCTCACCATGTCCAAAAAGCCCGCGTCCGAATGGCGAGTCATCGGAAATACGGCCGGCCATTGGGTTCGCTTCCTGGCTGCCGACAATTTTGTAAGAAAGTGTTTCGCCAGTCTCCAAATCCTTGACTGTCACGAGACTGCCAATACCGACCTTGTCAAGGTCATCGCTCTCCTCTGTTATTTCCGCGTGTTCAATGAGATCCTGGTACTCCGCTATACGTGAATATAGCTTACCTTGCTCTGTTTTTGCCTCGTCATACTCGCTGTTCTCGGACAGGTCCCCGAAGGAACGCGCCTCCTTTATCTGCTCCGCAACTTCTTTCTCTCTTACCGTCTGTAAATAGTAAAGCTCTTCCTTCAGCTCCTCCAGACGTTTCATGCTCATTCTGTACCTGTTGGATCCGGTCATTTGCACATTCTCCTTATTATAATAATTTTAATATTATACCCGCTTTTCTCACCGGTGTCAAGTATGAAATCCACTGCCTGACGCGTGAACAGTACGCGTAACCTCGGCAAAGAATGAATCCCGTTTCCCGGCGACCTGCGCAACAGCGCCCGAAACCGCACCGTTTCTGCTCGATATAATCTGATATATCTTAAACACATAGCTGCCTGTAATCGCCGCGCGAATTGTCTTGGCGATAATATCAGATGAACTGCGCTTAACTTTCCCGACTGACGGTTATTGGATGATTCTGTCAGATATTCCTTGCAATATATTTGAATATTGAACCATATTTCAGCTTTATGTCAATTATAATTTTCATGCGCAAGGCGTGCGAGACGGTGAGGCGACTAGATCTTTTCGTCTGGCAAGCTAAATCGGAAGACCATAAATATTCGGAACCATACGGCGTGTAAGCCTATCGGTTATAGCGTTTCATCAATAAGCGGTATAAATCAAATAATTTTACATACATTTGACAAAACCCTGGTTTCAGACTTGACAATCGGGAATTACAATATAAATTACAGGATTAAAATCCTCAAAAAACACGAAGGAGTACATAAGAATATGAAAAAAGCAGGTATCATCATGGCATTGACGCTTCTCCTGGCGGCTCTGGTAGGCTGTGGGCAGGAAGGCGCTTCCGGGAACGCGCTCAGCGGAACGGTAGCTACGGACGGCTCAACGTCTATGGAGACAGTTATAGGCGCTTTGGGAGAATCATTTGAAAACAACAACAGCGGTGTGACCGTCACGTACAATCCAACCGGATCCGGTACCGGGATCACGGCGGTAGCTGAGGGGCGTTGTGACATCGGCCTCTCCAGCCGCAACCTGAAGGATGAGGAAATATCTCGTGGCCTGACAGGGACGGTCCTTGCGCTGGATGGCATTGCCATCATAGTTAATTCCGACAACCCTGTGGAGGGCCTCGATCTTGGTACCGTATCCAAAATCTATACCGGGGAGATTACAAACTGGAGCGAG
>CAYQWH010000187.1:1524-3020 GCA_964421265.1 uncultured Oscillospiraceae bacterium | reverse complement strand
ATAAATATCGTAGAGGAGGTAAAACACTCTGCTCCCTATACGCAAAAAGTAATTGTGTTGGTTTCATGATAATCTTTGGAAAAGATGAAAGAGCAAAATTTGAAAATATAAGAGATACTCTTTCTGACGCTGTTTGCAGGCAATATGATGAAGCAAAAACCTATCGTGACGGGAAATGGGTAATGTTTGAACCAATCGATACTGCTGAATTTGATGATTATATGAAATTGCTGGCGATTAAAAGAAAACCGAATCGGAAATAACAATTTCCAGTATAACAGTATACAAAAGTTCCCGACCATCGGAATCAAATCCGACAGTCGGGAACTTGCCTTATGCGCAGGATTACGCATTGTCAGAGCGTTCAGGCTGTTCCACAATATCGCGGAATAGTGGGCCGGCGGTCTATTCGCCTTAAAACGCTGTTTTGCTTTTTTATTAACTGTGAACCTTCCCATACGGATTCCGTCCGCGCGCGCCGACTTATGGCGCGTACTTGTTTTACGGCTTGCTGAGTATCCGTATTTTTGGCGGACTGAAAGCGTGAAAACACTTGAAAAACGGTGGGAAGGCGCTTATAATGGTAGGTACCTTATGCGAAAGGTTGATAATATGAGGCGGCGATATACACTGGCAATTATTCTCATGTCTGTGGCGGGTGTGCTCCTGCTGGCGGCTATGCTTCTGGTGGCTGTGCCGTATATGTCGGCGAAGAGCGGTATGCCTGAGGACATGGATTTCACGTTGACCATGGAGGAGGACGGGGGCGCGGTGCTGTCCTGGGACAAGGTCGCCGGGGTGGACGGCTATTCCGTGTCAATAACGCGTGTATCCGACGGCGCGCGGCTTTACAACGGGCGCACTGCCGTGAACAACTGCCGTGTGCCGCAGCTGCCGGAGGAGGAGCTTACGCTTACTGTCGGCTCCATTAAATATCTGACCGTTTTTGGCCGCCAACTGAGCCGGGAGGGGGATACCGACGCCGTGGTGACGTTCCGGATGCGCAACCCGGACGCGCGGAACCTGACCGCCAATGTCGATCCGGCGGAGGGCGCTGTCACGCTCTTCTGGGATGGTGTTCAGGGCGATACATACAGCGTCTGTCTCCGGGACGAGTGGGAGAAGCTGACAGTTCTCCAGGAGACGGACGGCGGCGAGGTCACTCTGCACCTTGGGGAGTGGGATCTGCAGGTACCGGACTACGGTTCCGGGCTTACGTTTGTTGTGGACGGCAGGTTTGAGCAGGAGCGGATGAGCATACTCGGCTCCGGCACTGTCGCCGTGTCCGTCCGTCGCGAGGACTTCCTGGAAGTGGATCTGTCCCTGACCGCAGCGGATCTGGGGCACAACCGGTACACGCTCTCCTGGTCCGAGGTTCCCGCTGAGGGATATGCCCTGGAGCTGTCCACGGACGGCGGCGAGTGGGAGACGGTGGGTGAGTACGGGCAAGGTGACGCTCTCGTGTACGACACAGGCAAGCTCCAATCCTTCTCGGA
>CAYQWH010000187.1:0-1514 GCA_964421265.1 uncultured Oscillospiraceae bacterium | reverse complement strand
AACGGCTCGTGGCGGGTCTTTGCCGAACGGCGTTCTTGTGTCCAATGAGTTCTCTGTTACCGCCACCGCCACGCCCCTGTACGCCACGGTCTGGACGGTGTGCGCCCTCGACATTTACGCCGCGCCGGATCGCGCCGACGTTATCGGCACCACCACCGAGGGCGCGTACTGCGTGCTGGACGAGACGGATGGTATGTTCTATGTGCGTTTTCCGGACGGTTACGGTTACATAGACAGCGAGTACTGTCTTATAAATCTGCCGGATTATCTGGGCGATCTGGTATCCTACGATATAGCGAACAGCTATTCGTCGCTCTATACGGTACACGGGTACGCCATTGACCACGTGACCGGCACCGTGGTCAACGGCTACGGCAATGTGGTACTGTCCTCCGGCGAGTTCCTGGCGCCCATGCTCTATCCGACGGCGCGGAAGCTTGTGACGGCCGCGTTAAGTGCCCGCGCCGACGGGTACAGGCTGAAGGTTGTGGACGCTTTCAGACCGCTGTCCGCCACCTATGATCTCTTCGACTGGACCAGTGAGATTCTTGACGATCCGGTGCCGGATTGGACGTACAGCGGAGCCGTCCAGGAGGAGATGCCCGATGTGCCGCTCCTGTCCGAGCTTCAGGGCGATCTGCCCGAGGACGAGGAGTCAGCGGAGGAGAGCTACGAGGGACAGTACCTGACATATGGGCTCCTGATGGGCGACAGTCTGGACTCGTTCCTGGCAAGCGACGTCTCCTATCACAATATCGGCGCGGCGCTTGACGTGACGCTGGAGCGGAACGGCATGGAGCTGAAGGCGCAGACTTCCATCCATGATCTGAGCGCCTACTCCGCCGTCACGCGCAATAACGAAAGCTCCGATCGCCTTATGGGATATATGGAGAGCGCCGGGTTCATAGCGATGCCCAGCGAGTGGTGGCACTTCGTGGACGTCGGTTCATGGGACGAGGTGTCCGCGTCGCTCCGCGTGAACGGCGTGACGCCTGAGGGCTGGGTCGCGGATGAGAACGGCTTCCGCTACAGGCTCCGCAGCGGCGGCTTCTGCGTCAACCGCCGTGTTACCATTGACGGCGTGACCTATAAGTTTGACGCCGACGGATATGTCCGGGAGTAGGCGCCCGGTCAGGCGCGTCTGACTTTGACCGTGACGGCGCGTTATTTATATTATACTAAGGAAGCTCCGAATAAATCGCCTACGGCTGACGGCGGGTCTTTTCCGCCAGAAACGCGCTGCTCGAACTTTAAATACACATAGTATTACCGCGTTCTCGCGCCTTTTTCTGACGGATAATCCCGCGCTGTCGGCAACTTGCCGATTTAATCGGAACTTCCATAATTCTTTTTAAAAAGCTTTAAAGCTTTTACGCAAGGTGCCGAAGGCGCGTAAAGAACTTATAAGACGGCGCGCCGCGTAAAAGCGCGGCACGGGCACGCGAAGCGTGCGTATCCTAAATTAAATCTTTTAATTTGGGATTAGTATTACATATAAAGGAGAAAACAGACAG
>CAYQWH010000186.1:0-3058 GCA_964421265.1 uncultured Oscillospiraceae bacterium | reverse complement strand
TACCGGGACGAGCTGAACTACACGCCCAAGGCGACTTACGACTCCCTCTACGGCTGGGCAAGCTACGCGTCCTACAGGTGGGACGGCCTTGACCACGACTACGCCGCCGACGGCTCCGAGACGGGCGCGGAGATCCTGCCCGACGGCACGGTCGCCCACGTCAGCTTCGACGCGGTGCTGTCCTACGACGGCACCACCCAGTACGGCTGCTGGAGTTTTGACGTGACCATCGACTCAACCGCGCCGACGGTAAGCGCGTCCTACGACGAGACTTCCGGCACCCTGACAGTCGCCGCCGGCGACAACTTTGCCCTGATGGGCGTCGCCATAACCGACGAACAGGACAACATTCTCGCGAGGGCGACCACCGCCGACAGCGAACTGACGGCCACCTTCAATCTGGCGGAATACGCGGGGAGCCACACGACGGTAACGGTGAACGCCATAGATTACGCCACCAACAGGACGAAGAGCGTCGTGCTCCTGCGCGACGTGGGCAAGGACGTGACCGTGACGACCGTCACGCCCTCCGGCGCAACGGCGCTCAGTTCCACCGTCGGCGCGGTGTTCGCCCTTGACGAGGGCGCGGACTACTCCGATGACGCGGAATTCGCGTGCTGGATAACGGCTGCCGCCCCGTCGCCCATGACCTCCTCGGAGCTTTTCGGAAGCGCGCTGGCGGGCGACTTCGATATGTATAACGGCGAGGAGCCGTTCACCCTGACAGATTCGGTGACGTTCTACGCCCTGTACCGCGTGACGCTGGACGGGGAGACGTATTACACCACCGCGCCGCAGGTGAGGCGCGACAGTTCCGTCAGCCCCACGGTGACCACGGAGGAGAGCGGCGGCGCGACGATTACCACGCGCGCCATGCCCGACGGGACATACTCCGTGGCCGCGAAAACCGGCGACGGCGACTTCACTCTGTCCCTGTACGCCGCCGACGGCGCGGTGCTGGCGAGTGTCGCCGCCGACGGTACCATCGACATGGATACGGACTACATCGACGTGACGGAGAGCGACTGGTTCCGCGCGGAGGTGGAGGCGGCGACGGGTCTCGGTCTGTTCCGAGGGACGGGCGATAACCGGTTCTCGCCCTACGCCACGTCCACGCGCGGCACGCTGGCCACGGTACTGTGGAGGCTGGGCGGGGAGCCTGACGCGGGGACGGGCGCTGACCGGTACGGCGACGTGCCCGAGGACGCGTGGTACGCCGACGCGGTTGCGTGGGCGGACGCCCTCGGCGTGGTGAACGGCACAGGCGACGGCTTCACGCCGGACGGCGACGTGACGCGGGAACAGGCGGTCACAATGCTCTACCGCTTCGCCTCCAAGCTGGGCTACGTTGGCGCGGACAGGGGCAGCGTGAACGGTTACGCCGACTGCGCCGACATCTCCGACTACGCCCTCATCGCCATGGAGTGGGCGGTGGACGAGGGGATAATACACGGCGGCGGCGGCCTGCTAAATCCCCAAGGCAGCGCCACGAGAGCGGAACTTGCCGCCATTCTTGTGCGGTTCGTAATCTATCTGAGAAACGCGTGAACCGCCCCCTCCGCGCCGGATTAACGCGCGGTGAAGGAGCGGTATGAAAGGAGAAGATTCTGATGGACATAGCGTTGGATGAGATAACGGAGCAGTCCCGGAGAGCCGTAACGGAGCTGCTGGACGTCGCTAAGCTGTCGCCGGGCAATATTTTCGTGGTCGGCTGCTCGTCGTCGGAGATAACCGGCGGCACGATCGGCAAAGCCTCCGCCCCCGACGTGGCGAAAGCCGTCTTGGACGGCATCTACCCGGAGCTGCGTGAGCGCGGCGTTTATCTGGCCGCCCAGTGCTGCGAGCACCTGAACCGCGCCCTCATTGTGGAGCGCGACTGCGCCGAGAGGTACGGCTACGAGGAGGTTGCCGTGGTGCCGAAGCCGAAAGCTGGCGGCTCCTTCGCCACCGCCGCGTGGCAGACGTTCGCGTCGCCGGCCGCCGTGGAGCACATAAAGGCCCACGCGGGCATGGACATCGGCGACACGCTGATAGGTATGCACCTGCGGGACGTGGCGGTGCCCGCGCGCCTGACCATTGACCACATAGGCCACGCGATCCTCCTCTGCGCCCGCACGCGCCCGAAATATATCGGCGGCGAGAGAGCACAGTACAGCTGACGCGGGAAGGCAAACGCGAGAAGGCAAACGCGGGAAGATAAAACAGGGGGGAGGGGCGTGTATGACGCCCCTCCCCTTCATATTATCACACTGACGGATTCAGCCGACCGAGCCGCGCTCACACGCAGCCTTGTGCTTTCATGGCCTCGGCGACCTTGAGGAACCCGGCGATGTTCGCGCCCGCCATGTAGTTCCCCGGCTTGCCGTACTCCTTCGCGGCGGAGTCGCAGGACTCGAATATGTTCTTCATGATACCCTTCAGCTTGGAGTCCACCTCCTCGAACGTCCAGCTATAGCGCTGGGAGTTCTGGCTCATCTCCAGACCGGACGTGGCGACGCCGCCTGCGTTAGCGGCCTTGGCGGGGCCGTAGAGCATATTGTTGGCGAAATAGACCTCGATGGCCTCCGGCGTGGACGGCATATTCGCGCCCTCGGAGACGCAGAAGCAGCCGTTTTTGGCGAGAGCCTCGGCGCTTGCCTTGTCAATCTCATTCTGCGTGGCGCATGGCAGGGCGATGTCGCAGGGGATGGTCCAGATGCCGCCGCAGCCGGCGGTGAATACCGTATCGGGGTGCAGCGCCACATACTCGTGGATACGCTTGCGCTCAACCTCCTTAAGCTGCCTGATGTCCGGGAAGCTAATGCCGTTGGGGTTGTAAATGTAGCCGCTGGAATCAGACATGGCGACGACCTTCGCGCCAAGTTCCGTGGCCTTTTGGCACGCGTAGAGGGCCACGTTGCCGGAGCCGGAGATGACCACCGTCTTGCCCTCGAAACTCTTGCCGTTGGCGCGGAGCATCTCGTCGGTGAAGTAGCACAGGCCGTAGCCCGTCGCCTCCGTCCTCGCCAGGGAGCCGCCATAAGACAGTCCCTTGCCGGTGAGAATGCCGCCGGATTCG
>CAYQWH010000185.1:0-3083 GCA_964421265.1 uncultured Oscillospiraceae bacterium | reverse complement strand
CGGATCACCGTGTCGGGGATGCGCCTTGTGGCCGGGAAGGACACGCTGTACATCGGCACCCGCGAGACGCTGTCCACCACCTCCTATGGCGACTGCCAGCCCACGGGGGCCTCCGATCTGACGTGGCAGAGCAGCAACCCGTCCATCGTGCGCGTTGCCAACGGCACCGTCACGGGCGTGGCGGAGGGCGAGGCGGTCATAACCTGCGCCTGGGGCGGCTACACCGCCTCCACCACCATCAAGGTCGTGCTCAACGAGTACTCCTACATAAGCTGCGAGATGTCCGGCAGCGAGTACAGTCTGTCCGCCGTCGCTGAGACTATCGCCTCCGGCTGCGCCTCCCTGACGGGGAGCACCCTGTCCTACGTGACGGGTCTCGCCGTGGCGGTGTCCTCCGGCACCCTCTACAACGGCTACAAGTCCGAGGCCAACACGGGCAGCGGCGTGTCCTCCTCGGAGCGGTACTATTACGCCGCCAGCCCCAGCCTCGCCAATATCACCTATGTGCCCCGGGAAAACTTCTCCGGCACCGCCCTCATCAGCTACGTTGCCTACGCGGAGAACGGCGAGTCCTACAGCGGCCAGATAGCCATAACCGTGGACAAGCAGTCGGACACGCAGCTCTACTACACCGTCTACAGCACGGAGACGCTGAAGCTGTCGGCGGCGGATTTCACCGCAATCTCCCGGAACATTAACAACTGCTCCGCCGACTCCGTGACCTTCACGCCCCCCTCCTCCTTCTACGGCACCCTCTACTACAACTACGTGACCGGCGCCATCAACGAGGGCGAGGTGTCCGAGGGCGCCAAGTACTCTGTGACCGGCTCGCCCTCCATCGACAAGATAACCTTCGTGCCCAACAGCCAGTTCGGCGGCACCGTGGGCGTGGGGTTCACCATATACGACATCAACGGCAACACCATCAACGGCAGCCTTGTGATCACCGTCGTGAACCAGTCCGGCGACACCGACTACACCATCCGCTACGACACCCACTCCGGCGGCAGCGTGTACTTTGACCCGGACGACTTCTCCGCCGCGTCCAAGCGGGAGACGGGCAGCCAGCTTGACTACATCACCTTCACCTCGCTGCCCTCCTCCAAAAGCGGCGTGCTGTACTGCGGCTACGGGGAGGCGGCGCTGAAGACCGAGTACTATCTGTCCGGCGCGTCCAACGCCATCGGCGGCATATACTTCGCCGCCGACGAGGACTTCACCGGCGCGGTGACTCTCGCCTACACCGGCGTCAGCGCCGACGGCGCCAAGTTCACCGGCGAGATCGTCATCACCGTCAGCGCCGCCGGGGACCTGACGTACACCATCGAGCGCGACGGCAGGTTCTACTTCGACCCGGAGGACTTCAACAACGCGAGTCTTGCGGCCACGGGCCTTGAGCTGAGCTGCATACGGCTCAGCGCCCAGCCCTCCTATGAGGGCGGCGTCTACTACGGCGGCGATCTGGCCCCCACGGGACGATCCTTCTTCTACTCCGGCAGCACCAACCCCATCAGTGACCTGTGCTTCGTGGCGGCCTCCGGCTACACCGGCACCTTCGCCATCCCCTTCACCGGCTACAACGTCAGCGGCGAGACCTTCGGCGGCGTCGTCACCGTGAACGTGGGCACCGTGGGCACCGCCTCGCTGCCGGCCGTCTACTACTATCTGTACTCCGGGCAGACGCTGCTGCTGGACCCGGAGAAGTTCAGCGAGGCCAGCGTGTCCGTCACGGGCAACGACATCCGCTCCGTCAAGTTCAGCGACCTGCCCGACAGTTCCGCCGGACAGCTCCGCGCCGCCAGCGGCTCCCTCGTCAACACCGCCAACACCTACTCCTTCGTCAGTTCCGCCAACGCCTTCCAGGGCGTCTCCTTCACCGCGTCGGACAGCTACACCGGCACCGTCTACATAGGCTTCACCGGCACGGACGTGAAGAACGGCGCGTTTTTGGCCAACCTGATTATCGTCGTCTCCCGCCCGTCGGACGCGGAGAACATATACCGGACGACCACCGGCGCGGCGGCGCAGCTCACCGGAGACGAGTTCCGCGACGCCGTGGCCACGGCGCTGTCGGACGACCTGTCCACGGTGAGGCTCACGTCCCCCGACGTGGGGTGCGGCGGGCTTTTCCTTGACTACGTGTCCCCCACGGATTACAGCGTCTTTGACGACAGCCGCTATTACGCGCCGGAGGACCTGTCCCGCGTCTCCTTCGTGCCCCGCGCGCGCTACTCCGGTTACGCGTACATATACTACGAGGCGAAGGACGCCAGCGGCAACACGGCCACAGGCTACGTGCGCGTCTCCGTCACCATCCCCTACTCATCCCGGTACTTCAGCGACATGGCCAACCACGCCTGGGCGGTGCAGTCGGTGGACTTCCTGCGCTGCTACGGCACGGTGTACGGCACCGGGGACAGCGAGTACAGTCCCGCCGCGAGCACGCTGCGCTGCGACTACATTCTGATGCTCTCCAGGGCGTTCTCCTTCCCGGAGGCGGGCGTTACCAGCTACGCCGACATACCCGTCAGCGCCTATTACGCCACGGCCATAGCCTCGGCCAAGTCCATTGGCGTCCTTGGCGGCAGCGGCTACTTCTACCCCACCTACGCCGTCAGCTTCCAGGACGCGGCGCTGTACCTGTACCGCTGCCTCAGGCTCCAGGCCAACATTGAGCCCGGCACCAGAGCCGACCTTGACAGGTTCGCCGACGGCAACCGCGTGTCCACCTACGCTGTGGAGGCGGTGGGCGCCCTCGTCAAGCTGGGCATAATCATCGGCGACCAGAACAGGATGCTAAACCCCACCACCTCCCTGACAAGAGCGCAGATGGCCGCGCTGATCCACAGGGCGCTGACAACCGATCTATCATATCAGACTTCAATCTCCGATTGAAGTCTGGCAAAGTTCAATCTACGATTGAACTTTGAAAAACCTTTCACAAACACCGCCAATGGCGGTGTTTGTGAAAAATGACGCTCACTGCGCGCACTCACCCGCTTTGGCGGGTTCGCACACTCCGCTTTACGCAAAGTTCAATCTACGATTGAACTTTGAAAAACCTTTCACAAACACCGCCAATG
>CAYQWH010000184.1:0-3086 GCA_964421265.1 uncultured Oscillospiraceae bacterium | reverse complement strand
TCCCGCTTCGCGCAGTCCAGCACCCTCTCGTACACGCCCTCAATCTGCTTCGCCAATTTCACCCCTCCTCATTTAAAACAGTGTTTTATAACACTGTTTTATTTTATCACTTCGTTTTCACGCTGTCAAGTCATTTGCGCGGAATTTACAGTCCCGCAAGACCGCGTTTCAGCTTTTTCCACAAGATTATATCTCCGTGCGGTTCCCGTTTGGTCGATTTTACATATTTCCGTTCCGCTAACGCGTTAGATTATTTATCTCTCGGCAGTCGGCGGGTCGCGAGCCGGCGCCCACGTGACCGAGGCTTCTCTCTCCGTCGTGTTGCCGGTTCAGCGCTTTTACCGCCGCGCGATTCCCGGCATCCGGAGCAGTCTCCCAGACCTTGTGAATAACTGCGCGAGGCGTCGCTTTTATCGTTGAAGCGGTCATGCCGGATTTATCCTGCGATCACGCGCCGATATCTCCATGCAAGAGGATCCTTATTACGCCGCATACAATGAGATGGCCTATGTAATACAGGTAGAAGAACCATTTCATTCCTTTCCATTCGCCCCGCTCGCCGTTATACGCCTTCCAGAGCGGAACGGCAAGGATGACGAAAAGCTGGAGGATCCCGTAGAGCTTGTCGATAAAAAGAAAATAGATCAGCGCGTACATCGCGGCATAGACCATCATTTCGCGCGTCTGCCTTAACATATTCCCTCTGTGCTGCTCAATCCCCACAATGGCCAGCACCGCGATGCAGCTCCAGTCGGACGGGAACGTGACGGCGCATATCCCCACAATCAGCAGAACCTTCTGCCACTGCTTCAGCGTGTTTTTATTCGCTATCCATATGGCCACAACGCCCCACGCCAGCGGCCACATTACGCTCGTCTGGTTGAACACCGAGGTCCGGAACGGCACGAATGGGATCCCGAACGCGAAATTGTACGCAAAATGCGCCGGTACCGCAAACGCGAAAAGCCGAAGCGCGTATTTTCTGATGTTTCGCGTGTGGTGGTACCCCTCGGCGATAAAGAACCAGAAAACCGGCGCGGCAATTCTGCCGATGATATGCGCCAGCACGAAGTACCACTCGCGCGGGTACCCCGGCGCGATCACGCCGACCAGGTGGTCAAGCGTCATCGCCGCAAGCGCTATGAGCTTGATCTGGTTGGAATTGAGACCCTTCCGTATTTTTAACGCTTTTTCCATCTGTCCGCTTACTCCTTTACAAATCCTTTTTCTTTCTTTTCCGCTCGGACGGTTCCTCACACTTCGCCTGAAATAAACCCGTCAGAAATTCCCTGCTGCCCGCCTCATCCGCCAACAGCGTTTCCTCCGCGCCCCGTATAAAGCCGCGCGCGGTTTTTATACCGGTTCTTTTTAAAGAGTTTATGAGACGCCGTGCCGCGTTAAAAGCGCGCGTATCCCAGATTCAATCCTTTAATCCGGGAACAGTATTACAGGCTTTACAAGAAGTCTGTCGTCATAAATCCCGCCGACGATTTTCACCTCACCTTTCGCGGCGCTTAGTTCACGGCTCTTCCGGCTTTTAACGCTCTCAGGTATTGCTTCTGTTCATCCGGGATCCGGCGGCTTTCCACGCTTTTCCGGATTGCTCTGTCATGTGTCCAGTCATCCAGCCTCTTTTCCTCCAAATAGGATAGGACAGAAGAATACCGCTTTGCCAGCGCGGTGGCAAAATACCACGCCCTCATCATATTGATGTAATATTCATCCGACCTGATTTCCGCCACCATGTCAGCATATTCAAGTTCAAACCTCTCGTCCAGAAAGAACCGCATCAGCAACCCGACGGCAAACCGGACTGTATACGTCCTGTCCGACCGAATCCACGTCCGAATATAGGGAAGAAGCCTCTCCGGTTCCTTTTTGAAGGCTTTTGGTAAAAGCTGGTCACAGGTGGCCCAATTATCCACGAACGGGAGAAATGACTCCACCCTCGAAACGCAGCTGTCAAACTCCTTCTCCAGTGAGATTACAAAGGCGTGAAGCTGGTTCTCTTCAAAATACCGGTGCGGTAGGCCGGAGAGGAAGTCATAAATATCCTCGTCACCGACCAGAATCCTGGCGTATGCCTTTAGTTCCGGCGTCCTTACCCCGATAATCCTGTCAGCCTCTACCGTCGGAATGATCTTTCGCAGGGTGGCGGTATATAATTTATCCCGCATCCGGAACAGCTCCGATACAATTTTTTCTCTGTTCATCTTTGGCCTCCTCTAAGTTCCATTTCACGGGCGGTATGACCGGTTCCGTTACATTCTGTTATACAGAAATTTTTCGGCCTTTTCAAGGTTTTTCCGATAAGACGCGTTATTTATTCCGCGGTTTATCCGTATCCGCGCTAAAACGCATAACCCCTTCCGCGCTATCGAGGCAGAGATAAATGCGCCCCGTGGCTTGGCTGTGAGGCAATCACGCTCCCGTCATGTCCGGTTACACGGTGAAAGCCGCAATCTGACAGCTTCGCTCCGCCGTCCTATCGTCTGTACCGGCGGCAAGCTTCTGAGAACATCAGATTAAATAAGCGCTCAGGATACAATTATCGGGAAATTGCCTGACTTTGCGGCGCTCGACATATCGTTCCCAAACTACACAAGACGCCGTGATGGTTGGGATCTTATCTGCGTGTGTACGGATACCGCTTGTGAAAAAGGGACAAATCGCAGCCCAAACGAACGGGCCGCGATTTGTCTCCTGCTTTCAGAGCATTTGAACGCGGCGCAAAGACATGGCAGCCGCGAAGAAGAAAGCACCCTCCGAGAAGATCACTCTCGTCCCGCTGGCTGAACCCCATGAGAGCGTCGGCCATCCCATCGAGTCGCGCGAAGATGGTACCGTGCCGGAAATCATCGAGAGGTCAAACAGCGCGGCGCGCTCACCCCCGGCGCCGTCCGTCCCCGCCCCTGTCCTATGCTCATGTCGCGATTGCGTCAGGGCTGCCCCAATACGACGCTTCCATCGTCTTGGGACAGGCACAGCTATCCCTTTTATATAGTCGCGGTAAGGAAGCTCTGATTAAATCGGCGGGAGCGAGGATTTTCCGTCAGAAAAAGGCGCGAAAGCGCAGTAATACTTTG
>CAYQWH010000183.1:0-3087 GCA_964421265.1 uncultured Oscillospiraceae bacterium | reverse complement strand
CGGCGACTTGTCGTCGGAAAAAATACTTCTTAGCGAACGGAGTGTGCGAACCCGCGCAGCGGGTGAGTGCGCGCAGTGAGCGTCATTTTTCTCGAACACCGACCGAAGGGTAGCGCTCGGGAAAGGTCTTTCAAAATTCAATCGTCAGATTGAATTTTGCGAGAATCGGAGATTGAATGTTACGCGTTTTCCTCCATTATTTCGTCCAGCAGCGCCATGAAGTCCTGGGCGGGCTTTGAGTGGGGGGCGTAGGTTATGACGCTCTCGCCGTGGGCGGGGGACTCGGCCACCACCACGCTCTGGCGGATTTTCGTGTTGAACACCCGCGTGCCGAGGAGTTTCGCTATCTCCTGGGACATCTCCTCCACCTCCCGGTTCAGGTTGAGCCTGGCGCTGTAGCGGTTGAGGAGGATGCCCATGACCTTAAGCTCCGGGTTGTAGTACTGGCGCACCGTCTCGATGGTGTCCCGGATCTGGGATATGCCCAGCAGACTGAGTATCTCCGGCGCCATGGGTATGATAAGCCCCTGGGCGGCCACGTAGGCGTTGACGGTCAGGATGTTCAGCGCCGGCGGCGTGTCGATAATAACGCAGTCGTAGTCCTGGGCGATCCTGTCAATCTCGTGCTTCAGGAGGTACTCCCGCCCCGGCAGGTTGAACTCCAGTTCCGCCGTGGACAGGAGGATATTGGACGGCAGGAAGTCACCCATGTCGGTGGAGACTATGGCGTCCTTGATGGCGATCTTGCCCTTGAGCACCTCATACACGGTGTCGCAGTTCTCAATATCCACGCCGGCGCTGAAGCCGAGGCTGCCCTGGGGGTCCAGATCCACGCCCAGCACCTTTCGCCCGCGCTCACGGAGGGCGCCGATCAGGGCGAGAGCCGTGGTCGTCTTGCCGACACCGCCTTTCTGGTTTGTGACAGCGATTATCTTATACATACACGCTCCGTACCTCCTGTTATAAAAAATTTTTTGAAACTCTTATCTTTCTAAATATTATGTCGATAATAATAACGTAAAAATTAATAGGTCGCGGCGAAAAATAAAGGTTTTGCCGCCCGCGACCTGGAAAAGGATATGGACATATGGACGCGAGAGGGTACCAGCACTACAGGGAGCAGTCTCTGAACACCATGACGAATGAGGAGCTGCTGCTCATACTGTACGACGAGCTTGTCAAACGGGTGCACCGGTGCGGCATGGCGTTGGAGCAGAAGGATTACGCGCTGCTGGACGCCTCGGCAGACAGGAGCATTGAGATACTCCGCTACCTGGACAACACCCTGAACATGAATTATCCGGTCAGCCACCAGCTCCACAGGCTGTACGAGTTCTTCACCTACGAGATGCAGCGGGTGAAGTTCGGCCGGAACAAGGAGGAGCTTGAGAAGATACGCCCCATGATAACGGATCTGCGCGACACCTTCCGCGTGGCGGAGCGTAACGCGGCCCAGGAGCGGGCGAGCCGCGACAAGAGCGGAGGGGCGAAATGAAGCCCGGCGCCATAGACGAGATGCGCGGACTGCGCCGGCAGCAGTACATAAAGCTTGTGGAGGTGTCGGATCTGACGAAGGAGCTGCTGGCCGCCGCCGACAGGCGCGACCAGACGTCGATCCGGATGCTGATAAATATGCGCGCCGCGCCGCTGCGTGACGTGGCGGCCATAGAGGAGCGCATTGACAGCCGTCTCCTCCAGTTCCCGGAGGAGGACGCCATCAGGCTCCACGAACTTCTCAAGGACCCGGACGTGGTGCCGGATGAGGACGAGCGGCCCTTAGTGGAGCAGTCGCTCCAGTACCGCCGGCTCCTTGAGCGGACGGCGGAGCTTGACCGGCGCCTGAGCACCGCCATCGGCGGGAAGAGGTCGTATTATGTTAAGACGCGCAAAGGCGCGCAAAGTTCAATCTCCGATTGAACTTTGGAAGACCTTTCCCGAACGCTACCCTTTGGGTATCGTTCGAGAAATCTGCCGCTCACTGCGCGCACTCGCCCGCCTGCGGCGGGTTCGCACACTCCGTTCGCTAAGAAGTATTTTTTCCGACGACAAGTCGCCGAAAAAAATGGATTTGATTTTATTTCACGCTTTGCGTGAAACTCTGCGAGGCTTTTCGCTTTGCGGGGGAGATTGGGTGATGTGAGCGCGTCTCCTTTCATATTATCACGGTGGGGACGGTATGTCAAGCGGGGGACGGGGCGCAAATTTCATTTGTTCCACATATTTTACGCGAGGTAACGTGGTGTCAATGATTCAGCTTGAGAATGTCACTAAGATATATAAGACGAAGGAGTACAACACCGTGGCGGTGCGGGACATCACCATGACGGCGCGGCAGGGGGAGTTCATATTCCTGGTGGGCAGCCGGGGCGCGGGGAAGACTACGCTGCTGCGGCTGATAGCCGGGGAACTGAGCGCCGAGGAGGGCACCGTGCTCCTGGACGGGATTGACGTGACCAAGTACAGCAAACAGCAGCGGGCGCGTATGCGCTACTCCGTGGGACTTGTGCGCCAGTCGCCGTCGCTGGACTACGGTAAAACCGTGCAGGAGAACCTGGTCCCCAATAAAAAACACATACTGCCGCGCTCAAAGCGCCGCGCAAAGCCCGATCCGCTCACGGAGATGCTCATGGCCAAGGCGCTGTCCCTCGTGGGCATGGCCGGCAGCGAGGAGCGCCCCGCCGGCGGCCTGACCATGGCGGAACGGCGGCGGGTGGACGTGGCGCGGGTCATCATGTACAGCCCCGCCGTGCTGCTGCTGGACGAGGTGACGGACAGAGTGGACGACGACACGGTCTGGGACCTGATGCACCTCGTCAGCGCGCTGAACAGCCACGGCACTACGGTCATCATGGCCACCAGCGCAAGCCGCATTGTGAACATCATGCGCCGCCGCGTCATCACCCTGTCAGACGGCAAAATTGCCGGCGACGTGCCCCGGGGCCAGTTCGGAAAAATACCCCGTAAAGTTCAAACTTTGTTTGAACTTTAAAGATCCCGGACACCGATTTTCAATCGCTGTCCGAGATTATTGCCGCTCACTGCGCGCACTCGCCCGCTTTGCGGGTTCGCACACTCCGTTCGCTAAGA
>CAYQWH010000182.1:0-3115 GCA_964421265.1 uncultured Oscillospiraceae bacterium | reverse complement strand
GCGAAATTTGAGCGTTTGCAGTCGCCTCGTGTTTTATTATACCACAAAAAAAAAAACGCAAATTTTTCATTCTATGCGCCTTAAACTGAAAAATAAGACCACTCCCGACTCTGCCAACCCGCCGGAGTCGGGAGTGGTCTATATATGGGCGTCGGGACGAGGGAAGGCTGACGCCGGAGACGGGACAGGCCGCCTGCGGGCGAAAGTGGGGCGGTGGGGGTGGTACTTGTGCCACCCCCCCGGGTCCCCACTCGCCCACAGGTGGTCTGGCACGGCGGAGGCATAACCCGCCAGACTTTCAGACGAAAATAAACCTACTGACACAGTAGGTTGAATGAAAAAAAGGCTGAGAGCCTTACGGAGAGTAAGAAGGTCAGGAAAAATGGAAAATTTTAGGTGGGGAAATAATGTCCCTATATTCAAGTAAAAGGACGCGCGTGCGTGAGACGAAAGCCCATTTTGACAAGCAAGCTTTACAAAAAGAGAGCCAACAGGTAAGTCGCCGGAACGTCGCGACGTGATCCATCACGGCGCGCGTGCAGGTGACTTCGCACCGCCAGCGGTGCAACAGAAGCGACATCCCGATCAGAACGGAGCTTCTTGCAGTTCGTACTGCTCATGATTGCAGTACCAGTACAGGAGCGCCAGAGCGACAGCTTCAGACTCGTCAGGGGCTTCGCTCTCAACGAACCGGAGGCAGTAGAAGTCGATTATCTTTGAGACGATGGCGAGGGAGGCATCGTCGAGGTCGAAAGACTTGCGGGTGTATTTTCGCATAATATCTCCTTTCGTGGGCTGGGCGCAGGGGCGCTTCGCATTGAAGGTGTGAGAGGGTCTGGAGCGCTCCAGAGCCTCAGCGTTTTGGCGAGTTGACCGATTTCGGATTGTGAATTGAAAGCGCGGAGCGGCGCGGCTGTAGTTTGGTCGGGTCTTGGGTAAGCTGAGACGGTCTGAGAAAAATCAGGGAAGGGAGGTTAGCCTTTGACGACTGAGTACTTACTGGATGAACAGGTCAAACACGTTTTGGCGGCTTTAACGCCGTCAAATCGGCTTGTTTGCGAGGTGTGTTTACACACGGGTCTGAGGGTTAGCGACGTGCTAAATTTGCGGACTGAGCAGCTCAAGCCGTCGTTTTGGGTTCGTGAGGGTAAGACAGGCAAGAGCAAGAAAGTCGGCTTACCGGAGCCGCTATTGTCGCGGCTACGGGAACAGGCGGGGGCGGTGTACGTGTTCCCCGCCAGAACGGACGAGAACCGGCATCGGACACGTCAGGCGGTGTGGCAGGATGTGAAGAGGGCGGCTCGGCTGTTCCGGTTCGACCAGAATGTGGGCGTCCATTCGCTCCGGAAGGTGTACGCGGTGAAGCTGCGGGAGAAGTACGGGAGCATTGAGAAGGTGCGCAGAGCGCTTAACCACGGTACGCAGAGCGTGACTATGATTTACGCCATGGCGGACAAGCTGCTGGAAGCATCGACGGAACACCCGCACAGGAAGAAGAAATAATCTGAATCAGGCCAAGACTCGACAGCGAGAAGCGCCGCGCCCAACAAGGGCGCGGCGCGTGCCGGGCGATAGCCCGAAGCGCCGCATAGCGGCGCGAAGCCCCGCAGAGCGGGGCGGCACATAACGGCCGGCGCGGCTACGGCGCGACGGCCACCTCAGCGGGCGGCGGGCGACAGCCCAAGCGGAGGTCGACGCGACAGCGGCGGACGGAGCGCAGCCCGACAGGGCGACGCACGCGCCGGAGCGCCGAGCGCCACACGGCGCGTACCCCCCGACCGGAGGGAACCGGAGGGAGCGGGGGGCGGCACTCCGGCACCGACGCGCCAGACGAACGGAAGAGCGTAAAGCTACGACCGGCTGAGCGCGAGGAGCGCGGTGGCACCTCAGGACGTGGCGCTATCGTGGCGGAAGTCGCCGCGCGTAGTGCGGCGGGTGGAGCCGGTACCAGCAGCGGAGGTCGCCGCGACAGCGGCGGTCGTAGCGTCCGGGTGTGGGCGTGCCTTTTGTGTCAGCCGGTGACAGTTGCGTTAATTCGTGTCAGGTGGCGTCAGGTACGGGTTCGTGTATATCTGACCTGTCTTGGCGTCTACGGCGAATGTCTCGTAGATGGCGAGGTCTACGTCGTCGAGGACTTTGTATTGCGCCACCTTCTCGCTGTGGTGCTCGTCCTCCGCCAGCACGTCCTCAATCGGCATATAGCGCGTCTTGACACAGCGTATTATCGGGCGTCCCTTGTCGAACAGGTTGCCGCCGCTATAATACCAGCGTCCGGTTATCATCCCGGCACGCTTCGTGTCGTCGGGCTGCTGCTTGGTTATGTACTTGCGGATATAGCCGACGGCTTCGTGGTAGTGTTCGAGGTCTATCTTCGTGGCGGTCGTAAAGCCGTATTTCCAGCGCGGGAGATTATACACGCGCTGAGGCGATCCGCCATTGCGTTGCCAGTGGCCGGAGAACTTGAAGTCAGCGTCGAGGGCGTCGTTGAAGAAGCCGTGGAAGTGAAGAGCGCCGTCTTGGTGAAGCTCCGGGACTATGACGTAAGCAAGCCCACGGCGTTCGACGTTATGGTCGAGCCATTTCGACAGCTTTTTGACTACGAGGTCGCGGTCGTAGCGGTCTATGCGCTCCGGGTCGAGGGTAAGGGTGACGAACCACTTGAACGACGTACACCAGCAGATGTCGCGGATCTGGTTTCTGGCACGGCGGGCGGAACGGGCTATTGATTCCGAATCATCGGCCGGAACGTCAGCCGGTGATTCGACGGGCTTGTCGAGGAAGTCAAGGTCGACGAGGGATGTGCCAAGGTCATCGCCGACATAGCCGGGTTCGCGGAAGATTTCAGCGGATGCCTGATACACGATGATTGTGCCATCGGGATACCAGACTTCGCGGCGGTCATGAAATAACTCGGACTTCGTTTTTCTTGCTTGACTTTTTCTCTTCGTTGGTGTATAATACATAAAGCGACGCTCCTTTTTTTGTTGTATTGGGTTTGTGGTGAGTTCATTATAGCATAAATTGGGGCGTCTTGCAACGAATTTTTCTGAGCCGTAGAATGCGAAATTTGAGCGTTTGCAGTCGCCTCGTGTTTTATTATACCACAAAAAAAAAA
>CAYQWH010000181.1:0-3120 GCA_964421265.1 uncultured Oscillospiraceae bacterium | reverse complement strand
TTTTACCGGCAACCGCTGCGCTTACACCGTGATCCCCAAAGCTCTCGTGCGCGACGGCGTGAGCCTGCGCGACCTGTGGAACCGCAGGATGGGCACCAAATTCAACGGCGTCGCCTATGTGATCCAGCGGGCGGCGGAGGCGTCGCTCACAGCCGAGGGGCGGGCGCAGATTACAGAGTCCATAAACTACTACCTTGAAAACGCCCGCGTGATCCGCGAGGGACTCGCGAAGGCCGGCCTTACCGTATACGGCGGAGTGAACGCGCCCTATATCTGGTGCGCCACGCCGGACGGCGTCGGCTCCTGGGAGTTTTTCGACACGCTTCTTCACAGGGCCTGTGTGGTCACGACGCCGGGCGCCGGGTTCGGCCCGTCCGGCGAGGGGTATATACGTCTCACGGCCTTCGGCGACAGGGACAGCACCCGGGAGGCAGTGGACAGAATAGCGTCGATTCTTTAAGGAGATTCCAATGAAAACATATCTTATTTTAGAAAACGGTATGCGCTTTGAGGGCTCGTCCTTTGGCGCGGAGGGGGAGAGCGTAGGGGAGCTTGTGTTCACCACAGGCATGACCGGGGCCTGCGAGAGCCTGACCGACCCCAGCTACTACGGCCAGCTTGTGGTGTTTACCTTCCCCCAGTTCGGAAATTACGGCATATGTCCGGATGATATGGAGAGCGGCCGCATCCATGTGCGCGGCGCCGTGGTACGTCAGGTCTGCCGGGAACCGTCAAACTTCCGCTGCCGCGAGAACGTGGACGAGTTCATGAGACGTTACGGCGTCGTGGGCATCGAGGGCGTCGACACGCGGGAGCTTACGCAGATGATCCGGGACAGGGGCGTCATAAACGCGGTCATCACCCCCAACCCCGACTACCCCTATGGGGACCTGGCGGGCTACCGTGTCACGGACTCCGTCAGGAACACCAGCACAAAGGAGCGCCTGGAGTACAGCGCCCAGGGGGAGGAGAAATACACCGTCGCGCTCATAGACTACGGCGCGAAAAGGAGCATAGCGGGCAACCTGACAAAACGCGGCTGCCGCGTGGTGGTGTTCCCCCAGGACGCCGGAGCGGAGGAGATAATGTCCATCCACCCCGACGGCATAATGCTCTCCAACGGCCCCGGCGACCCCGCCGACAACGGCGGCTGTATCACCGAGATTAAAAAGCTGTTCGGCAGGGCGCCCATGTTCGGCATATGCCTGGGGCACCAGCTCATGGCGCTGGCGGCGGGAGCCAGTACGAAAAAGCTCAAGTTCGGCCACCGCGGGGCGAACCAGCCGGTCAGGGACGTGCGTACCGGGCACGTCTACATCACCTGCCAGAACCACGGTTACGCCGTGGACTCCGACAGCCTTGACGGTATCGGCGCGGAGCTGAGATACGTCAATGTAAACGACGGCACGTGCGAGGGCGTGGATTATCCGCTCTTCAACGCCTTTTCCATGCAGTTCCATCCGGAGGCCCACGGAGGCCCCAGGGACTGTGAGGGCGGGTTCAACAGGTTTACCGACATGATGGAGGCGAGGTAGCAGTATGGCTCTTGATAAAACTATAAAGAAAGTGCTGGTCATCGGCTCTGGGCCGATAGTCATAGGCCAGGCGGCGGAGTTCGACTACGCCGGGACCCAGGCGTGCCGCATCCTGAAGCAGGAGGGCGTGCGCTCCGTGCTGGTGAACTCGAACCCGGCCACGGTCATGACCGACGGCAATATGGCGGACGCGGTGTACCTGGAGCCTCTGAACACCGAGACGGTCAGGAGGATCATACTGAAGGAGAAGCCGGACTGTCTGCTGGCCGGTCTGGGCGGGCAGACCGGACTGACCATAGCCATGCAGCTCACCCACGACGGCTTTCTTGACAAGCACGGCGTGAGGCTCATCGGCACGAACGCGGAGGCCATAGACAAGGCGGAGGACAGGGAGCTTTTTAAAGAGGCGATGAGCAGGATCGGCCAGCCCACCATACCGTCGGACATAGCCAACGACGTGGAGGGGTCGCTGGCGGTGGCGGACAGGATAGGCTACCCCGTCATAGTGCGCCCGGCCTTTACCCTTGGCGGCGGTGGCGGCGGCGTCGCCTACAGCCCGGAGGAGCTTCGCGCGGCGGCGTTCAACGGTCTTGAGGCGTCGCCCATAAGACAGATACTGATTGAGCGGTACGTCTTTGGCTGGAAGGAAATAGAATTTGAGGTCATGCGCGACCACGCGGGCAACGTGATTACGATATGCTCCATGGAGAACGTGGACCCGGTGGGGATACACACGGGCGACTCCATTGTCGTGGCGCCGGCGCTGACGCTTATGGACAAGGAGTACCAGATGCTCCGGACGGCGGCCCTCAACATCATCACCGAGCTTGGCATCGAGGGCGGGTGCAACGTCCAGTTCGCCCTGAACCCGGATAGCTTCGAGTACGCGGTAATCGAGGTGAACCCCCGCGTCTCCCGCTCCTCCGCCCTGGCGTCCAAGGCGACTGGTTACCCGATAGCGAAGGTCGCCGTCAAGATAGCCCTGGGCTACACCCTTGACGAGATAAAAAACGACATCACCGGCAAGACCTACGCCTGCTTTGAGCCGACCGTCGATTATATCGTCTGCAAGTTCCCCAAATGGCCCTTTGACAAGTTCCACGGCGCGGACAGGCGATTGGGGACGCAGATGAAGGCCACCGGCGAGGTCATGTCAATCGGCGCCAGCTTCGAGTCGGCGCTTATGAAGGCCATACGCGGCGCGGAGATCGGGCAGGAGACGCTTAACCGCGTGGACGAGACGGGGAAGTCCCTTGACGAGCGCCTGGCGGCTATGGACGATCTGCGTATCTTCACGGTATTCGAGGCTCTGAAAAACGGCCGCGACGCCCGTGAGATCCACCGGATAACGATGATAGATATGTGGTTCCTGTCGAAGCTCCAGAACCTGGTGGACTATGAGAAGTCCATAAGCGGCGGCGTGATGGACGAGAAGCTCTATCTGCGGGGGAAGCGGCTCGGATATACCGACAAGGCTCTCGCGGCGATATCGGGAGTGTCGGAGCTGCCGCACCGCTATCCCACCTACAAGATGGTGGACACCTGCGCCGCCGAGTTCGAGGCGGAGACGCCCTATTACTACGCC
>CAYQWH010000180.1:0-3137 GCA_964421265.1 uncultured Oscillospiraceae bacterium | reverse complement strand
CGTCTGGACACGGGACGAACTGAGCGCGGCATATGAGGTTTTCGAGAAATACGACGTGAAGGTCGTGGCCGACGAGATCTGGTCGGACATCATCCTCAACGGCGCGGAGCACGTGCCGTCCCTGACCGTCAGCGACTGGGCGTGGAACAACACCGCCATGTTCTGCGCGCCGTCCAAGACGTTCAACTTGGCCGGGCTGGTCGGGTCGTACCACATCATCCCCAACAAGACGCTGCGGGACAGAGTGACCAAGGAGTCGTCCCTGTCGCACTACAACTCCATGAACGTGCTGTCCATGTACGGTCTTATCGGCGCGTACACCGACGAGGGCGCGGAGTGGACGGACGAGCTGTGCCAGGTCATCTCCGGCAACGTGAACTTCGCCTGCGACTACATCACCCGCAACTTCCCCGGCGTCTCCGTCACGAAGCCGCAGGGAACCTATATGCTCTTCGTGGACTGCACGGACTGGTGCGAGGAACACAACACCGCCATCGAACAGCTTGAGAAGAGCCTGTGGGCTGTGGGCGCGGCTGTTCAGGACGGCAGAATGTTCCACGGCCCCTGCCACCTGCGCATGAATCTGGCCCTCCCCCTGAGCCGCGTCAAGGAGGCGTTTGACCGCATGAGCAAGATATTCGCGGGAAGCGCCGATTGAACCGGCGGGCGCGGGGATTGGCCGCCGGAAACGGACGCCGCCGGGTCACGGACGGCTCATTCGGGGGATTTCTTAACATAATGTTTACAACTATCGCGACATTTCCACGGAAAGTTACTCATTTGTTATAAAATTTGACTGTGTTTCTATTGTAATTTTGGAAAAAGTATAGTATAATTGGGTTACACGCGGTTGGTGGGAAACGCGGTCGAAAAAATAACAAACGGAGGTAGATTGATATGCAATTAAGACACCGCACCTTTACGGGATCCACGTCCGACGCCGTCAGCGAGCGGGAGGCGCGCAACCGGGAGCTGGCGCGCAAGGCCGCCGCGGAGGGATTCGTCCTGCTGAAGAACGAGGGGAACGTGCTGCCTCTCAGCAAGGGACAGAAGCTGGCGCTCTACGGCGCGGGCGCGGTCTGCACCGTCAAGGGCGGAACAGGCTCCGGCGACGTGAACGAGCGCGAGAGCGTGAATATCTGGCAGGGTCTCAAGAACGTCGGTTTCCGGATCACCAGCGAGGACTGGCTGGGCGCGTTCGAGAAGGGCTACACCGACGCCCGTATAAGCTGGCGCGAGAGGATAGTGGAGCGCGTGGAGAAGAACAACGAGTACTTCTTCGACGCCTACAGCCATGAGCAGCTTGTGCAGCCGGTGGTGGAGCTGGACGGCGCGAAGGCCGCCAACGACGGCGCCGACACAGCCGTGTTCGTGCTGCGCCGCATCGCCGGTGAGGGCGCGGACAGGCACGAGGAACCGGGCGACTACTACCTGACGGAGGATGAGCGCAAGCTGCTGGCCGTCGTCTCCGCCTCCTACAAGGACGTCATCCTCGTCATCAACACCGGCGGCATCGTGGATCTGAACTTCGCCGACGAGTACGAGAACATCAGCGCCATCATCCAGTTCATGCAGGCCGGCGAGGAGGGCGGCAACGCCCTTGGCGACGTGCTGGACGGCGACGTGACGCCCTCCGGCAAGCTGTCCGACACGTGGCCCGTGCGGTATAGCGATTACCCCAACGCCGAGACGTTCGGCTACAAGACCGGCAACCTCTACAAGGAGGACTATCTGGACGGCATCTATGTGGGCTACAGGTACTTTGACACCTTCGACGTGCCCGTCCGCTATAGCTTCGGCTACGGCCTTAGCTACACCACCTTCGACATGAGCGCCGGGAAGCTGGCCTTGAAGGGCGTCGGCACCAAGACGCCCAAGGTTACGCTGGACGTGACCGTGAAGAACACAGGCTCCGTCGCCGGGCGCGAGGTGGCGCAGATCTACGTCTCCTGCCCACAGGGGAGCCTTGTGAAGGAGTACAGGAGACTTGCCGGATTCGGCAAGACCCGTCTGCTGAACCCGGGCGAGAGCCAGACCCTCAAGATCTCCTTCGACCTTTCCAACCTGACGTCCTACTGCGAGAAGTGCGCGTCGTGGATATTGGAGGGCGGCCGCTACGGAGTGTGGCTTGGCAACAGCCTGTGCGGAGCCAAGATCGTGGGCGAGATCGACCTTGACGAGACGGCCGTCGTCACCAAGTGCCGCAACATCTGCAAGCGTATCCAGCGGCTGGAGGAGATCTCCCCCTGCCCGGACAAGCTGGCGAAGAAGACCGAGGAGTGGCAGAAGGCCGCCGAGGGCGTTCAGCGCGTGGAGCTTAAGGCCGCCGACATCGTAACCGAGACGGTGAAGTATCAGTCCCTGCCCGACGAGTTCCCCGGCAAGGCCGGAGAGATCCTGGAGAAGCTGTCGCTTGACCAGTTAGTGGCGCTGGCCACGGGCGAACCCACCGCCGGTCAGGACGGGCTTGTAGGCTCCTCCGGCGTGACCGTCCCCGGCGCGGCCGCCGAGACGACGAAAGCCGCCGAGGGCGACCCGTGGAACGTGGCCAGCATTGTCCTCACCGACGGCCCCGCCGGACTGAGGCTCCATCAGCACTACAACGTCATCGACGGCAAGATCCAGGGCGGCGGGTTCATGGCCGGTCTGGAGGGCGGCTTCTTCAACACCTCATGGAAGCCCGAGGGAACCACATACTACCAGTTCTGCACCGCCATCCCCGTGGGCACGCTCCTCGCCCAGACATGGGACGTGGAACTGATTAAAGAAGTCGGCGCGATGATAGGCGGCGAGATGGTGGAGTTCGAGACGACGCTGTGGCTGGCTCCGGGCATGAATATCCACAGGAACCCGCTTTGCGGACGTAACTTCGAGTACTACTCCGAGGACCCGCTGCTCTCCGGCATGATGGCCGCCGCCATGACGCTGGGCGTGCAGTCCGTCCCCGGCTGCGGCACCACCATCAAGCACTTCGCCTGCAACAACGTGGAGGATAACAGGATGGGCTGCGACGCCGTAATCAACGAGCGCGCCCTGAGGGAGATTTATCTTAAAGGCTTCGAGCTGGCGGTGAAGGGTTCCCAGCCCATGTCCATCATGACCAGCTACAACCTGATAAACGGTGTCCACGCTGCCAA
>CAYQWH010000179.1:0-3158 GCA_964421265.1 uncultured Oscillospiraceae bacterium | reverse complement strand
CACTCTCACCACTAACGGCGTTCTGGTGGACGACGACGTCATAGATTTCACGAACCGGGAGATGCGCAACGTGGTCATGAGTATGGACGGTCGCCGGGAGGTCCACGACAGGTTCCGCAAGGATTACGGCGGCGAGGGCAGCTACGACAGGGTTGTCCCGAAGTTCCAGCGCTTCGCCAAAGCGCGGGGTGAGCGGGAGTACTATGTTCGCGGCACGTACACGCACTACAACACCGATTTCACAAACGATCTTCTGCACCTCATGGATCTGGGCTTCACCAAGCTCTCCATGGAACCGGTGGTGTGCGGCGCCGACGACCCGTGCGCCCTGACGGAGGAGGACTTGCCTGTGCTGTACGAGCAGTACGAGATTCTGGCCAAGGAACTGCTGCGCCGTGAGCGGGAGGGGCGTCCCGTCACGTTCTATCACTATATGATCGACCTGACTCACGGCCCGTGTATATATAAGCGCGTCTCAGGCTGCGGCTCCGGGACGGAGTACCTGGCGGTCACGCCTTGGGGGGACCTGTACCCATGTCACCAGTTCGTGGGCGAGGAGAAGTTCAAAATGGGCGATGTGTGGCACGGCGTCACGAACACGGAGCTGCGTGACGAGTTCGGGCGCTGCAACGTCTACTCAAGGCCGGAGTGCGATAGCTGCTGAACAAGACTCTACTGTTCCGGCGGATGCGCGGCTAACGCGTACCACGCCACGGGCAGCATTACGGGTGTCAGCGACTATAGCTGCAAGCTGTTCCGGAAGAGAATGGAGTGCGCGATTATGATTAAAGTCTGTGAGAGCCTTGATACCGGTTCTTTCAGCGCCGAGGACGCGTAAAGAACCTATGACGCGAACGCGCGCATATCGGATAGAGTTTCTAATTCGGTACGCGTATGATAACGCGCGTGACACGGGGCCGGTAAAGGCATGGTCTTTACCGGCCCCGAACGGCTTGGCGCGCTGTGTCTGTCAGGAACCCGGCAGCGCGTCAATGTCCACGTCAGCCACGCACGCGCCGCGCAGTCCCGAGTACATGACATAGCCGCCGCTGAAGGTATACAGTTCCACCGGCAGACTGTCGTCAAGCGTGAGGTACAGTATACCCTCCGCCGTTTTCCAGATCGTACTCGCGTCGGGCGGGAGCGGCACATCCGACGTCAGGACGCAGGGCGCGGAGCAGAGCGCGTCGATGAGGCTGTTCACCGTCTCCATGTCCACATCCTCATATATCTCGTTGCCGTAGAAATAGTCAGACCATGTCCTGTACCGCGCCGACACGACGCGGCCTTTTATATGCAGGCGCTCATCGTAAATATCGCCGCCGTCCGTGAGGGTGATGCCTGTGGAACTGGTGAAAAGCTGCGTCCAGTTCTCGTCCCCTGAGGATCTCATGCACAGCATGAATGACGGGTCGTAGCCGTTGACAGTGTAGAAGTCCCCGTTGACGCTGCCGGCAAGCTCCACGTAGCCGTCCTCCGGCGTCCACTCGTCTATCATTCCCGTCGCCGTACCTACGTAATCGCCCACAAGCTCCCCGTTCTCCACGTAGCCGCACTCGGCGTAGCAGTGCCCGTTATATATGAAGAACGCGGACATATCCACCTCAATGCCGTCCGTCCTGCCCAGCGTCACTTCCTCCGGAGGGATAGTGACGCCGTCCGGCGCGGCGCTGCCATCGCTGTTCTCGTCAGACTCATATTCCTCGGCGACGGCTCCCTCGCCGTCCGGCGCGTCCGCCACGTCCGCGTCGGACGCGCTCTGTTCCGGGCCGACGCCTGACTGCGCGCTGCCGCCGCCGCTGAGTCCCCCGGTGCGCCATGGGTATATGAAACCTATCAGGAGCGCGGCGCACGCCGCCAGAGCGCCGATTTTTATGATAATGTTCACTTTTCCGTACCTCCTTTTGTGGCAGTTGTCTATGAATTGCTCGTCCGCCATGCCTATAGCCTCAAAAAGCTGTTCCGATTTCAAAGGTACCCCTCCGTTTCAAGATACTGCCGCAGCTTCTTGCGTGTTCTGGACAGAATCATACGCACATTGTCCCCCGAAAGTCCCATGTCCCCGGCGATCGCGTCAGTCGGTTCCACGAAGAAGTAGCGCCGCAGGAACACATCCCTGTCGCGTCCGTTCAGCGAGCGGAGGAACGCGTTCACGGCGCCGCCCAGCTCCCGTGTGATTACGGCGTCCTCCGTGTCCTCGCCGGAGACGCACTCCGACAGCTCCTCCAGAACCGCGTGGGTCTCCCCGCCGCCGCGTTTGGCGGCGGTGGCGCGTCTGAAACGGTCGAACGCTATGTTGCGGGTCACCCGCGACAGGAACGCGCCGAGCTTCCCCGGACGCTGGGGCGGTATGGCGTTCCACGCGCGCAGCCATGTGTCGTTGACGCACTCCTCCGCGTCCTCGCGGTTCGCGAGAATGTTCATTGCCACCGCGTGGCAGCGTGAGCCGTACTGCCGCGCCGTCTCGTCTATGGCGCGTTCGTCGCGGCTCCAGTATAGCTCCAGTATCTGACAATCCTCCATCCCGCTCAACTCCATTTCCAAGGCTCTTCACTATATCAGACGTATTTTTACTACAGAATGTAACAGAACTGTCCGGGAAAACCTGACTTGCCGGAACCTGCTGTAAGCCTTCAATCTTATACAGAGTACGGCGCGGTACGCGGGTTTGCTGATTGAAGAATCTAAGCAAGTGTCTCCCGACGTTTTATCAAATCTGAAATCAAGAAGCCGCGTCCGGGTCAGGCCGAACGCGGCTTCTATAATCTCGCCATGGATTATTGGTTTTCGGCATCCGAAATAATACCGGCGGCGCTCAGCTTCCTCTCGAATCTGTCTTTTCCGCCGTCTTTCGGTATGGCCGTCGGGTACTCGCCGCCAAAGCACGCCGTACAGAAGCCGCTGGTATTATCCGCTATCTTCACCACGTCGTCGATGGACAGGAACCCCAGCGAGTCCGCTCCTATTATCTCCGCTATCTCCTCCACCGTGTGCCGGTTCGCTATGAGGTTCCTGGCGTCGTCTATATCCGTCCCGTAGTAACAGGCGGCCACGAAGGGCGGCGCGCTCACGCGCATATGTATCTCCGCAGCGCCGGCCTTGCGGAGGATGTCTATCGTTCTGCGGCAGGTCGTGCCGCGAACAATGGAGTCGTCTAT
>CAYQWH010000178.1:0-3176 GCA_964421265.1 uncultured Oscillospiraceae bacterium | reverse complement strand
CAGCTTGACCTCTTTGGCGGCGATCCGTCCCCGCCCCAGGTCCCGTCGGGCGATGCGTTTGGCTGCTGTGACCGCTGCCGCGCCTGCTCGGACGCCGGGGCCTGCCTGTTCCCGGACGCGGGCTTTTCCGCAAGCTGCCAGTACCGGCGCGTGTTGGAGGGCGGCCATGTGTTCTACGGCAAGCACGCGGACGGCTTTCGCCCGGAGGTCTACGCGGCGTACTGCGAGCGCTATCGCGCTCTCCCGGCTTCCCAGGCCGCCTGTCTGCGCGCTGTCCTGCGCGACTTTTTCGTCCGGCGGAGGGGCGCTCGGAGCGGGATGTTCAAGCTCGCGGACGTCTCGGCCTGCGCCGCGCTCTCCCGTGCGGGCTTCTTTCGCCTGACCTCCGATCCCGCTAAGGTCCTGCCGCTCTGCACGGACGCCGCCATATCCGCCGCCTGTGGGGATCGGATCGCGGAGGCGGACGAGTGGGCGCGGGCGCGGTGTCCCGCCGGGGAGTGGGAGAAGCGTCGGCCCCGGCGTGGTGGCGTTCGCGCATCAAAGGGCGAGCTGACGCGCTGGATTCTGGCGTGCGGCCCGGAGATTGCCGCCGTACTCTCGCGTGACGTCTACTTCATCTCTCTGGAGCCTGATACGCGCCGCGAGCTGGAGGAGTTTTATCTTGACTTCCTCTCCGGCGGCGACACGCCTCCGCCGCTGGACGACTGCCGGGAGGACCCGCGCTTTATGTCCGCCGCGCCGAAGGGGGTGCGTTCCGGCCATGTCGTTTGAGGTCCCGCCGTGGGTCCGTTCGGTCCCGCCGGGCGACGCGCCGAAGCTGGAAAAGGCGTCCCGCCCCGACCTGACCCCGCTTGTGTTTGACGCGGCATCCGGGTACGCGGAATTTGGCGGCAGGCACGGCTATTACCGCACCACGCTCAGCTCCTGCCGCGCCGGGGATAAGCCCTGTGGGGGCGGCTACCCGTGCAAGCATATGTACCGCCTTGCCATGATGCTCGGTCTGGTCCCCGGGGAATATGAAAGCGACCCGTCCCGCGTCAAGTACCCGCGCTCTGGCGTTCCGCTCCCCGAGGCCGTGGCGCGTGCGGAGGGCGTCAGCCTGGAGGCGCAGGAGTTTCTTTTGCGGCACCTCGCGTATCTGCGCCAGTACCACGCGATTGAGCCGCGCCGCGTCCCGCCGGAAATCCAGTCCGAATTGGAGGGCGCAAAGCTCCTCATCCGCGTTGACGACCCGCCGGGGTTCCAAATGCACCCGGATATTGACCGGAGCAGTTATTCTCTTCTCGTCTATCTCCGCCGCAAGCTGGCCTGGGATTCCTATCTCAGCGGGGATATGACGCCGCTCTACTATCCGGCTGGCGCGCAGTTCGCGGACCTCTCCCTCTCTGCCGGGGCGGATGGCGGCGCGTCGGGCGAAGGCCCCGGGAACCTGGACGTCTGCTATTTCCCGGACGATAAAGTCACGCGGCTTCTCAACGCCTACGGCTGCAACCGCTGTCTGAACGGTTTCGTTCCAAGGCCGTACAAAACTAGCATAAAATAATACCCCACCCGGGGTTTGAACCGGTGGGGTGGTGAAAGGAGAAAAAATACATGGCGCTAATTACCTGTCCCGAGTGTGGGAAGGAGGTTTCAGACAGAGCGGCATCTTGCCCGCATTGCGGGTGCCCGCTTGAGACGGCAAGCGCTGGGGCTGTTCCCGCTGCATCAAAGAAGAAGCTGGCGCTTTTCGTCTGCGCTGCTGTAGTCGCGGTTGCCGCCGTCGTTGCCATCACACTTTCCATTAAGCGTTCGGCCCAGGAGGCCGCGGCGGTCGCGGCGCACGATGAGTACATTGATACCCTCGTCTCGGCACGATTTCTGATGTTGTCTGGAGCCGCAGACGCCGAGGAACTTTACAACTTAATCCATGACGTCTGGTACAACACCATCTATGAGAAGCGGGATTCCGACACTTACCAATACACGCATACGGGTGGAAAAGTTAATGAGGATTTTAACACTTCCTTGAGCAAGTTATTCGCGGCTGACAGCACAAAATCGGCAATCTCTTCCATTGAGGAGAACCAGAATGATGTCGCCGATCTTATGAAGTTATTGCAGAACCCGACAGAGGAATTTAGTATATGTTACGACACGGTTTCCAACCTTTACACCGCATATCAGTCAATGACAGACCTCGCCATTTCGCCGTCCGGGAGCCTCACCACTTTCACGTCGGACTTCAATGACTGCGACAATCAATTCATGGCGCTGTATAAAAAGCTGGAGACACAGATCCCTGATAAAACCGGCGCAGATGATAACTCATAGGCTTTCGGCTTATGGCACGTCGGCAGGAAAATAGACACAGTTCATAAAATCATATGTACCGCAGTTTGACGCATTTATCACAGCTTCATCCGAAAAAAATGCAGATATTTTGATTTTTTCTGTACCGTTGGTCGATGAAATTTTCTGACATTGACATAGTTTCGCATTTTGTTATGCCTCCCGCCCTGCCGCCCTTGAATGAAACTGATGGAAACGCTGTGTTGCATTTGCCGGTGGTGAGGATGATGGGAACAAACAACTGCACCGCCGTCAGATAAAGCAGTGTAGCATTTCCATGAGACTCAATCATGGGAAAGTAGCCACCGATGGTGCTTGCCCCTGACACCGCGTAGGTTTCCCGCTGGATCTGGGAACCCGTTTCATATAGGACCCGCCCCGCAGGGGCGGGCTTTCTCTTTGCATTGATGCCAGGATGCTGCCGAAAAGATTTGAGAACTGGAGCACCAAAACCCCGATGCGAAGACGGACGCATTTCTATACATACTCTGCAACAATGTTTGAGCCGCGCTCTACGAGGCCCGCCCCTGACATGAGAAAGTATGTGCCGTTTGGCATTGCTGCGCTCCGAACAGGGGGCTTGTCTCACCTGTCGGCTCTGGTCGGTTCACGGCTTGCTTTTTGATCCTGCGGGTCACTTGTAACTAACCTCAGAAAATGATGTGGAACTTTGTAACATCTGTCAATCTAGCGTTTTATCAATAGTGGCAAACAAGTCAGAGGTGATGTCCACCACATCATCCAACTTGATAGTCGCGCCGTCCAGCAGCTTTTCTTTCCCAGCCAGTGCGATTTCCCGGTTCACTGTGTCTATCACGCGGACGGTACCGCTGATTTCTTCAAAA
>CAYQWH010000177.1:0-3199 GCA_964421265.1 uncultured Oscillospiraceae bacterium | reverse complement strand
TACGCGGTGCGCCCGCTTCTGGTGGACACAAGGCCGGACACCTATCTCAACGCATCCACTTCCTCCGGCACGGGCAGCGCGTCCCCGGTGCCGCTATCCAACACCATCCGGCTCATGCCGCTCTACGGGTGCATCTCAGGCGTATGGGGGCAGGTATTTCAGATAGACGGGCTGTACTTGAGCTGGTACAGCGCGAACACGTCCCCGCCGCTTCTGCGGGAAATCACCGTGACGGGCGGCGAGACAGACAGCGCCTTTGTGCAGCTTGCGGGCAACGGGCACGGCGGCATCGCGGCGATAGGGAACCTGGTTGAGAGCGACGGGACGGGCGAGGCGGAGCAGATGCCCCACACCGTTTTACTCCTTATCGAGCCGGAGGGGTCCGGCACCGTATCCGGCGGCGGGACGTTTCCCCTTGGGACGCGCCTTACCGCGACGGCGGGGAACGCGGGGCGGTGGACGTTCTTGCGGTGGCTGGAAGATGGCGCGGCGGTCAGTACAGACGCGGCGTACACCTTTACCGTGACGGGCGACAGGACGCTCACAGCGCGATTTAGCGATTGGACGGAGACGACGCTGCCGGGGACGTCGAACTGGTACAGCATCACATACGGGGACGGGAAATTTGTTGCGGTGTGCTATTACAGCGACATTGCCGCGGTGAGTGAGGACTGCGTGAACTGGACGGGGACGAAGCTGCCCTGCGTGGCCTATTGGGAATCCGTGGCGTATGGCAACGGGATATTTGTCGCGGTGGCGTATAACGGCGACACGGTGGCGGTGAGTACGGACGGGCTTACCTGGACGGGCGTTACGCTGCCGGAAAAGCACGCCTGCTCCAGCGTGGCGTATGGCAACGGCGTATTCGTCGCGGTGGAGGACGACACCTCCGGGCGGACGCTGGTGAGCGCGGACGGGCAGAGCTGGACCGTGGGGACGCTGCAAAGTATCGCCTCCGGCGCGACATGGTACTCCGTCACCTACGGCGGCGGGCAATTCGTCGCGGTGGGGAGCGCGAACGAGGCCGCGGTGAGTGCGGACGGGATAAGCTGGACAAGCGCCGCCTGCCTGCCGTTTTCCTCGGACTGGCGGTGCGTCACATACGGAAACGGGGCGTACCTCGCGGTCCCCTTTGTGGAGGGCGATACGGCGGCGGTAAGTGAAGATGGACTTACCTGGACGGGCGTGACACTGCCGGAGAAAAAGCGGTGGCTGCGCGCCGCGTATGGCGGCGGAAAGTTTGCCATTGTCGGGTTTGACAGCGACGCGGCGGCGACAAGTTCAGACGGGACAGGCTGGACGCGGGGGTGGTTCCCATCCTCGGAGCGGTGGGAGGCCATTACATACGGAGACGGGAAATTCGTCGCGGTGGCGTACAGCAGCAGCGCGGCGGCGGTATGCGAGATTTAGCGGGAGGTGAGAGGAAATGGCGCTGAACATCCTATACTCCGGTCTTTTTACCGGCGCAAGCTATGAGGACGTCTTTCGGCAGATGTGGGGCTGGATGGACGTGTACAAGTCGCGGATGAACCTCTCCCTGCTTGCCGAGGGCGCGAACGGCTCTGCCGCCGCGTACTATCTCTTTGACGGGGAACCCATCGGCGTCCGGCTCTCCCGCGACGAGGAAAACGTGACGCTCACCGTCGCGTACAAGATGGCGGCGTCCACCTCCAGCGGGGGAACGGTGAGCGCGTCCTGCTCCGCCCTGTCCACGGACTCCCTTGCCATCGGGCGGCGGACACAGGATGACGGAACGACGCTCTACTGTATGGGCGTGTGGTACGCGAGGACGCGGGAGCGCGGGCTTTTGATGGGGCTGTACACGGACGAGGAACACAGGCGGGTAAGCCCCTGCCCCGTCTATCTCGGCTTTACGGAGAACGCCTTTTTACACGAGAAACTGGTATACGGCGTGGCGCTCAACTACGGGCGCAGCGGCGTCGCCACCGTGTCGGACGAGGCGGTGAACGGCTATCTGTACGAGATGGCGGGCGGAGTCGCCGTGATACGCGGCGAGGGCGGAATTGTCAACGAGGGCGCGGACAGGACGGTATACACGGTAAAGCCGCTTTTGCCGGACACAAGGCCGGACACCTACACCAATTCCGACGGCGGGACCGGCTCTGGCTCCCCGTCCTCCGTGCCGGACCGGAACACCATCCGGCTCATGCCGCTGTGCGGCTGTATCTCCGGCGCGTGGGGGCAGATATTCCCCATGGACAGGCTGTACTTAAGCTGGTACAGCGCGACCACCCAGCCGCCGCTTCTGCGCGGGATAGAAGTCCCCTGCGAGGGCGGGAGCGGGACGTTCGTCCATGTGGCGGCGAACGAACACGGCGGTATCGCGGTGTTGGCGTAAACGGAAAGGAGCGGATAACATTTGGCGACGACGAATAACGCGGCGAACCCGACCGCGCTTGGCATCTACATCAACGGGAAACTCGTGTCCACCGCCTCCGGCGGCGGGGCGCTGGCCATGGCGACGGCGAATAACGCCTGCGACACAGCGAACAACGCATACGACGCGGCAAACACCGCGTACAACGCGGCAAATAACGCCTATTCACTGGCGCAGAACGCCTATGATTTGGCGGATAGTATCACAATAGAGGACAGCGTGACCAGCACCAGCACTACCAATGCGGCTTCGGCAAACGCGGTGAAAACCGCTTACGACCTTGCAAACAGCGCAAGCACCACGGCGGCGGGGAAGTGGACGGCGGTCAACGCGACGACTTCTGTTCGGGGGATTACCGTGGGTCAACAGCGTCACAAATACCAGCACGGCTTACGCGGCGACGCCCGCGTCGGTCAAGGCGGCGTATGATTTGGCGCTGAACGCCTATAATCTGGCGCAAAACGCGGCAAACGCGGTGAACAACAGCAGCGCGTCAAATAACAGCAGCGCGTCAAACAACAGCAGCAGCACCGGCGGCAGCACTACCGGCATTTACGGCGTGGAGTGGGACGGCACCAGCACGACGACATGGACCAGAACGGACGACGCGGCACTATTCACGGACCCCGTGCCGTATGTTCTCGGCGCGACTTCCTACAGTTCCCCGTTTGACAATATCCAACCGTGGGCGGGGATGGTGACGAGTGAACGCACAGGCGGGACCATGGTGGCAATCCCCAAGTTCTGGTATAAGCTGACGCAAAACGGAGCTGGGTTGAAAATCCAGATTTCCAATCAAAA
>CAYQWH010000176.1:232-3213 GCA_964421265.1 uncultured Oscillospiraceae bacterium | reverse complement strand
GGTACGTGTCCTCGCTCTGCCCGGAGGCCTCGTTGAGGGTGATGTTGACAAGCTGTCCGCCGTCAAGGGTGAGGATGTCCGTGACGATACCGCCGCCGCCGCTGCGGCTCTCGATGAGCACGCCGTCGGCGCCGTCCGTCAGGGTGGTGGAACGGACGCGCAAGAGAGCCTCCGTGCCGTTGGAGAGACGGGCGGTGGAGGACAGAATCTCCCCGTCGTCGGTCAGGGAGTAATACACCGCCTCGCCGTTCAAGTCGGAACCGGACAGGCGCAGCGCCACAAGGTCGCTCCTGTCGTCGTCGCCAAGGGCGCAGGTGATGTACTCCGTGTAATCCGTGTTTATGATCTCAAGCGGCTCGAAGCCCTTGGAGGTGTACACCGACAGCATATTCATGCCCGACACCATCTGCCAGCCGACCGTGATCTCCTTAACGCCGTCGCCGTCCATGTCGATGTAGTTGACGCTGTCGAAGCCGGAACCCTCGCCCTCGACGCAGCCCACCTGCTCGTAACCGTCCTCCGTCTGGCGGAAGATGTAAATCTTGAGGGGTCTGTCGCTGCCGAGGACGTTGAAGAACGCCATGACCTCGCCCACGCCGTCGCCGTCCAGATCCTCCATCTGTATCGCCTGCCGGTGGTACCCCGAAACGGGGGCGGCGTACTCGGCCCCCGACGCCAGCATCTGGTCAATGGTGTTCTGCAGCACCAGGTACCTGTCCGAAAGCTGCGGCAGCGCGTACAGATCCTCGGCGGTGGTGTCCGCGCAGGCGCACAGCGCGCATATAAGCAGCGCGGCCATTATTAACGCCAGGACTGTCCTCAAACGCTCACCTCCCACTTCGTTTACGCTCCTATTTTACCACAATCCTTCCGCTTTTGGTAGAGGATTTGCGGAAATCCGATGAAAATAAATCCGAAATCACGGCAGCGGTTCCCGCCACAGCTCCAGCGCCGACGGCGGTTCGCCCCGGCAGCACACGGCGGCGCGGCAGCCGTCAATCTCGTATAGCCGCGCCCGGACGGATGGGTCCGGCGTTAAGACGCCGCCGTCGCCGGACAGACGGAAGTTCACGCGCCGGAAGTCCGCCGTCCCGCCGCCGAACAGCTTGTAGAAACTCTCCTTGAGCACCCAGCAGCGAAAGAAGCCAAGCGCCTCCAGCTCCTCCGGGGAACAGACACGGTTCTCCACGCCGGGGTACACGTCCCGGACGCGCTCCACGTCGCAGCCGCACGGCGCGTCCCCCAGCGCCGCCATGACGCAGCCGGAGGTGTGGCTCAGGGAGAAGTGTATATCAGGTCTTTCGGGGAAATACGGCTTGCCGCCCGGGGCCTTGGCCACCGACGGCACCGGCTCCCCGTACATGGCGCGGAACGCCGCCGCCAGCAGACGGTACACGTCGCCCCGGTCTGGCGCCATCGCCGCGAACGCTCTTGTCATGACGCCCCTCCCCAATCGCGCGGCCACCATCGGAACGGCACTACCATTTTAGGAACATACTCGGTTTGGGCTTCATCTTCACCCCCGACACGATGCCCATGGCGGCGAACATGGTGACGATGGAGGAGCCGCCGTAGCTGAAGAAGGGCAGCGTCAGACCGATTACCGGCGCGACGCCGATGCACATCCCGATGTTCTCGAAGGTCTGGAACGCCACCATCGCCGCGATGCCCACGCAGACGAGGGCGCCCAGACGGTCACGGGAGCGCAGCCCCACCTGCACGCAGCGGACGATTATGGCCACTAAGAGCAGCATGACGGCGACGCAGCCCACGAACCCCAGCTCCTCGCCTATGACCGAGTAGATGAAGTCGCTCTGCTGCAGCGGCACAAAGCCGCTCTGGGTCTGGGGGCCTTGGTAAAGCCCCGTGCCGAACACGCCGCCGGAGGCCAGCGCCGTCTTGCTCATGTTGGTCTGCCACAGCACGTTCTGCCCCGTGGGGTCCACCGACGGGTCGTAGGGCGCGATAATGCGCTGCTGCTGGTACTCCGACAGGTGGTTCCAGATGTACGGCGCCATCGCCACGAGCGCCGTCAGCCCACCGGCTATCCAGTACCATTTAAGCCCCGCTATGAACAGCATTACCACAAAGACGAAGAAGTACACCAGCGCCGAACCCAAGTCGGAGGAGACGACGATGATGAGGGCGAAGTGCGCCCCGAAAATCAGCAGCAGCGCCAGTATGGACAGCGGGTGGTTCAGCCGCCCCCGCTCCCGGAACCGGACGATGAGATGGGCGATTGTTATAATGAATATGGGCTTCACCAGCTCCGCCGGCTGAATGCCGATGCCGCCGAAACGGATCCACGCCTTGTTGCCGCCCACGTCCGTGCCGAGAACGCTCAGCGACGCTATCAGCAGCAGCCCCATGAACGTAAGACCCTTCCACCGGTCGGCGATTATGTCCACGTCCAGCAGCGACACCAGGAAGTAGACAATAAGTCCCAGCGCGATCGCCCCGATCTGCACGTAGAGGGAGCTGTTGGATTCGGTGTACCGTATGGCGCTGGATATGACCACAAGACCGAACGCCGACGAGATGAGACAGAGAACCAGAAGCGGCGTGTCGGACTTCTTCAAGTAAGATTTAAAGAATCTGTAAATTTTTATCATACGCGTCCATAATCCTTTTATAATAGAACCTATTTTACCACGCTTTTCCCCTTCTTGCAACGGTCATTTTTTTAATTTTCCGTGACGCCGCGCCGTTTGCCGCCGGTGCTCCGGGGCTGACATGAAAAACCCGAAAACCCCGGTTTTTATTTTAAAACCAAGGTTTTTATTTCCGGGCGCGTCCGTCCGCCGCCACTCCCCGCGAGCCTGTCACTCCGGCTCCCCTCCGGGGGTGTTCCGGGGCTGACATGAAAACTAAAAAACCCCGGTTTTTATTTAAAAACCAAGGTTTTTATTTCCGGGCGCGTCCGTCCGCCGCCACTCCCCGCGAGTCTGTCCCTCCGACCCTCCTCCGGGGCGCGCTGTGGC
>CAYQWH010000176.1:0-222 GCA_964421265.1 uncultured Oscillospiraceae bacterium | reverse complement strand
TTTTTATTTTAAAACCCGGGTTTTTATTGCAGAACGAGTCCGTCCGCCGCCACTCCCGCAAGTCTGTCCCTCCAACCCTCCTCCGGGGCGCGCCGGGGCTGATCCGAAAACCTAAAAAGCCCTGGTTTTTATTTTAAAAACCTTAATAAGGATAAGGATAAGGATAGGGATACGGATATGGATACGGATATGGATATGGATATGGAAATGGATACGGATAGG
>CAYQWH010000175.1:0-3233 GCA_964421265.1 uncultured Oscillospiraceae bacterium | reverse complement strand
CATGTACGGGGAGGACAGCGACATATTCCGGGTTCGCGTGGCGGGTGAATTTCCAGCGCAGGAGGATGAAGTGTTTATCCCGCTGTCAATGTGCATGAAGTCTGTACAGACTGATTACACACCGCGCAAAGAGCCGTTGCTTATCCATATGGGCGCGGATATTGCCAGATACGGAAGTGACTCCACCGTTATAGGCTACAGGATAGATGAACAGGTCACGTTCTATAAGAAACGGCGCGGGCAGGATACGATGAAAACGGCGGATGATATTATCCAGTGCGGTGAAATGCTCATGGACAAGTACCACTGGACGGAATCGGTACCGGTCAAGATAGATGACGGCGGCGTGGTAGACCGGTTGCGGCAAATGAAACGGAACCAGCCGGAGCGGTTCCAATGGATGGATGTCATACCTGTCAGATTCGGGGAACGCATACGGCATAAGCACTATTATGACAGTACGACATATATGATGGCGATTGTGAAGAAGCTGCTGTCCACCTGCGACGATGACGGCGTTAAAAAGCCCTGTGAGCTTATATTGCCTGATGATGATAACCTTATAGCCCAGCTCTCCAGCAGGAAGTACAGCCTAACGGAAGACAGCAAAATCAGAATTGAAAGCAAGAAAGACGTGAAGAAACGCGGTCAGCCATCACCGGATGAAGCTGACTGCTTATTGCTATTATGCCTGCCTGTCAAGCCGAAAACACGGCGCAGGAGCATTGATGAGTATAAGTAAAGGCGATGACAAACATGAAAGCAAAACCCGCGCAGTTAGACGTTAAGGTCATACAGTGCCAGGCATCGTTGGAGAACACGGAGCCGATAGCGAAGGCACTGATACCAACACAGGTCACGCCGGAGGAATCGAAAAACGCCGGTGAATGGATAACGCAGTTCTATGACATGAGGGGATTGCGGGCTATGGTCAGTCAGTCAACGATTCTCCCCCAGTGCATAAGGGCGTACCGCAACAATATCTCAGGTTATGGTATAGGCATACGGTACAGAGATGATGTGGATGAGACACCAGAGATGGCGGCGGAATACACGCGAGCCAGAGAGATAATCGACCTTCTCAGTATGGACATGGATACCAAGGAGGTGTTCGAGGACGTTATTGAGGCCAGGGAGATGTACGGCATAGCGTATCTTGAGGTTATTCGCAACGTAGGCGGCGAGGTGTGCCAGATTGAGTTTGTCAAGGACACGCCCAGCGTGACGAAAACCATTCCGTTAGAGCCTTACCAGAACGTGGAGTTCCGGTACAGGGGCAGGATTGAGAAACGCCCTAAGAAGTTCATGAAGTACCGCCAGCAGAGCGGCGGCAAAACGATTTACTTCAAGGAGTTCGGCGATAAGCGCGTGATGGACAAGCGCACCGGTGAATACGTGGACGAGCTGGATATTGAGTATCAGGCAAACGAGATACTTGAGTTCGCCATAGGCACGGAACCATACGGAGAGGTGCGTTGGATGGGACAGACGCTGTCTGTTGACGGTATGAGAAAAGCCGAATTTCTCAATAACAACTACTTCCGCAACGGACGTCACACACCGCTTATGATTATGATACAGGGCGGCACACTGACAGACGAGAGCTTTGAAAAGCTCCAGCATTACATGAACGACATAAAGGGAGAGAACGGCCAGCACGCTTTTATCATCCTTGAGACGGAGAGCACAGATAACACTCTTGAATTTGAGGGGACAACGAAACCAACTATTGAGGTGAAGGATCTGGCGGGCATATTGCAGCAGGATGAGCTGTTTCAGGATTACCTGGATAACGGCAGGAAAAAGGTACAGAGCGCGTTCCTGCTGCCGGATCTTTATGTGGGCTATACCACGGACTTCAACCGGGCTACAGCGCAGACCGCTATGGAGGTCACAGAGAAACAGGTGTTCCAGCCGGAGCGGAAGAGCCTTGCGTGGATTATAAACAATAAGCTGCTCGCAGAGTTCGGGTTCCGGTATGTGGAGGCTTACTTCCTGGAGCCGGACATTCAGAACCCCGACGATCTGGTGAAGATACTGTCCATATGCAATCAGGCGGGAGGCTTAACGCCTAACAAGGCAAAACAGATCGCGCTTGAGTCTCTGGGCGAGGTGTCTGAGGATTACGAGGGCGATTGGGGCGATATTCCGCTTGCCTACGGTAAAACGCAGGTGCCGGCTCTGACTTGGGCAGCCTTGCTATGAACTTGCAGAAACAGATTGAAAAGGCGGCCAGCAACCATGACGACGCGGTAGTAGCGGTTATGAAGGAAGTCAGGGCGCTGCTGAGACAGATAAGCAGGGAGGAGTGACCAATGTGCGTACACTGCGGAAAGCTTGTAAAAGCCATCAACGCCTATCTTGCGGAAGCCGACGACGACCTTGCCGATACCCTGAGAGAAGAGGGGTATACACAGCCTGAGGAAACCGTGGACATCATAAGCGACCTGGAGGGCAAAGTGACCGACGCGCTCACGGATGAGACGGATTACGTTCTGGACGAGGCAAAAAAGGCAGTTGACCTGGATACCTTTGCCGCGAAGGTGTGGCCGGGCGTAAAGCTGAATGACGAGCTTAGAGCGAAGCTGACGGTCATATTCCGGGAGCAGTTCTCCCTTTGCCTGTCACGGTTTGCCAGTTCTTATCTTGCCGACATAGAGGCGGATCTGCGAATCCGCGCTGTGACCAGACGCACTACCGCGTGGGTGGAAAGCTGGAGCGAGGAGCTGGCTGAGATAATGCAGCTGGACAGCCATAAGGAGATTGAGGCCATTCTTGACAGGGGGCTTGAGGAGAAATTCAGTATCGCGGATTTCACCAGGGCAATCAGGGACAGCGGCATAAGGGACGAGTATTACCGCGCGAGGCGTGTAGCGGTGACTGAGGTGCTGACCGCCCATCGCGCCGCCCAGCAGGAGGCGTTTTTACAGAGTCCGGCTACAGAGGAGAAGATGTGGCGGCACACCGGAATCTATATTACCCGTCCCAGAGAGAATCACAAGGATATGGACGGTCAGCGTGTGCCGAAGACCGAACCGTATGTGCTTAAAGGGGTGAAAGGCGGAACGTACTACCCGCAGTTTCCCGGCGACCCCCAGCTCCCGCCTGAGGAGCGAATAGAGTGCCACTGTATTTCTCAGGGTATTGTCAGTGAAAGCGTGTTAGGTCTGCCCCTGGAAGAACGCCAGCGTATGCAGCAACAGGCCATCGACGACCTGGACGATGAGTGGGAG
>CAYQWH010000174.1:0-3234 GCA_964421265.1 uncultured Oscillospiraceae bacterium | reverse complement strand
GACATTTGTACCATTAACTTGAACTGACATCTTGTAAGGGTTCACGGTTACGACAGAGACATCGCCTATGGTTATTTTAATTGTGGGAAGCTTGAGAACAGTCGTGATTGTTATTTTCGCTGAATTGCCGTTGTTATTGCTATTAGTGACTGTATTAGTATCTGGATCTACTGAAACACCTGAGCCATTCGCTGCAAGGGCGCTGACGCTGAAGGAACAGATAAGAGTAAGCGCCAGAAGCAGCGCTGTTAGTTTCTTTTTCATAGTAACCTTTTACCTTCTTCTTAATTATTTCCCGATTAGCGGGAGTTTGTCAATACACCACAAGTTCCACCGTGACGGCCACCTGCGTGTGTATTGTCTGAGTCAAGCTATTTGACTCGTCGTCATAAACCTGTGTCTGTACCATATATGCGGAATACGTACCCGGTTCCATCTGCTTGTTAAGAGCAATCTTTTCGAATCGGCTGCCGGGTCTGAGAAGCTCTGACACATAGATCTGATCTGTTAGCTGCTGGTCGGCGTAAATAGTTATGAACAGATCATAGGTGTTCTCCGCCGCGTTCGCTATGTAGCAGGTGAAGTTCACGCCGTCGTCGCTGACAAGAATGTTCTTGTACTCCAACGTCATGCCGCCGCTCTCTGATTTCTGAAGCATTGCGTCAACAGCCGCCTGAAGCGTCTCCGGATCGCCCGTCACTACGTTTGTCGCATATCCTATTCTATCACCTTCCTCCCAATCAATCGAACCATCCAGCGCCGCGTCAGGATCCGGGGTCGGCGCCGTAGCTCGTCCGGCGATAATCCCCACAACGACGCCTATGACAAGCGCCACAGGAACCACTATAAGCGCCCACCGGGGTATTTTGGTTTTCTTCTCGCTGTTTGTCACTCCGGTATCCGCCATGGAACGCTCCTCCATTTAAACTTTCCTGTACATATATTATATCGACTTCTCACTCCCAAAATTAACCCCCATCAGAAACTTTTTTGTCCTCCTCCAGCGGCTCCAGGTTTTTAATGAACGCCGCCATATTCACCGTCAGGAACCCCGCGCCGCCTATTGTGGGCAGGAGCTGGTTGAGCGTGTCGCAGTCCGCCGCCGCCGTGCACAGCAGCACTATCGACACAAGACCCGTGAATATCGTCGCGCCGGAGTTGCGCCGCCCGTAGACGTACCCGGCGATATAGAAGAACCCCAGCGACGCCGCCGCGTAAGCGAGACACTGGAAGACGAAGCTCATTATTACCGGGTTCCCCGCGTTGTCCCCATAGACGCTTATCATGCGGAACACGAACATCAGCGGCGGTACGATGCTTGCCAGCGACAGTCCCGCGCCGTCTTTTCCGTCCCGCGCCGCGAAGGACATGACGATTTCCGATACGCCCGTCGCCACGGTCAGCAGCGCCATGACCCAGAAGACCGTGTCGGAGCGATCTGTCGTCCCGTCGCCGATGATGAGCAGTACGCCCCCCGCAAGCGTTAAGGCTCCGAAGACCGCTGAGCATATCAGCGCCGCGTTTCCGCCGCCGCAGGCGCCTGCCCAGTTCGCAGGAGCGTCATATTTCCTCGAGAGGATTATCGCTATCACCAGCGCCGCCGCTGCCGCGACTGCCGTCACCGCTACCACAGCGGCTGTCTCCGGCGCGCCGCGTTTAGTCAGTCCCGATGTCTCCTCAAAGGCGTTGGCAAGCTGCAGCTTACGAAGATAACTTCCGACCAGCCCAACCGCAAGCGCACAAAATGGCGCGACCCAGATTTTACGCATAAATATTGTACCATCTCCATACTTTAATTTCACATACTATTTTACTACAGACCGGCGTGTCAAGTCAACAGAATCTGGGGAGGAAAAATGTTATGAAAATGATAATTCTCGTCTCGGTGTTACTGGTGCTTTTCGCTCTGCTGTTTCCCGCGTGGGTGGTACCGTCGCCGGTGTCGGCGGATACGCCGTCCGACGCGGACGAGCCTTCCGTTGCCGCTGATGATGGCGGAACTGACGACACGTTGGCGTCCGACGACACGCCTTTCTATTCCGCGAGCGCCGACGCCGGGACGCTTGAGTTCAAGGACGGCGACAGTACATATTCTATTTCCATGTCCGATTATCTCTTCGGAGCCGTCGCCGCCGAGATGCCCGCGACCTTTGAAATGGCCGCGCTTGAGGCTCAGGCGGTCGCGCTGCGCAGCTATGTCTGGTATAAGATCATGGTTGCCCCGTCCGATGACCATGGCGCCGCCGTCTGCTCCGACAGCACCTGCTGCGCGGCGTGGAGCGACGAGACAGCGCTCCGTGAGGAGTGGGGCGATGATTACGACGCGTACGCCGAGAAGATCCGCGCCGCTGTCGGGAACACCGACGGCCTGATTCTCGCCTATGACGGCGCTCCGGCTCTCGCCGTGTTTCATTCCTCCTCCGCCGGTTATACCGAGTCCAGCGGCGAGGTGTGGTCAGGCACGCTGCCATATCTCGTCAGCGTTCCGAGTCCCGAGTCAGCCGAGGATGTACCGGACTATGTGTTCTCCGTTACCGTCTCCGCTGACGATTTTCGTGAGACGATCCTTGAGAGGTACCCGGACGCGATGCTCTCCGGGGACGCGTCGGATTGGATAGGCGATATAACTTACTCCGGTTCCGGCCGCGTCCACAGCGTACAGATCGGCGGCGCCGTCGTGTCAGGCACCATGCTCCGTTCACTCTTTGAGCTTCGCAGTACGTGCGTGGCGTTCAGCGTCTCCGCCGACAGCGTAACCATGACCTGCACCGGCCATGGGCACGGTGTGGGTATGAGCCAGTATGGGGCTAACGTGTGCGCGGCTGAGGGGTTAACGTTCAGCGAGATATTGGAGCGCTATTATCCCGGCACGGCTGTCGTGTCCGTGGACAGCGCCGCGATCCAGCCGCGGGGCTGATTCCCGCGCAAAAAGCACCCCTCCCGGTGAAAGGAGGGGTGCTGGGCATTGCTATGTCAGATTACTCCTGCGCGTAAAGGTCAACCAACCTCTTCAGGTGGTCATAGCGCTCCATAGCCGATTTCTCGTTGCGTTCAAAGAGCGTATTCGCGCGCTCCGGGAACTCACGGGTCAGACGGCTGTAACGCGCCTCGTTCATCAGGAATTCCTGATAGCCGCCGGCGGGCTGCTTGGAGTCGAGTACGAACTTCTTGCCGGGCTCTGCCGCCGGGTTGAAGCGGAACAGGTTCCAGTAACCGCAGGCAACGGCCTTCTTC
>CAYQWH010000173.1:0-3261 GCA_964421265.1 uncultured Oscillospiraceae bacterium | reverse complement strand
GCCAAGGGCGGGTTCAGCCCCTACGAACAGTACATGAGTTCCGGCGGATCCGGCACATGGACGGACGTGTACTCCATGGCCGCCACGCTCTACTGGTGCGCCACAAACGAGCGGGTACAGGACGCGCCGGACAGACTGGATAACGACCGGTTCAGGTGCAAGCCCGGCGCGTTCCCGCCGGCCGTGGAGGAGGTTCTGACCCGCGCCCTCGCGGTGCGCCGCGAGAACAGAACACAGACCATGGGCGAGTTCGTGGCTCAACTTGACAACGCCATGAACGCCACCTCCCCCGCGAACGCCACCGCCGCGAACGCCATCGCCACGAGCGCCGTGCCGCCCACGAACGCCGTGGACCGGGACGCGGCCAAACTTGCCGCGAAGAGCAAAAAGCGCAAACGCGTGATAATCATAACCGCCGCCGTCGCGGGAGCCGCTGTGGTGGCGCTGCTGCTGGTGCTGTTCCTCCCCGGCGGGACGAATAATATAACGCTGGGCGGCATGACCTTTTCCCGGGACGTGGAGACGCTGTACCTGACGAATCTGAACATAACCGACATTTCGCCCCTGGCGGACTGCGCGGAGCTGCGGGAGCTTGATCTGGCGAACAACAGCGTATCCGACATAAGCGCCCTTGCCGGTCTGGCGAAATTGGAGACGCTGAGAATCGACGGCAACAACGTGTCCGACCTTACGCCCCTTGAGGACTTGAGCGGTCTCAGGAGCCTCAGCGCGGCGGATAACAAGCTGAGCGACATACCTGACGGGCTGTCGGGGCTGACGTATCTGGACGTCTCCGGCAACGACCTGCCAACGCTGCGTCTGTCCGGGTTCGACAGTCTGGAGACGCTGGACATCAGCGGCTGCGGCACACAGACTCTGGAACTTGAGGACATGGCGCTCCTCACGGATCTCATTCTGTCGGGCAGCTACGGTGACGCCGGAATAGCCTCTATGCCGAAGCTTGCGGACATCGACTTCTCCGACGCGTCCTTCGACACCATCGTCCTCGCGTCGGTGCCAAGGCTCACGTCCATCAGCGTCACGGGCAGTGAGCTTTACGACGTGAGCCTGTCAGACATGAAGGGACTTGAGACGCTTGACCTGTCCGGCAACCTGCTGACCGGCGTGAGTTTTTCGGGACTTGACAGCCTGACCGATCTTGACATATCCGACAACATACTGACCGTTCTGGAGCTTCCGGAGATGCCGGAGCTGCGGAACTTGGACGCCAGCGACAATATCATATCACAAATAAGCGCCGAGAACATACAGAAGATTGAGACGCTGAACCTGTCCGGCAACTACTTGGGCACACTGAGCGTCTCGGGCTTCCCGGAGATGGTGAGCCTTGACCTGTCAAACTGCAGCCTGACGGCGTTTGTAATATCGGACGCGCCGTGCCTTGAGACGCTGAACCTGTCCGGCAACAGCCTTGACCCGGATGACACGTGGCAGGTGTGCGTGTCGCTGCCCGACTGCCGCGTCATTGAGGACAGACCCGAGACTATAACCCTCGGCGGCGAGACGTTCTCAACGGACGTGACGAGTCTGGATCTGGATTACGCGAGTATTGAGGACATAAGCCTCCTCCGGTTCTGCACGGACCTCGTGTCCCTTGACCTGTACCACAACAACATCATAGACATAACGCCTCTGAAGGATCTGACAAAGCTTGAGTCCCTTGATCTGGGCTTTAACGATATATACGATTTAACGCCCCTTACGAACATGACAAGGCTTAACGAGCTGAATCTCGCCTCCAATGAGATAACGGACATAACGCCCCTGGCGAACATGACGAACATGGACACCATTAACCTTATGTTCAACGATGTGACTGACATAGCGCCATTGGCGAACATGACGAAGCTGGAGTCGCTGCTTATGTCCCACAACAAAGTGACGGATCTGACGCCCCTGACGGGTCTTGCGGACCTGTTGTTCCTGTCCATGGACGACAACGACATCACGAACTTAACGCCCCTGGCGAACCTGACGAGCCTGAAGGTGCTTTACATCGACAACAATAGCGGCATTACGGATCTGACGCCGCTGCGTGGGCTGACGTCGCTGACGTCGCTGTACGTCTTGCCCAATTCCCTGACGCAGGAACAGATAGACGATCTGGCGTGGTACCTGCCCAACTGTACAATGTACAGCGAGTGACCGCCGCTGCGCCCGGTTCCCGGCGGCTGAAAATATGTAAAGGAGGAGACAGACATGGACATTAACCGATGCGTACACTGCATGAGCGAGATCGCGCCCGGGACGGAAATCTGTCCGCGTTGCGGCGGATCGCCGGGCGCCGCGCGGACTAACCCGTATTTTCTCCGCCCCTTGTCCATCCTCCACGGGAAGTACCTGATAGGCGACGCGCTGGGTCAGGGCGGGTTCGGCATAACGTACATAGGCTGCGACCTCTCTCTGGAGATGAAGGTGGCGATTAAGGAGTACTTCCCCATGAACCAGGCGACGCGGCTGAACACCGTGTCGAACCGCGTCACGTGGAGCAGCGCCTACGACACGGACGCGCCCAACCGCGAGGGCTGCGACGGCTTCCTCCGTGAGGCGCGGAAGATGGCGCGTGTGATAAACGTGCCGGAGGTGGTTTCCGTCCGCGAGATATTCGAGGACAACGGCACCTCATATATCGTCATGGACTACGTGGAGGGCGAGACGCTGCGCCAGAAGGTGAAGCGCGAGGGAGCGCTTGGCTATAAAAAGGCAATCGAGTTGCTGCGCCCGGTGATGCTCGCCATGGAACGGGTTCACAGCGCCGGACTTATCCACCGGGACATCAGCCCCGACAATATAATGCTCCAGCCCGACGGCCAGCCGCGCATACTGGATCTGGGCGCGGCGAAGGAGATAACCGCCAACGGCGGCATGACAAGCCAGCTTGTGGCCAAGGGCGGGTTCAGTCCCTACGAACAGTACATGAGCTCCGGCGAATCCGGCACATGGACGGACGTGTACTCCATGGCCGCCACGCTCTACTGGTGCGCCACAAACGAGCGGGTACAGGACGCGCCGGACAGACTGGATAACGACCGGTTCAGGTGCAAGCCCGGCGCGTTCCCGCCGGCCGTGGAGGAGGTTCTGACCCGCGCCCTCGCGGTGCGCCGCGAGAACAGAACACAGACCATGGGCGAGTTCGTGGCTCAACTTGACAACGCCATGAACGCCACCTCCCCCGCGAACGGGATAACCGCGCCCCCCGCGAACGCCGCCGCCGCGAACGCCGCCGTTCGGGACGCCGCA
>CAYQWH010000172.1:0-3282 GCA_964421265.1 uncultured Oscillospiraceae bacterium | reverse complement strand
TGGCGCGCTGTTTTTGTCTGTTGTTGAGTTTTATGGTTCCGTTATCAGAAAAGCGTCGATTTTTAGGAATCGCGCGCTGAAAACGCCCTCAGATGAGCGTTATCACGCGCCGGTTCAGCTATCCTTAAGCTTTGCGAATCTCAGCGCTTATCGTACCGGTTCTTTTTGGAAAAGCTTCAGCTCTCCTCAGTTCCTGAGCGTCATATGTCATTGACCGCTTCGCCGCTTACGGGGACGCCGTCGTCCCGGTGAACGGACCTCTCCTCAGGCCCCGCCTCGCTCTCCCCCTCCGGGGTTGCACCGGCACCGTCGGCGGCACTATTCACGGCACTGTCACCGTTCGGGGTATCACCGTCTCCGTCTCCCTCCGGGTCGGCACTGTCTCCGTCAGTGGATCCGTTCACGTCGGCGGCACTGTCCACGGCGCTATCACCATCGGCGTCACCGTTTGGGGCGGCGTCTCCGTCCGGGTCGGCGCTGTCCACGTTCACGGCATTGTCACCGTCCACGGCACCGTTCACGTCGGCGTCACCGTTCACATCACCGTTCACATTGACGGCATCGGCGGCACCGTCTCCGGCGCTGTCATTGGCGGCGCGCTCATCAGCGAGGGTTATGGTGCCGTCGGCGGCGAGTATGGAGCCGTCACGCTCGCCGGACGCGAAATGCGCAGTCAAGCCGTTCACCTCCACCGACTCACCGGCGGGGACGAGAATGTAGCGTCTGCCATCTATCACGCGAGTCTCCAGTACCCACGTGTTGTCCCCGTTCACCTCTATGGTCGCCTGTTCGGTCTTAATCGTGAATTTATTCGGGTCAATCAGATTACCCGGCGACAGCACCGCGCCCTCGCCGAATCTCTCGGCGCACATGGCCTTGAACGCGTCCACCCGTTCCTCGGGCAGACCGCAGTCCTGAAGCAGCTCCGCCGCCTCGCGCGTCGTAATCGCCAGCGGCTCCTCGGCGCGGCTCTCCCGGTGCTCCGCTATCTTGGCGGCCAGACCGTCATGAACCGACCGCACAACCTCCACGCTGCAATCCTCCTCCAGCGAGTCCAGCAGCGCCGTCTCGAACGCCTCCTTCTGCTCCGTGGCCGTCATGGGCGGCTCCGTATGGAACACGGCGTCTATGAACTCGTGGTGCAGCTGCCCGGGCGACCGGGAGTAGTACAGCGCGTTATAGATGTTCGCCGCCCGGTCGTCAAACGCCGGGAACATGAACCCCAGATCCGGCGCCGAGACTACCCGGTCCTGGGTGTAATGGAACTCGTTGTCGCCGGGGAAATAGCCCAAGCGCGGCGGCGTCTCCTTCACCGTGCACACGGCGCACAGGATGTACCGGAACACGTCCTCCGACTCCCCATCCGCGCCGTCCCGCTGGCGGCGGGGCACGTCGTACCTGTCACAGGCCAGCAGTATCAGATAGTCGTCGTCATCCATATCCAGCGAGTCGATGACGCGCGAGTAGAACTCGTCCCGCGCCTCGCTGTCGCCCAACTCCGTCCGGCGCAGGTCCATCAGTATCCGGTGCTCGTCGCTGTCCATCACCTGCTCCGTGGAGAACACTATATCTATGAGGTTCCTGCCGAGGGAACCCGACAACGTTTTTTTCAATAGGCTCAGGTACTTCTCCGCCTCTTCCTCGCCCATCATGGATGTCGGCTCGTCAATGTAGGACACTATCTTCCGACACGAGTTGACGTAGCAGCCGTATATCCGGCTGACGGCGCACTTCCCCACGCTCCACCGGCGGCGTATCTCGTTTACTTCCTTCTGGTTCATATCCCGTCTCCAATACGCGTTATGTGCTTATTATAATGTATGTGAACGGCGCTGTTATCGGACGGACGCGGGCGTGTAGCCAAGACAGCGGAGTTTGCTCTCCGCGCTCAGCTCATCCCACACGCTGTCCACGCAGTCGGGGCACAGGCACAGGCCGTTCCGTTCACCCCAGACCTCGCCCTCGTATATATCGCCCTGGCAGCGGGCGCACCGGCGCACAATCTCCGGCTCTGTCGGCTCCGTCGGCGCCTCCGGCGCCGGGAAAAGGGTGACCGCGATGCCCGCAGGACTCTCGTCTATGATGACCTTATTATACCACATATAAATCTCCTTGTCAAGACGGCAAACGCCGGATTTTTAATCACGGGAATCACAGGCCGTTCTGGGCGAGCCAGACGCGGCGCATATAGTTCACTGTGGACTGGTCGTAGCCCAGTGCCAGATAGCCGGAGAAGTCGCCGTACTGGGCCATAGTTTTCGCCTTGGTCAGCGCCTGCTGATAGGACTGCTGTTCCCGCGCGTAAGCCGTCTCCTCCTCCGACTGCTGCCTCTCATAAGCCGTCTGCTCCTCCGCCCTCTGCCGCTCGTAAGCCGTCTCCTCGGCGGCCTTCTGCCGTTCATACGCGGTCTGTTCGGCGGCAAGCTGCCGTTCATAGGATGTGTTCGCGGCGTTTGCGGCGGCGGAGTAGGCGCGGTAGTTCTCGTCGGCCTGCGCGCTGGCGGTGGACACTAATGACCTCTCCTGTTCCCGGTACTCCTCTAAAAGAGCCGCCGCCCGTTCGTACTCGCCCTCGGCGATTGCTGTCGCCAAGTCGTTATTGTATTTAACTTTCAGCTGCGCAATCTGGTTATCCACGTCGGTGACAGCGCTTGCCTCCGCCGCCGACAGGGCTGACAGGTCGCTTTGCAGCTGATTCGACCGGGCGAGTTCCGCCTGACCCGCCGCGCCCGAGTTCAGCCCCGAGGCGTTGGCGTACTCGTTGAAGTTCAGCTTAGCCTGTTCGCTGGCGGCGGCAGTGGCCATCTTCTGTCTCTGGTACGTGGCGGGGATAGTATTCTTAGTATTATTGAGCGCCGCCAGTGAGTCGTCGTAAGCGGTTTTGAGTTGGGCAATACGGAGCTGCTGTGCTGCGTCGTAGGCGCTGTTGACCTCCGACGTACGGGCGGTGTAGCTGGGCAGCGCTGTAGCGGTGTAGCCGGCGTCGGCGGACAGCTTATTGAACTGGGTACCGTCGTCGCCGCCGGAGTATCCGTAACCGCTCTGGCGGATGGCCTCGGCCGCTGAGTGTGCGGACGCCATAGCCGCCGTATCGCCCGCCGCGTTAGCGCGCTCCCACTCAAGAGTAACCTGCTGGAGCTTCTTCTGCTGCTCCTCGCTGAGAAATGCTTTGTCGTATACTGAAACTGCCAATGTGTATTCCTCCAATCTGTGACGGTGTGATGTTAGCTTGGCGTGTATCGGCCAAGGCGTGCGCGCTAAAGCGCGGTGGTGATTGTCGTA
>CAYQWH010000171.1:0-3291 GCA_964421265.1 uncultured Oscillospiraceae bacterium | reverse complement strand
TGAAGATAGTGCCCGTGTTCCACGGCAAGACCGGCGGCGGCTACCTGACGCAGTTCTACCCGCCCGCCGGCCCCGTCACATTCCTCGCCATCACTCAGGACCGGGACGGCAATTTCCGGTTCGTCGCGGCCGAGGGCGTGAACGAGGACGGCCCGATCTTCACCTTCGGCGACACCAATATGCGCACCCGCTTCTCCTGCGGCGCGAGGGAGTTCTGTGACCGGTGGAGCGAAGCCGCCCCCACCCACCACATGGCCGCCGCCGTCGGACGGCACATCGGCACGATCGTCAAGGTCGCCAAGATATTCGATGTCCCTGTGGACATCGTGACAAGATAAAACCGGAGGAAGAACAAATGACAGATATTCTGAAAGCGCCGTTCCTTGTGGAGACGGTGCGTACCGCCACCAATATGTACAACCACGGCTGGGACGAGCGCAACGGCGGCAATATCAGCGTGCTGCTGGACGAGGATGAGGTATCCCAATATCTGGACACCAGAGCCGTTATCCGCTCCATCCCCACCGGCTTCTCCGCGCCGACTCTGGCGGGGAAGTACTTTTTAGTCACCGGAACGGGCAAATACTTCAAGAATGTACAGTACGCCCCGGCGGTCAATCTGGGTCTGCTGCGCATAGCGCCCGACGGTGAGACCGCCCAGCTCCTGTGGGGCTACGAGGACGGCGGCACCTTCACCTCGGAGCTGCCCGCCCACCTGATGAGCCACGTGTCCCGCCTTGCGGTAAACCCCGGGAACCGCGTAATCATGCACTGTCACCCGGCGAATCTCCTGGCCATGACCTACGTCCACGATCTCGACGAGCGCGCCTTCACCCGCACCCTCTGGCAGATGTGTACCGAGTGTATAGTGGTGTTCCCTGACGGCGTGAACGTGCTCCCATGGATGCTCTGCGGCACCAACGAGATAGGCGAGGCGACGGCGGAGAAGATGCGCACCGCCCGTCTCGTGGTGTGGGCGCAGCACGGCATATACGGCGCCGGCGCGGATCTGGACGAGACCTTCGGCCTTATCGAGACGGCTGAGAAAGCCGCCGAGATCTATCTGAAAATCGCCCATCTCCCCCTCAGACAGACGCTGACGGACGACGCCATGCGCCAGCTTGAAAAGCGTTTCTCCGTCAAAGCCCGCGACGGCTACCTGAACTGACGTGCCCCGCGAACGCGCTCCCGTAAAGCGAAAAAGCTTTTCCGATTCCTAACCGGGAGCCGTGTCAGCACCCGTCCCCCGCCGCGCGGCCACAACGGTTCTCATCAAGAGGCCTTACACATAGCGCGAAATCGCGCGGAGAACCTGTGAGCCGCCGCGCGCGCGTCCCAAATCAGAACCGCGCGTAACCGGGCAACAGCAAATGGCGCGTTGGAAATCCATCCAACGCGCCATCACTATATGTATATGTCACGTCCCCGTCTCCTCCACGCTGTCGAGATACGACCGCAGCGACGACACGTCCTCCCGCGACAGCGTGCCTCCGTCCCAGAGCGACGCGGTGAAGGTGGTAATGGAACCCCTGTACAGCTTCCGGAGCATCACGTCCCCCACCCGGGAACGGTACTCATCCAGGCTCACCAGCGCGCTGTAAACGTTGATGCCCTTGTCCTGGAGGTGCGTCAGGAACCCCTTGCTCTCCAGCCGTCTCAGGTAACTGTGCAGCGCGCCGGGCGTGGGTACATACCCTATGTAATCCGCTATCTCCGGCGAACTGGCCACCCCGCCATGCTCCCATATGACAAGCATTACATTAAGCTCCGACTCCGGCAGCATCTCCGTCTTCTTCGCCATAACATCCTCCCTTTTGCAAAGGCAAAAACGAATATAGTGTGCATTTCCGGTCATGCCGTCGCTCCACGAAACATCGCGACCGCGCGCCGCCGGAGATGTGACGCGCCCGCGCGCGACCATTCCCCAAATTACGGGATTCAATCCGCAATACGCGGACCTTGCGCACCCGCGCCGCGTCTCGTCATCCTGCGGGTCTTACACGAATCCCAAATGAAAAGCAATCCGTGACACGCGCGCTTTTACGCGTCTCGCCGTCCTGCGGATCTTATACGAATCACAAATCAAAAGCAATCCGTGGCGCGCCTTTACGCGTCAGCACCGCGCCTTTACGCAACGTCACGCCGCCCTGCCGGTCTTATACGAATCACAATTCAAAAGATTTAATCCGTGACACGCGCGGCTTTGCGCGCCCGCGCCCGCGAAGATAAAGCGGAACCCGCGCCGCGCGGACGGGACACCGTCGGCGTGGCCACATCTCACAGTTTCCAAGCGGCCCCCGTGAACCGATCGCCTGTGAACCGGTTCCCGGGGGCGCCTGTCGCCTTACGCGGTTTATCTGTCGGCCACGCCCTGCCGCACGAGCGCGCGCTTAAGCTTCGCCTCCGCGATAGCCACGTCCATCTCGGACAGCCGTGCCTTTCTGGAGAGGCGCTCTCTCGCCCTCTCCTCGGCCTTCTTCGCTCTTTCGGCGTCAATGTCCTCCGCCCACTCGAATGTGGTCGGCAGCAGCTTCACCGCGCCGTTGCTGACTGACAGCATACCGCCGATGCACGCGGCCTTGCGGGTCTTGCCCTCCGCCACAATCTGCGCCTCGCCCATGCCAAGCGCGGTAACGTAATTGATGTGCCTTGCGAGAATGCACACGTCGCCGGTGGTTGTCCTCACAATCAGCTTCTCGGCCTCGCCGTCATAGCATACGCCGTCCGCCGTCACAACCTGCAGATGATACGTCATAACGTGTCACGCTTTCCCGGCTTTAGCCAGAACGTCGTCGATCGTCCCGGCGAAGAGGAACGCCGACTCCGGAATATCGTCGTGCCGCCCCTCGATAATCTCCTTGAACCCGCGAATAGTCTCAGCTAACGGCACGTACTTGCCCTGCATTCCCGTGAACTGCTCCGCCACGGAGAATGGCTGTGACAGGAAGCGCTGCACCTTACGGGCGCGGTTCACCGTCAGCTTATCCGCCTCGGACAGCTCATCCATGCCCATGATGGCGATTATGTCCTGCAGCTCCTTGTAGCGCTGGAGCATCTGCTGCACGGCGCGGGCCACCTCGTAGTGCTCCGTACCCAGTTTCTCCGGCGTCAGTATACGGCTTGTGGAATCCAGCGGATCCACGGCGGGATAGATGCCCAGCGACGCGATGGACCTGTCAAGGACGGTAGTCGCGTCCAGATGGGCGAATGTGGTAGCCGGGGCCGGGTCGGTCAGGTCGTCCGCCGGCACGTACACCGCCTGGACGGATGTGATAGACCCCTTTTTTGTGG
>CAYQWH010000170.1:764-3299 GCA_964421265.1 uncultured Oscillospiraceae bacterium | reverse complement strand
TGAGAAGGGCGAGGGCATTGAGAAGAGACAGGATGACCTGGCCGCGGAAGTGGCGAAGCTTGTCAAATAATCAGGTGTCTAAGAGCCATAAAAATTCCCGGGCGCGAGTCCGGGAATTTTTATACCGTTTCCCCGCCAGGCGCCCGCAGACAGCGGATCCTGGCCGCCCGACATGGATTTTCCCCGGATAGGCGCTAATAAATCTTATTTTTACGCAATAAACAGACACGAAGTTCAAATAATGTAGTGGACAAACATTGGAAGATGTGATATACTTTCAAAAGTTATCGGTGATAATTTTTTAAAGGCGAGGATAGATATGGCTGTACAGAACCTGCGGGAGAAGCTCATTCTTGCGGGGATCGGGGAGATAAACCGCTGCGGCATACAGAATTTTTCCGTGCGCCGCGTAGCCACCGAGTGCGGCGTGTCCTGCGCCACGCCATACAAGTATTTCAAGGACAGGCAGTGCTTTGTGGCGGGGATACTGGACTATATACGTTCTCAGTGGCGGGAGCGGCAGAAGGCGGTACTGGAGCGGTTCCAGGGAAGCGTGAAGCGGCAGCTCCAGGAGATATGCGTCGAGTATGTCAGGTTCCTTGTGGAGAACCCGTATTTCCGATCGATTCTCATGCTGAAGGATGAGGAGATAGACAGTGTCTACAGAGGCGGCAGCGCGCTGGGCGAGACGTCAAGAGGTCTTATCGCCAGCTACTGCCGGGAGGTGAATATGCCCGCGCAGACGGAGAAGCTCAAGACGTATGTGGTGAAGTCGCTCATATACGGCGCCGCGCTTATGTTCGACAACGGGGAGCTGGAGTATGACGACGCCAACATGGCGCTGGTGTCCACAGCGATAAAACGGGAGTTTGAGCTGCCGTGACGCGCGGAAAAGAAAAGGAGGGAAGGAACGTGGAGGAATATGTGCTGCTGACTGATTCATCCTGCGATATGCCGGCGGAGATGGCGAGAGATCTGGACATTTCGGTACTGCCCCTGAAGGTCAATCTGGAGGGGAAGGAGTACCGCAATTACCTGGACGAGCGGGAGCTGCCGTCCGGGAGGTTCTACGCGCGGCTGCGGGATGGCGCTATGGCGACCACATCGGCGGTGAATGTGGAGGAGTTCGTGATGGAGATGGAGATGAGTCTCCTGCGGGGAATGGATATACTGTATATCGGGTTCTCATCCGCTCTCTCGGCCACATACGCCAGCGGGTGCGCGGCCGCGGAGGAGCTGAGGCACAGATATGAGGACAGGAGCGTCGTCTGTGTGGACTCCAAATGCGCGTCCATGGGACAGGGGCTGCTTGTGTACCTGGCCGGGGTGATGCGCAAAAACGGCGCGTCATTTGAGGAGGTGTGCAGATTCGTCAAGGAGACCGCGCCACACCTGTGCCACTGGTTCACGGTGGACGATCTGCACTTTTTAAAACGGGGCGGCAGAGTTTCCGCCGCTACCGCCGTCCTTGGGTCGATGCTCCAGATAAAGCCGGTGCTCCATGTGGACGATGAGGGCCGGCTGATAAACGTAGGCAAGGCAAAGGGCAGACGCGCCTCGATAAAGGCGCTGTTTGACCACATGGCGGCCACGGGCATTGACCTGCCGTCCCAGAGTATATTCATAAGCCACGGCGACTGCATTGACGACGCGGAGTACCTGAAGGGGCTGATAGTGGATAAGTACCACCCGAAGGACGTGGTGATAAGCCCCGTGGGGCCGGTGATAGGCGCCCACTCAGGCCCGGGGACGCTGGCTCTGTTTTTTGTCGGTTCGGCGAGGTAGCTCGCGGAACGCGCTTTATGGGCATTCATTATATTATTTTCAGGAGGAAACAATCATGGTATTCGAGGCTATAGCTGAGACAATAGCGGACAGGAACGAGTGTGATGTGAGCGACATCACGCCGGACAGCACCTTTGAGGAGCTGGAAATTGACTCCCTTGACCAGATAGAGCTGGTGATGGATCTGGAGGATAAGCTGGGCAGGGAGATTGAGGTTGACCAGAAGGTGGAGACTGTGGGAGATCTTGTCAAGTATCTTGAAGAGAAGTACGGGCTGTAAGGGACGGACGATGATAAAGACACCATTATGCGATCTTCTTGGGATAGAGTACCCGGTACTGCAAGGCGGAATGGCGTGGATAGCTGACGCGGAGCTGGCGGCCGCCGTATCCAACGGCGGCGGGCTGGGCATAATCGCGGCGGGCAACGCGCCGGGGGACTATGTGCGCGATCAGATTGAGAAAGCGCGGAAGCTGACGGACAGGCCCTTCGGGGTGAATATAATGCTGCTGTCGCCCTGCGCCGACGAGGTGGCGGAGGTGGCGGCTGCGGAGCGCGTGCCCGTGGTTACCACAGGCGCGGGCAACCCCGGCAAGTATATGGATATGTGGACAGGCGCGGGTATCAAGGTAATACCGGTGGTGCCGTCGGTGGCGATGGCGAAGCTGGTCACGAGACAGGGCGCGTCGGCAGTCATAGCGGAGGGCGGCGAGAGCGGCGGCCACGTGGGGGAGCTGACCACCATGGTGC
>CAYQWH010000170.1:0-754 GCA_964421265.1 uncultured Oscillospiraceae bacterium | reverse complement strand
CGGCGTGCAGGTGGGCACCAGGTTCCTGTCGGCGGAGGAGTGCCATATCCACAGGAACTACAAGGATAAGGTGCTCAAGGCCAACGACACAGCCACGATGGTGACCGGCAGGAGGACAGGGCACCCGGTGCGGGCGCTGAAGAATCCGTTCACAAGGGAGTACTTCCGGCTGGAGTACAGCCAGGCCTCCGATGAGGAGCTGGACAGGTTCGGCACCGGCGCTCTGCGGAAGGCCGTGCAGGACGGCGACACGAAGGAGGGCAGCTTCCTGTGCGGGCAGGTGGCCGGTCTTGTGACGAAGGAACAGCCCGCCGCCGAGATAGTGCGGGAGCTTATTGACGGCGCGGAGCCGATACTCCGGGAGGCGTTAAAATGGGTAAAGTAGCGTTCGTCTTCTCGGGTCAGGGCGCGCAGCACCCCGGCATGGGCAAGGAGCTTGCGGAGAATTACCCGGAGGCGCGGGCGGTGTTCGACGCCGCCGACGCGCTGCGCCCGGGCACGTCCGGCCAGTGCTTCTCCGGTACGGAGGAGGAGCTGAGGGACACGGCGAATACCCAGCCCTGTATGTTCGCGATGGAGCTTGGGACGGCCAGGGCGCTGGAGAGCCGGGGCGTGGAGCCGCGCTGCGTGGCGGGGTTCTCCCTGGGGGAACTTGCCGCGCTGACCTTCGCCGGGGTGTTCCCGCTGGAGACGGGCTTTAAGCTGGTGTGCAAACGGGGACTGCTGATGGCCAGCGCCGCGTCCGGGCTGGACA
>CAYQWH010000169.1:0-3313 GCA_964421265.1 uncultured Oscillospiraceae bacterium | reverse complement strand
GGCGTCGGCAAACGGATTGCCCAGCGGATCATTCTGGAGCTGAAGGACAAGCTGGCAAAGGAAAAGTTCGCGGGCGGCGCGGGCGGCTACGCGGTTCCGTCGGCGACGGCGGAAGGGACAAGGAAGCTTGCGGATATTACGTCCGCGCTTGAGGTTCTGGGTTACTCGAACTCCGAGATTTCCGCCGCCTTGCGCGGGATGGACATCGAGAGCCTGTCGGTCGAGGACGCGATCAGAACCGTCCTCAAGAACTCGTAGCGCGGGACCGGCGAATCAGGCAAGCCCCGCGGCATTGTCTGTCGCGTCGGCGTGCCCATGTACGGAACAGGATCCATCAGCGGCGACGGCAATCGCCGTGTCAGAACCGGAAGATAGAATACGGAAAGGTCTTGACGTATCTATGATTGATTACTCAAAAGAAGTTGACGACGCTCAGGTTGAGACGGATCGCATTATGGCCACGGGTCACACGGACGAAGACGCGAACGAAGGCAGTCTGCGTCCGCGAACGCTGTCGGAATATATAGGGCAGGACAAGGTGAAGCGCAACCTCGCCGTGTTTATAGAGAGCGCGAGGAAGCGCGGCGAGCCGCTGGATCACGTAATACTCCACGGCCCGCCGGGTCTTGGCAAGACGACTCTGGCCTCCATTATAGCCAGGGAGATGGGCTCGGCGCTGCGCAAGACGTCGGGGCCGGCAATCGAAAAGCCAAAGGATCTGGCCGCGCTTCTCACTAACCTTAACGAGAACGACATCCTCTTTATAGATGAAATCCACCGCATGAACCGAACGGTGGAGGAGGTGCTGTATCCCGCCATGGAGGACAGGCAGATAGATATAATTATCGGCCAAGGCCCGGCGGCCACTTCTATCTGTCTGGAGCTTAAGGCCTTTACTCTTGTCGGCGCGACCACAAGATCGGGACAGCTCTCATCGCCCCTCAGGGACAGGTTCGGTATTGACCTGAAGCTTGAGCTGTACTCCCCGCAGGACCTGAAAAAAATAGTGATGCGCTCAGCCGAGATATTGAACGTGTCAATCGAGGAGACGGGCGCGCTGGAAATAGCGTCCAGGAGCCGCGGCACTCCGCGTATAGCGAACCGCCTGCTGCGCCGCGTACGCGATTTCGCCGAGGTGCGCGGCAATGGCGTTATTACCCGCGAAATGGCTGACGAGGCGCTGAAAATGCTGGATATAGACAAGGAAGGGCTTGATATGGTGGACAGGCGCCTTTTGCGCAATATCATTGAGCGCTATAACGGCGGGCCTGTCGGCCTCGACACCATCGCCGCGACAGTCAATGAGGAATCCGTGACAATAGAGGACGTGTATGAGCCGTACCTGATGCAGCAGGGGTACATCACCCGTACCCCCCGCGGCAGATGCGTTACGAAGAAAGCGTACGAGCACCTCGGTATACCGTTTTCCGGATCCGACAACGACCAGACAAGCCTTGATCTGCCGTAAAAAAAGGTCGGTTCTAATAAACTTTCAGAAGAAATTTTCAATTTTTTGGTGAATTATATGAACAATTATCAATAATTGTGTTGAATTTGAAATTTTTTTGTCAAAACTTATTGACTTTATCGCAAGTAGGTTGTATAATTAGTTTACATTTTAGACATAATAATGGGAATACGAAATGGCGCAAATTAATATCTCCTCAGACGAGGCATTATGTAAAGCCGCCGTGGAAGGCGACGGCGCGGCTGAAGAAGTATTGATTATCAGGTATGCGGTTTTGGTTCGTGCGTGTTCACGTCCATATTTTCTAATCGGCGGTGACAGTGAGGATCTCATGCAGGAAGGTATGCTTGGGCTTCTCTCCGCGATACGTCACTACGAGCCAGACCGGGGCACGTCCTTTAGAACGTACGCAGAACGCTGTATTCGCAGTCGGATTGTCTCGGCTGTGCGGGCAGCGGCCAGATTCAAACACGGACCTCTCAACGACTCTGTCTCGATTGAATCTCCACAGTTTGACGAATCGATTTCAGCTGCAAATTATTTGCGGAACCCCGAAGATCTTGTTATTATCCACGAAATAACGGATGAGCTTGTGTCGTCCGACTTATTATCCAAGCTTGAGCGGGAGGTACTCGGATACTATCTCCAAGGTCTTTCCTACGCGGATATCGCCACGAGATCCGGGCGGAAGGTCAAGTCTGTGGATAATTCTGTGCAGCGTATACGCAAGAAGCTGGCGCAGTACTTAGATTAGGCGTTAACAGCGAGAGCTGACGCAATACTACGCGCCCTATCGGGCGGGAGATTTGTCAAAAAAAGTGAGGTCCATTTATGTACGCAGACAAAACATTGGTATGCAAAGAGTGCGGTCAGGAATTTGTTTTCACCGCCGGTGAGCAGGAATTCTACGCTGAGCGTGGGTTCCAGAACGAGCCACAGCGCTGCAAGGCCTGCCGTGACGCTCGCAAGAGCGCCGCGCGTGGTCCGCGGCAGTATTTCACTGCCGTATGCGCGGCTTGTGGAGGAGAGGCGAGAGTGCCTTTCGAGCCAAGGTCTGACAGACCTGTTTATTGCAGCGAATGCTTCGCAAAGCTCAAGGCACAGGCTTGACGCTGTTTCTCGATTAACGCTTTAATTGAGAAACATACGCGCCACGTATGTTCCCGCCGCGTATTCATGCGCTGCGCCGTTCAGCGCGGTTCCCGACGCGCCCTTCGCGCGCCGAAGAAGCCCAGAGCTTTTTAGCGGGAACCGGCGTGAATCCTATGCATGAAAGTGAGCCGCCGTGGTTTCCGATCCACGGCGGCTCACTTTATTACGTCCCTGTACTCGGCCATGCTGTGTAAAGCGGGAGCCGCTTGAAAAGCTTCGCGCTGAGGTACTGGACGGCGCGGTGAGCGCCGGAGCGGAACCATATCCTGATTTTCATGAGATTTGAAGTTTTTCTATTGCAATATTCAAACATTGCGGTTATAATATAATTAACGGCGGCTAAAGTCGTTTACTATAATTAAGGTATATACGATTCAGGAGGCAGAACAATGGCAGTATTTACTAAGGATACTATAATTTCAGAGGTCATGGCAGTCGCTCCGCAGGCAGCACCGTTATTCCAGTCAATCGGAATGCATTGCCTTGGCTGCGCGATGGCCAGCGGTGAGAGCATTGACGAGGCATGCGCGGTACACGGCGTTGATTCCGACAAGTTCCTGAAAGCGCTCAATGATTATGTCGCGCAGAATGTCAATGCCTGATACTTGTTCCAAATTAAAAGAATTTTAATTTGGAACACGCACGCTGTCGCGTGCTCGTGCCGCGCAAAAGCGCGTCACGACGTCTCATAAG
>CAYQWH010000168.1:0-3351 GCA_964421265.1 uncultured Oscillospiraceae bacterium | reverse complement strand
TGAATCTTATCAACCTGGACAGCGCCGGAGAAGTAGTGGAAGACGCCATTAACTTCAACGCCAAAGACATTGTCTGAGCGCATAGCTCCGCCTCCACCCGGAGGCGGAGCTATATCTTACAATAAGGAGAATAATCAACCATGAAGAAAGACCTCAAGTATTTTATGCGTAATACGGAGCCGGAAATAGTTTCCGTCCCCGGCCCGGATACTATCAGAGACGAGGACGGCAACGTTCTCCCGCTGGAGATCAAGGTTCTCACGCAGGAAGAAATTATGAAGATTAACGATATGTACCGTATCAAGAGCATGGCGACGGATAAAAAGGGCAATCCGCTTATCGCCAATGGCGAGGTCGCGTGGAAGATTGAAAGAGATGCCGCCAAAGCCTCCCGCCATCTCATCGTTGAGGCGCTGCATTTTCCAAATCTGAGTGACCCGGAGCTGATGAAGTATTTCAACTGTGTGGATGTCACCGATATGCCGCTCAAGGTATTCCCAAGGGCGGATGAGTACCAGCACGTGAGCCGAATGGTCATGAAGGTACTGGGCCTGTCCTCTGAGGTCGATGACGGTGAGGAGCTTGAAGCCGCAAAAAACTGATCAGGGAGGCGGGCGGCGTGGCGTACTGGTCACACATTCTCTGGCAGAGGCACAATCTCAGACCGGAAGAATTTGAATCCATGCCGCACCGCAGACAGCTCTTTTTCATCGCCTCTGAATTGGAAGAAGATCAAAACCCGATCAGACGGGACACCGTGCGTTTTAAAAAGAAATGACAGAAGGACTTGATTCCAATGACGGCAAAATTGAAGAAGGAAGGAGGCGAAAGAGTTGGCTGACTTAACCGCAAGATTTCGGTTAGTCGATGAAATGAGCGCCGCTCTTGACAGAACGGCACAGGCCGGGCTGGAGATGTCATCCAGCTTTGAGCGTGCGGGGCAAACCGCAAGCTCCGTCTTTGACAATATATCCGACGCGGCAGACGATGCCCTGTCACATTTTAATGATTTTACCGGAAATTTAGACGGCACAGAAGAGATCTTCCAGCGCTGCGAGCAGTCCGCGCGGGAGCTAAGTACCGCCATTGATGAGACGACGGACACACAGACGGAGCTTACCGCCGCCATGGACAGAGCTTCACAGACAGCGGAGGAGCTGGCGGACAATGAGAACGTATCAGCGGAAGCGAAAGAACGGCTTGCGCGGGCAAGCCAGAACGCGGAGGACGCGCTGGACGAACTCACACAGGCTCAGGAACGGGCGCAGCAGGCTATGGATGAGTACGACAGAGTGCTCATTTCAGGCACCGACGATATGGACAAGCTGGAACGAGCCGCAAAACTTGCGGCCGATGCCGCCGCGGATCTTGAAGCCGCCAATAACCAGGCTGCCGACGCCACGCGGGAGTTGGCGGACGCGACTGATCAGGCGGCAGATGAGGCGGAAAACGGCTCCAAGCGCGGCCAGGACGCCGCCGGGCAGCTATCCAACGCGCTTGCGTCGGCTGGTATTACCGTCATGCTTAAGGAGATGGCCTCCGCCTTTTCAGAAGCCTCAAACGCGGCGGCGGAGTTTGAGACGGCGGTGATGAAAATATCCACTATCGCCGATACGACATCCGTTTCCATTTCCACCATATCCAGCGGTTTGCTTCAGCTCTCGGCGGAGACGGGCGTGAGCGTGAACTCCTTATCCGAGGCGGCATATTCCGCCATATCCGCCAGCGTGGACACCGCTGACGCCGTTTCATTCACCGCCACGGCGACAAAGCTGGCCGCCGGTGGTTTCACCAGCTCCGCAACGGCGGTAGATGTACTGACAACAGCTCTCAATGCCTACGGGCTGGAAGCTGACAAGGCGGAGAGTATTTCAGATATGCTCATCGCCACACAGAATATGGGTAAAACTACCGTGGACGAACTGGCGGCCAGCGTGGGCAAGGTAATCCCGCTGGCATCGGCCTATGGGATGGAGATGGATAATCTATCCACAGCATACGCGGAACTCACTAAGGGCGGAATTGCCACGGCGGAGGCCGGTACGTATCTCAAGTCCATGCTGAATGAACTGGGAGACAGCGGCAGCACCGTCGCGTCAATTTTGCTTGACGAGACAGGAAGCTCATTCTCTCAGCTTATGGAGAGCGGCTACTCTCTCGGCGACGTGCTGGAGATATTGGGACAGACTGTGGAGCAGCTCCGAGGCCGGTATCGGCGCGCTGTCTCTGTATAACGCGGGAGCGGAGCAGTTCAACACCACTCTCTCCGCCATGCAGTCGTCCATAGGCGCTACCAATACCGCGTATGAGACTATGACCGACACAACAGCTCACGCGCAGGAGGAGCTATCCAACGCGGCGGCCAATCTGCAGATCGCTATTGGTCAGCAGATAAACCCGCTTATGGAAAAGCTCTACGGAATGGGCACAAACATTCTGAATTTCATATCCGACTTCTCAGCGAAGCACCCCACGCTGACCAAGGCCATCACCGCCATTGGCGTCGGTTTGGGCGTGGCGACAGCGGCCATGACAGGATTCGTCGCCGTGACAAAGGTCGCGATACCGGCGATTCAGAAACTCGGTACCGCGTTCAGCGGAGCCGTATCTTCCGCGGGACTGTTACCGGCAGCCCTGACAGCCGTCATCACCGCCGGCGTGGCGTTTGTGGCCATGCTTGACGATGAGGACAGCGCCATGGACAGATTAACCGGCACATCGCAGGAACAGTACGACGCTCTGCAGGAGCTTGAGAGCCAGTACAGAACGGTGTGCGATGAGCAGGGCGAACTGTCTGAGGAAGCCCTGCGGCTCAAGTACCAGATAGACGACCTGTCCGAATCGTTTGAATCGAACCGCCAGACCATAGGCGAGCTAATTCAGGAGAGCCAGAACGTGATAGACACCCACGCCGAGATGGTGGATGAGTTTGAAGAGAACCGCGCCGCGCTGTCGGATAACAGCACGGAAACATTCGCGCTCATACAGAAGCTTGATGATCTGTCCACAAGCACCAACATAACGGCGGAATCTCAGGCGGCCATGCAGACTGTCATAGATGAGCTTAACGGCTCCATTGACGGTCTTAACGTATCGTACTCAGACCTGATTCTGAATCAGAGCGATTCCATAGAGAACATACGTGAAATGGCACGCGCCCAGGCGGACGCTCAGGTGCAGGCGGAGCAATACGATGAGTGGCTCACTCTCTACACTCAACAGGCGACGCAGGAGGCCGAGCTTGTAAAGGTCACAGACGAGCTGGCACTGGCGCAGGAGCGATACGACGAGGCGTATGAGGCCTTTGAAAAACACAAAGCGGCGCTTGAGACGGGCACGACAGACCAGGCT
>CAYQWH010000167.1:0-3394 GCA_964421265.1 uncultured Oscillospiraceae bacterium | reverse complement strand
ACCACGGGAAGCTCGTGCAGCAGGGCGCCCATGACAGCCTCATGGCCGAGGACGGTCTGTACCGCCGTTTCGTGGCGGATCGGGAGCAGGCCATAGGCTGGAAGTTGGCGTGACGCGAGCGCGCAGCCGCGCGTGGCCAAGTATCCAATCTTCCAGGGACTAATATCAAATGTCTCCACGCGGCGCCGTTTATATCTCCCGATGATCCGCGCGTAACGCCGGCTTTTAGGGAATGCTTAAAGCGCTTCCATCCGCTGAGCCGCGGACGGAAGCGCTTTTACAGTTTTATGTATTACAGCGTCTGATCCTCTTTGAGCATGGCATTCAGGATTTCCTCGCGGATTTCTTGCCTTCCGCGGGGATGGTTTTTACTCCGAAGACAAAATAGATGATATGGCATATCCATACGACCGCGAGAATGGCGCATGGGACATAGATCGCTTTCATATACATAAGAGTGAAGCCTGCTCCCATCAGGAGCGTGACCGGTATGATAATACCTACCTTGGTCTGTGTAGTCATTCCCTTCTTCTGGACATAGGACTCCAGGTGCTTCTTATACATCTTCGTCCCTGTGAACCAGTTGTGCAGCTTAACGGAGGAATTGGCGAAGAAAAACACCGTCAGCAGGAAGAACGGTACCGTAGGTAAAATAGGCAGTACAATCCCAACGCAGCCGACGCCAAGGCACAGGCAGCCGAGGATTACGTAAATCAATCGCTTCAACTTCATTTGGAACCCTCCATCTTTCGTTTTTCGCGTTTAGTCGCTATCACGTGCCGCATGGCGGCGACAGGATGATGAAAGATCATGCGCGGACCGGAAAAGCGCATGACTAAGCGGATCTTCTCCCGCATCTCAGGTTTGTAGCAGTGTACTTTGCAGTTGGAGCAGAAGGTTTTCGTCTCCATAAAGGGGCATTTGTCTGAACGCTGTCTCGCGTAAGCGTCCAGAGCGGCGCAGTCCGCGCAAAGCGCGCCTTTTGTATGATGTTGCTTTCCGCAGTACAACGCGATCATCTGGGAAACCATTTTCTTCTCCCGTTCCCGTTTTGTTTCTATACTTTTTGCCATTCTTTCATTCTCCCGTTTTCCACATGATAAATCCGGTCGGCAATCGCCATGGTGGACTCCCGGTGGGACACCAGTATGATGCTCTTTTTCCGTTTCTGCTCCCGCAGTGACTTCAGGATGATGCCCTCGTTGATACTGTCCACGTTGCTGGTCGGCTCGTCAAGCAATATCAGCTCCGCGCCGGACAGGAACGCGCGGGCTAAACCGATGCGTTGCTTTTCCCCGGCGGACAGGTTATCCCCCAACGCGCCTGCTGACGTCTCGTAGCCCTGCGGCAGCGTCATAATAAAATCATGCACCGACGCCATACGGCAGGCGGTTTCCAGATCCTCTCTGGTGGCGTCCGGCTTAGCTATGCGCAGGTTTTCCTCTATTGTTTCGTCAAAGAGATACGTTGTCTGGCTGACCATCGTGACATTGGAAAGCAGACTGTCCGAATCAACGCTGTCGATATCAATCCCGTTATAACAGATGCTGCCGCCGCCTTTCTCCCAGAACCGCAGTAACAGCTTTAAGAAAGTGGACTTCCCGCACCCGCTCTCCCCTACGATACCGATGATCTCCCCTTTTTCGGCGTGCATACGTATATCCCGGAGGACAAGCTCGGCGCTGTCATAGCCGAAGGTCAGTCCGTCTACCCGCAGATTATCATAGGTGATCTGTTTCCCGTTTTCTACGGGCTTCACCGCCGGCTCTTCTGAAAGCAGATTCAGCACTCTGTCGCCGCTGGCGAAGGTCTGCGTCAGGTTGCCCGGGAGCGCCGACACAGCTATAACCGGGCCGAAGCTGCCAAACACCGCCACCATTCCAATTATCATCCTGCCAACTGTTAATCGGTCACCGGAAACGAGCCAGATCCCCGTCGCGAGGGTAATCAGGATGATCAGGGAGACTGAAAGTTCCGTAAAGGCGGAAGCCCGCGTTGTATCGTGCTTCATCCGTTTAGTTTCGCTGAGAAGGACATCAGAACGGCGATCAACTTCTCGCGTCCGTTCCGCTCCGGCGTTATTCAGCACAATATCCTTAATGCCCTTTATGCTGTCCAGAAAGTAGGCGTTAAATGACGCGAACTCTTTTCGGTACCTGACACCGGATTCCTTCAGGATGCCGGATGAGATCATCGGCACGACGACACCAATCAGAAGATAGCCGCAGAGCGCGACAGACGCCAGGATCCAGCTTGAGACAAAGCCCACGAACAGGAACACCGCAAGAGAGACGATCACGGCGATACATATAGGTGAAATGGTGTGCGCGTAAAACACTTCCAGCGTTTCGATATCCGAGGTGATCATGGCGATGATGCTGCCCTTCTGTTTATTCTCCAGTTTGGCCGGGCAGAGAGTACGCAAGGCTCCGAATATCTTATCCCGAAGAACAGCCAGCAGCTTAAAGGCGATATAGTGGTTGGAATACTGTTCCAGGTAGCGGAGCAGTCCCCGCAGAACGCCGCAGCCGATGGCCAGCGCCATAACCCAGCCATAGGATATCGCGACCGTCTCGCCCAGCGCCTTCGCGACACCGATCGCGCCGCACAGCGTCACACCCATGGCGCACAGAAAGCCGAGACTGCCGTTGATCACCGCCAGAATCATAATGTATGACAGGCTGCCGAGCAGGACAATCAGGCTTGCCATGATTCTCGCGCCGCTTCGTCTGGATACTGTTTTCATGCCATCCCTCCGTTCTCCAATGCCTTCTGCGTGGTATAGAGCTGCGCGTATCCGCCATTCCGGTTCATCAGCGCTTCATGTGTACCCATTTCCCTGACCTCGCCATTTTCCATGTAGTATATGTTATCGGCGGGTACGACATTTTCCAGCCGGTGGGAAATAACAATTACGGACTTCTCGCGGCTTAAGGCTCTGATGTTCCGCATAATAATGGCTTCGCTGTCCACGTCGATGTTGCTGGTTGCCTCGTCGAACACATATATATCCTTATCCGCCACCAGCGCCACCGCCAGCGCGAGCCGCTGTTTCTGTCCGCCGGAAATGTTGGCGGCATCCTCGGTGATCTCCTTGTCCGGCCCTCCGTTTTCACGGATAAACTCCGCCAGGTTGACTTTTTCCAACGCGGCGTATATCTCTTCGTCCGTCACATCCTGCTTTGCCAACCGGAAATTCTCCCGGACAGATTGGTTGAAAATGTAGGTGTTGTAGCTGACTACAGCGAGGCGGCTGTAATAGCTCTCCCGTGAGAGCGAATCCACAGGCAGACCGCCGACGGTGATCTCGCCTCTCTCCGGTCGGTACGCGCCGAAAATGAGACTCACGACCGTTGATTTGCCGCATCCGCTCTCGCCAACTACCGCCGTCATT
>CAYQWH010000166.1:0-3406 GCA_964421265.1 uncultured Oscillospiraceae bacterium | reverse complement strand
GGCGTGGAAGCGGACGATCTCCTTGCCCACGAAATGCACGTCCGCCGGCCAGTACCTGTCCAGATCGTCGTATCTGTCGTTCTGGTACCCAAGGGCGGTCATGTAGTTGAAGAGCGCGTCTATCCACACATAGACCACATGGCCCGGGTCGAAGTCCACCGGCACGCCCCACGTGAAGCTTGTGCGCGGCACGCACAGATCCTCCAGTCCGGGCTTTATGAAGTTATTGACCATCTCGTTGACGCGGGAGCGCGGCTCCAGGAAATCCGTGTCCTCCAGAAGGTGCTGTATGCGGTCGGAGTACTTGGACAGCCGGAAGAAGTAAGCCTCCTCCTCCGCGTCCTGTACTGGTCTGCCGCAGTCCGGGCACTTGCCGTCCACAAGCTGGCTCTCCGTCCAGAAGGACTCACAGGGCTTGCAGTACTTGCCCTTGTACGTGCCCTTGTATATGTCACCACGGTCGTATATGGCCTTGAATATCTTCTGTATGGACTCCACATGGTAGTCGTCCGTGGTGCGTATGAACCTGTCATAGGATATATTCATGAGTTTCCAGAGAGCCTTGACGCCCTCCGGCCCCTCTACTATTCTGTCAACGAACTCCTTAGGGGTACAACCAGCCTCCCGCGCCTTGTCCTCGATCTTCTGGCCGTGTTCATCCGTACCCGTGAGGAACATGACGTCATATCCCCGTAGCCGCATATACCGCGCCATCGCGTCCGTGCAGACGGTGCAGTAGGCGTGGCCTATGTGCAGCTTGTCAGAAGGGTAATATATCGGCGTCGTAATATAAAAAGTATTCTTGCTCATCGCGGTTCCTCCAACGTGTTGTGATTTTTGTATATGTCTTATTTTACCACACATCGCCGGTAAATTGCAAGAGCAATAATACTAATCACCGATTAAAAGATTTGATTTGGAATTACGCGCGGCCGTGACGTGAATTTGCGGAAGCGCGGGCTATTTTGGTGTAATTTGCGTTTTATTTTTATGTCAACCCAACTTGAAACGACTGATTTTTTCTCCGGTTCGTTTTACAATAATTAGCATCTCTACACGAAAGGATGTTGAAAGTGACTGTAAAACAACTGACGCGAAGATCGGCGGAACGGCTGCGCGGGCAGGATTCCGCCGTGACGGTGGAGTACGCGCTGCGGTTCACGATGGGCTTTCTCCTGTCCAGGGCGAGGATATTCACGGACTTCGCGCCCTTCGGCGTGGCGTTCGCGGCGGCGGCGCCCCAAGGCGGCGCGGGGCTTGTCACCGTCGCCGGGGCGGTGCTGGGCGCGCTGTCCGGCGGGTTCGTCTGGGGCGTGAAGTACATCGCGGCAATCGTCATTATCCGCTCCGTGCTGCGTCTTTTCGGCGACATAGTCACCGGTTCGCCGCTGCTCTTCCCGCCGTTGACGGCCCTCGGCGCGATGCTCCTTATCGGCGGCGTGTACGCCTTTGACGGCGGCTGGGCCGTCCGCTCCACGGCCATGTACATACTGGAAACGGTGCTGGCCGGAGGGTGCACGCTCTTCTACACCGTGGCGCTGTCGCCTTGGACCGACGGCTCGTCCGGGACGTTTGGACGGAGCTGCCACTACGTCAGCGCGACGCTCCTCATCGCCACGCTGCTCATCTCCCTCTGCGGCGCCAATCTCTTCGGCGTCCTCTCCGTTGGCCGGTGGGCGGCGGTTGTGCTGGTCATGACGGTGACGTACCGGGGCGGCGCGGGAACCGGCTGCGTGTTCGCGGCGGCCATGGGCGCGGCGATGGATCTGGCCTCCGGCGCGCCGCCGTTCTTCACCATGTGCTACGTAATCTCGTCAATGCTATCCGGAATATTCTCCAGGGACACAAGGGCGGTGTTCACCGTGGCGTACGTCATCTCCTCCGCCATAGGCGTTGTGTGGCTGTGGGCGTGGGGCGCGACGCGGTCGGCGCTCTATGAGACGTTCGCCGCGTCCGTGGTGTTCATGCTCCTGCCGGAGACGGTGCTGGCGAAGGCCGGGGGCGCGCTGCCGTTCCGGGGCGGCGGTTACGGGTTCATGAAGGCGCGGGAGTACGCCCGCGACAGAGTGGAGCTGACCGCCGACGCGTTCCAGGAGATGTACAACGCCGTTAAGAACGCGTCATGTGACGAGTCCGAGGACGTGTCGGGGATATTCGACCGGGCGTCCGAGAAGGTGTGCCGCGACTGCTCAAGCTGTAGCCGCTGCTGGATACAGGATTACGTGGACACCGTTGACGTCATGAACAATCTGACGCCGCTGCTCCTGCGGAACGGTTCCGTCACGGAGGAGGATTTCCCGCGTCACTTCGCGTCCCGCTGTTCACGGGCACGGGAGCTGGCGGCGGCGATAAGCTGCGAGACGCGCGCGTTCATCTGCCGCAGGCAATGCAGGGCGCGGCTGGGCGAGAGCCGTGGAGCGGCGTACAGTCAGTACCGGGACGTGGCGGCGGTGCTGCGGAACCTGTCGCGGGATCTGGGCGGCGAGATAACCGTCGAACCCGCGCTGGAACGGCGATTACAGCGATCCCATGGCCTTTGTGGAAATGTGGAGCAGCCACGGCACCTCCATCCGCTATTCCGGCTGGACCGAAGAGCTGGCCGCTGAGTTTGACAAGTTCATAGAGCAGCTGAACAATGAGCCTGACACGGCTGAGCGTGAGAAGATCTTTGCGGAATGCGAGAAGTGGATCTGCGTGGATGAGGTTGCCGCTATCCCTTATATGTACACCGATACCATTATGTGTGTGACGAACAAACTGAAAGGTGCAAAGTATCCTTTCGTCGGCCCCACTATTGATTTCTCCCGTGCATATCTGATCGAGTAATCGTTCTTTTTGCCACAGTTGAACTATTTTTCGCAGTCAAGGGGGTGGAACCGCAGACATACGGTTTGCCCCCTGATCCGGTGAAAGGAGGAAAAAGCCTATGGTAAAATATACCATACGCCGTTTTTTTGAAATGCTCCTGACTCTTTTTATCATTGCGACAGCCACCTTCTTTTTGCTGGAGGCTGTCCCGGGCGATGCGCTGGCTGACCGGGCGGAGCGTCTTCCAACAAATATCCGGGAAAATATGTACCACAAATACGGTTTGGACAAGCCTGTTCTGGAACGCTCTGTGATTACAATGAAGGGAATGCTGAAGGGGGACTTCGGCGAATCCGTCCGCATGCCCGGTTATGATATCCAGAAGCTTTTGAAGGAAACTCTGGCGCCCTCTGCCCGCCTGGGCCTGCAGACCATCCTTGTGGGTGTGACCATTGGGCTGCTGTTGGGTATTATTGCGGCCATGTTCAAGGGAACCTGGATCGATTACGGAATTGTCTTTTTTTCCGTGCTGATGATTTCGGTTCCCACGCTGATTTTCGGACTTCTGCTGCAAAAGTATGTCGCGGGAGAACTTGGG
>CAYQWH010000165.1:0-3417 GCA_964421265.1 uncultured Oscillospiraceae bacterium | reverse complement strand
CCGCGAGGGGCGCCAGATTCTCCACGAAATTCCGCGACAGGTCAAGGCGCGTCAGCCACTTCAGGTTGGAAAGGGGCGTCAGATCCTTTACCCGGTTCATGGACACGTCAAGGTCGTTCAGCAGCGGCAGCAGCGCCAGGGGCGTGATGTCCGACACGTTGTTCCTGGACAGGCACAGCGTCACCAGCTTCCTCAGCCCCGCCAAGGGCGCCACGTCCGATATGCTGTTGCCCTCAAGACTCAGGATGTTTATCTCCGTCAGCTTCGCCAGCTCACTGATGTCCGTAATGCCGCGCCCCTTGATGGTGAGTTTCTTCGTGTCCGTGGTGACGGTTCTGCCGCCGATATTGATTATCTTCGACGGGTCATAGGGCTGCGCGCCGCCGCGCCACCCGCCGCCGGTTATCCAGTCGCTGACGGCCTGGAACCCGCCGCCGGAGAACAGCGCCTGCCCGAACCCGTTGTTCCTGCCGTAATTCTGCTGCTGCCAGCCCCAGTTCTGCTGCTGGCTGCTGTAGTCCCCCGGGTTCTGCTGCCAGTTCTGCTGTGACGGCTGCTGCCACGCGCCGCCGCCGCTGACCGGCTGCTGCCAGTTCGCGGTCTGAGCCGTCCCCGGCTTCGCCGTGTCGCCCGAGGCCGCGTCCAGCCTGTCCAGCAGCTCCTGCATGGACTGTATGCGGTTGTCCTTCGCCACGGCCATGCCCTGCCGCAGCACCTCCTCCACCTGAGGAGTAAACGCCCCCGGAGGGAACGTGAACGTGTCGTTCTCTATCCGTTCCAAAGAGCCGGGCGGCATCTTGCCCGTAACACAGTAGAATATCATGACGCTCATGGCGTACACGTCCGTCCATGGCCCTATATCTCCGCCGGTGATGTACTGTTCAAAGGGGCTGAACCCCTTCTTCGCCACAAGCTGCGACGTGGGGGAGTTGGGTACGGAGATCTCCTTCGCCGCGCCCAGATCCAGTATCCGGGGCGTGCCGTCCTTCTGGAGCATCACGTTGTCCGGGCTAAGGTCCCGGTGTATGAGTCCCAGCTTGTGTACCGCGTCCATGGCGTTTATGAGCGGGCGGAGCAGCTCCATCGTGTCGTGGAACGTCATCGGCCCCTCCTCCTTAAGCTTGGACATCAGCGTCCGGCCCTCCACGTAGTCCATGACGATATAGGCGGTGTCGTTCTCCTCGAACGTGTCCAGCACACGCACCACCGCCGGTACCTCGCGGATTTTCGCCATCTTCCGCGCCTCGCGGAGAAAACTCTCGCATCCGGGCCGCCACTGGTCGTTCTTAATCGCGGCGGAGTTCCACACGAGCCGCGACGACTCGCCCCCAAGACGCGTCACCTGCGCCATGGGATAGTACTCCTTTATGGCCACGCGTATATCAAGCGCCACGTCAAGGCCGATATACGTTATGCCGAATCCGCCCTGCCCAAGCATCCTGCCCACCATGTACTTCTCCTTCAGCACAGAATAGGGCTGCAGACAGTAGTTCGGCTGATCCACCTCCCGCAGAGATTTCCCGCAGCGGGGACAGTAGTTCCCGGTCACATCCCGCACGTCGCCCATGCAGTGTACACAGCGCTCACTCTTCGCTACTTCCATAATCTGTAAATCACCTCCGGGAAAATATAATCATCTTTTCTTCCGCCGCGTCAGAAGGAACACCATGAGCGCGGCTATGACAATAAATATAAAGACAAGCAGCACGGAGCTGTCCGCTCCGTTCGCCATTGCGCCAATCTGTTTCACAAAGACGGTGCCAAGGGCCATGAGCGCAATGCCGAGAAATATGCGCGCGAGGAGCTGCCTGCCGCCGTTATCCGTCTCCGGTTCCTCGTCCGGCGGTGCTTCGGGCAGGTCGCCGTTCTCCCCGTCGCGCCAGTGCCGCGCTGCGGCGCGCGCCATCTCCTCGCGGCGCGCGTTCTCCTCACGCTCGCGCTCCTCCCGTTCCCGCGCGAGACGCGCCCGCTCCGCTATCGCACGCTCCGTGTCACGTTCCACGGCGCGCTCACCTCCCTGTAAAATCATTCCCGCCGGTTCATCGCCCCGCCGTCACCCCCGGGTAAGAGTGCCGCGCCGTTATCTCACCGTTATGCCGGTCACTGTGGGGTTCGCGCCGTCGTACCAGCAGAGGTAGCCCGTTATGTCCACCGTGTCGCCCACGTTCATACCCTCCACGGCGCTGTAGACCTCGGGACGGTCGTAGCAGTAACGGCTCGACACCTCGAAGGTGTAGGATTCCCCGCCCACCGACGCGTAGAACAGCAGGTTCTCCCCGTCGTCGTAGGCGAAATACGCGTCGCCCGCGCCGGTGGCGTCCTCTATGGTCGCGCCCTTTACGGTCACGAGGAAGTTCTGGTACTCCTTCAGCGCGTCCGTGCCAAGAAACGATGTCACGTCCACAGGCTCCGGCGTGTAGCTGCCGCTCATAATCTCCACTTGGGCGCCGTTTATCTGCGCCTCGCCGCCCCACTCGTCCCGGTTGCCGCGTATTATGACGCGCGTGCCGGGGGTCATGCGCTCGTACTCCTCCTGTGTGCAGTAGATGTAGTACACGTGGTACGCGCCGTCGGCGTCCTGGGCGTACAGGGAGACGGAACCCATGTCGGCGTCGTACTCCTCCCGGAGCTGCACGTAGGTATCAATCGTCACCACGCTGCCGGCTTCCGCCGCTATGAACTCCTCATACGAGATGGTCTCGTACTCCGTCAGATCCGCGCCGTCCGTGTCCCCGTAGCCGTCGGAGTACGCGTCGCCGCCGTCGAATGTTATCCAGCAGTCCGGCAGGGCGCTCCTCAGCTCCGTTATGTCCTCGTCGGACAGCGGGTTGCCGGTCAGGATGAGCGTCTCAAGGCCGGCAAGACCCTTAAGCGGCTCCACGTCCGTCACATCGTTGTTCGTCAGATCCAGATACGTAAGCTTGTTCAGCTCCCCGATGGGCGTCACGTCCGCTATGCTGTTGTCCGCCAGGTTCAGACTCGTCAGGTTCGCGCACCAGACGATCTCCGATATGTCGTCTATGCCCATGTTGGTCAACTCCAGCGACACGGTATTGGTGGAGTACTGGCGACCGGCTATGGTGAACGTCTCCCTGACGGGCGTGTCGGCGCCGCCGTCGTCCGGCGACGACACTATGATGATTATGACCGTCGCCACGATAAGCACCACGGCGCAGGACGCGAATATCCACCACCTGCTCTTCAGTACCTCCCAAAAACTCGGTCTGTCCTCGTCCACCCTCTTCGTCCGCCGCCCGGTCTTGACAGCCGCGTCCGTCCGCTGCCGCTGCCGCGCAAGCTCCTGCTGCTTCGCCAGTTCCTGTTGACGGGCGAGTTCCTGCTGACGGGCGAGTTCCTGTTGGCGGGCGAGTTCCTGCTGACGGGCGAGTTCCTGCTGACGGGCGAGTTCCTGCTGAC
>CAYQWH010000164.1:0-3447 GCA_964421265.1 uncultured Oscillospiraceae bacterium | reverse complement strand
TTTTTACGGCGGCTTTGCCGTCGGAAAAATACCTTTCAGGTTCGCGTAGCGTGCGAACCCGCAAAGCGGGCGAGTGCGCCGGAGCGAACCACTCAGCAATTCAGACGCAGTCTGAATTGCGATCCCCCCTAAAATTCAATCGAAAGATTGAATTTTTCCTCTTGACAAATCGTGTCACTTGTGGTATAATATACTTATAACAAACACACCCCCTTCCACGGCATACGCCGGCGGGGTTATTCTATAGTTAAGGAGTGACTTTCAATGACAACACCGGGATTGGTTTTTCTGAGATCTTACCGCGACTCTATCAGACACATCCCCCAAAACGAACGAGTCTATATCTACGAGGCACTCATCGACTACTGCTTCGATGACGTGGAACCCACCGAGGAGACGCTCTCTCCCTACGGAATGGCCGTCTTCGACGCGCTCAAGCCCAGCATCAAGTCCTCCGTCAAACGCTACTCCGACTGCGTGGAGAACGGCAAAAAAGGCGGCAGACCCCGTAAGAACGCTAAAAAGTCTGAGACAGCCGACGTCACAGAAGAGAAAACCGAGCCGAAGGCCGAGGAACAGGTTTCTCCACAGCTTTCCACAGACTTTTCCACAACCGGCACCCCCGACAGCCGGGTTTCCAACATTTCCACAGAGTTTTCCACACCCGTTTCCGAGACAGCCAACGTCACAAGCGAGGACGCCGTGCCCGATGAAAAAACCAGGGTTTCCGAAAATCAAAACCCCGCTTTTTTTTCTGAAAACCTTAATAAGGATAAGGATAAGGATAGGGATACGGATATGGATATGGATATGGATATGGATATGGATACGGATAGGGAGTGTGAGTGTGTCGCGCCCGCGAGCACACTCCCACACACCCACACACACGAAGGTGAAAAATATTTTTCCGATCAGGAACTGACGGACACGTACGAGTCGTGGATCCGCTACAAGCAGGAACGGCACGAGCATGTCGGAAAAGAGGCATTGAGGAACCTGCGTAACAAGATGCGCTCAAACGCGGAGGTCTACGGGCCACATATGGTAGCTGAGCTGATGCGGGACTGTATGTCCAGCGAGTGGAAGAACATAGTCTGGACAAGGTTAAGACGCGAACCGCCTGTCAGTCGCGGCCAGACCCGGTGGGACGGCGCCCGGAGGGGCGTCGGTCGCGGCGTGGGCGTTGGCGTGTCACTGAATGTCGTGCCACCCGACGTCACTAAAGGCGGCGGCCTTGACGGGTCCCCGAGCGGCGAGCGCGTCCGCCAGACCCGGGAGGCCATCGCCACGTACAACCGATTGTGCGGAGTGTAAAATTTTTGTTGACAGATGGCGGGGAATGTGATATGATATAGGCGCGGATGTGGAACGCGTCTCGCCCGGCGCGCCCATGTTCGCGGCTGATGCGGGTGTCGCGGTACGCCGTCGCCCTGGTTTGCCCCCTGTCCGTGTCAGCGGCAATACCCCTCCCGGGTACGTGACGTTCAGTCGCGGCGGCCACGCGAGGACCCTTGTGCCGTCCGCGCGTTCGCGGCTCCGCGCTGTCCAGACGGCGGCGACATAGCGCATACCCCCGTCGCCGGCGGTGGGGCGGTTCGGGTCGCGGGAGCGGCGCCGACCGGGAAACCCGGCGCCTGCGTGGGCGCGTTTGCTGGGAATCACTCGTTGCCCACGCCCCGGCGCTGAGTTCCCGCGTTTTCGGCGGTTTTCGCCGGGTTTCGGCGCTTTTTGCCGGTTTTGGCGGTTTTGGATGATAATCGGCGTTTTTGGGCGATATTCGGCAGTCCTGCGCGATATTCGCCGCCTTGGGCGATGATCGACGTGTTTTGCCGTTTTGTGACGGAATCTGTCGCTTCGCGGCGGTTAGCCGCGATATTCGGCGAGTTTGGGCGATAATCGACGATTTTCGGCGGTTAATCGCGGGATTAGGCGATTTATGGCGATTATCGACGTATTCACGCGGTAATCGACAGGATTTGACGCTATGTGACAGAATCTGTCGCTTTTCGGCGGTTAGCTGCGGGATTCGGCGAGTTTGAGCGATAATTGACGATATTCGACGTTTAATTGCGGGATTCGGCGCTATTCGGCGATTATCGACGGGATTCGACGGAAATCAACGATTTACGGTGATATTCGACGCTGTTTTGCGATAATCGGTGCTATTTGACGATTTTTGGCGATTTATGACAGGATTCGACAAATTGAGCGATAACCGACGATATTCGACGTTTTATCGCGCTATTCGGCGATAATCGGCGGTATTCGCCGGGAACCGGCTTCACCTGTTGAACGGAAGGTGTGACACGGTTCGTCACTGTCGGGCGTGATTGGGGACAGTGACGCGGCGTGACACGATTCAGATTTTTCGGCGGTTTGACGGGATTTTTCATTGCGGAAATTCGTCACGATTCGCGGCTCCGGCGGGCTAAGCGTGGGGCAGCGAGGGATGACTTAATCGGTGATACATATGCAGATTAAACTTGAAAATATAACCAAGACCTACCCGGCGCGGACGCGGCGGGACGCTCCGGTTACGGCGGTGGACGACTTCACCTGCGTGTTCCCGGACGGAAAGCTGGTGGGGCTGCTGGGGCCGTCCGGGTGTGGAAAAAGCACCACTCTCAGCATCATTTCCGGGCTGACAGCGCCCACAAGTGGGAGAGTGTACTTCGGCGACGAGGACGTGACGGACAAGCCGCCGGAGAAGCGCGGGATCGGGCTGGTGTTCCAGAACTACGCCCTGTACCCCCACATGACGGTTCGGCAGAACATCATGTTCCCCTTGGAGAACCTGCGGGGCGAGGCGAAACTGACAAAAAGTGAAATGACATCCCGTGTCCAATCGGCAGCGGAGCTTGTGGAGATTGAGTCGCTGCTTGACCGTCGGCCGGGGGAGTTGTCGGGCGGACAGCAGCAGCGTGTAGCCATCGCGCGGGCGCTGGTGAAGGCGCCCCGGGCGCTGCTGTTGGACGAGCCGCTGTCGAACTTGGACGCGCGGCTGCGGTTACAGACGCGGGAGGAGCTGCGGCGGATCCAGCGGGAGACTGGGATTACGACAGTATTTGTCACACATGATCAGGAGGAGGCCATGAGCATATCGGATATGCTGGTGGTGATGCGGGAGGGCGCGATCCAGCAGACGGGAGCGCCCCAGGAGGTGTACGACCGTCCGGCGAACCTGTTCGTGGCGCGGTTCCTGGGCACGCCGCCGGTCAGCGTGTTTGAGGGCGAGGTAATCTCGGAGGGGTTATACATCGGCGCCGCGCGTGTTCTGGACGCGCCCGGCCGTCCCGACGGGCCTGTTGACGTGGCGGTGCGGCCCGAGGGTTTCCGAGTGACGTCTGATGGCAGACTGAAATGCGAGCTTCGCCGAGTGGAAGTTATGGGTCGTGACAGCAGTGCCGTTTGTTGTCACAGCGCGGCCCGTGAGCAGTTCCGCGCGAT
>CAYQWH010000163.1:0-3499 GCA_964421265.1 uncultured Oscillospiraceae bacterium | reverse complement strand
CGTTTTGTCAAGAGGAAAATCTTGGTGCCCGGATTTTACCGGAGATTTTGGGCGTGTACGCTGCGGATTAGGTAAAAATAAGGCGGCTTGTAAGGGTGAAATTTTGGCGTCCTGATTTTACCGTAGATTTTTGGCTTGGCTGTCGCGGATTTAGTAAAAATATTGCGTCCTTTTTGTTTGTAACCATAATTCGTCCTATCATGAGGAAAATCCGGGTGTCTTGATTTTACCGTAGATTCTGGTCTTAAACGTCGCTGGCTGGGTCAAAATAGTGCGTCATATTTAATTGTGACAACAAGCCGCTCTGTCATGAGGAAAAATCGGGTGCCTTAATTTTACCGTAGATTTTGGACTTAAACGCCGCTGGTTAGGTAAAAATAAAGCGCTCTGTAAGGGGGAAAATCTTGGCGTCCTGATTTTCCCGTAGATTTTAGTCTTACCCGTCACTTGCCGGGTCAAAATAAGGCGTCCTCTTTGATCGCAAACGCGTTCCGCCAAGAGGAAAATCCGGGTGTCCGGATTTTACCGTAATCGTGAATTTAAACGTCACAAGCGGGGCAAAAAATAACGCGCTTATTCATTTATAAGTGTATTATACCACAAATCGGGCGAAATGTCAAGAGGAAAATCTTGACGCCCGGATTTTACCGGAAAAATTTAAACAAAACGTGACCGCGCTTGACAGGCGGGGCGGGATGTGGTAACATTAGGGGGCGCGGCGGAGGGATTTTCCGGCGGCGGGGCGCATAGGCTGTAACGGCGCGGCTCCTTCGGCGCGTCTTGGCGGCTTTGGTTATATCATCGGATTCAGGAAACGCGAGGTGCATATTCTTTGGCGGAGCAGAAAAAGCAGTCGTACCTGACGGGCGCGGCGATATTGGCGGCGACGGTGGCCATAACGAAGGTCATCGGCGCGGTCTACAAGATTCCCCTCTACAACCTGCTGGGCGACGAGGGCACGTCACATTTTCAGGTCATATACAATATATATAATCTCATACTGACCATCTCCACGGCGGGTGTGCCGCTGGCCATATCGCGGCTCATCGCCGGGTCCCGGGCGGTGGGGCAGTACGGGCAGGCGCGGCGGTACTACACCGTCAGCATGATGGTGTTCGGGCTTATCGGCATCATGGGCACGGTGGCCATGTTCCTGTTCGCGTCGCCGCTGGCGGAGTTCATGAACGACCCGGAGGCGGCGCTGGGGGTGCGGTTCCTGTCGCCGGCGGTGCTCTGCGCCTGCGTCATCTCGGTCTACCGGGGGTACTCCCAGGGGCACCAGGACATGACGCCCACGGCCATCTCCCAGATTATGGAGGTGCTGTGCAAGCTTATCTTCGGCCTTGCCATCGCGTTAATGCTGTCCCGGCAGGGGCAGGATTTGGCAACGGTGGCGGCGGGGGCGATTATCGGCGTGACGCTGGGGCTGGCCTTCGCCGTGCCGGTTATGGCGTTCTGTAAACGGCGCATCGCCCGGCGGTGCGGCGACGTTATCTCCGACACGCCCATGTCCCGCGGGAGGACGGCGGCCGCCATCCTCAAGGTCAGCATCCCCATCACGCTGGGGGCTTCGGTGCTGAACATCATAACCCTCATCGACACGGCGGTGGTGCGCGGTCGGCTCGGCGACGCCGGGTTCGGCACGGTGGACGTGAACGTGCTCTACGGCGTGTACTCCAAGGGGCTGACGCTGTTCAACATCCCGTCGGCGTTCATCACGCCCCTCGTTGTGGCGGTGGCGCCGGCGATAGCGGCGTCGGTGGCGCGGCGGAACCACGGCGAGACGAAGGCGACGGTGGAATCCTGTATGCGCGTCATGAATCTCATCGCCATGCCCATGGCCGTGGGGCTGTGCGTGATGGCGGAGCCGATCTTCGACGTGCTCTACCCCGGTTCCAACGGCAACGGGCCGGTGCTGCTGGCGATCCTGGGCATCGCGTCCTATTTCGTCTGCTGCTACAGCGTCACCAACGGCGTGCTGCAGGCCAGCGGTCACGAGCGGCTGGCGCTGCTGGCGCTGCCCATCGGCGGCGTGGTGAAGATCGTGATGAACTACTTCCTCGTGGGTTCCCCCAGCGTCAACATTATCGGCGCGCCCGTGGGCACGCTGGGGTGCTACGTGGTCATCACGCTGCTCAACCTGATATTCATATCCGCAAAGCTGCCCTCCAAGCCGAACTTCCTGAAGATAACGGTGAGGCCCCTCGTGTGCACGGTTATCATGGGTCTGACCGCCTGGGGCGTCCACGGGCTGGCGGCGCGGTTCCTGCTGCCTCTGATAAATTCAAAAAGAATTGGAGAAATTTTAATTTTAGGGCTTGCAGTTTTGGTGGCGGTTGTGGTATACTTGGTATTGGCGGTGGCGCTTCGCGCCGTGTCGCGGGAGGATGTGCTCCTTCTTCCGAGGGGGGAAGTGCTTGTTCAGAAGTTCCATATCCGGTAACTTTCAAAGCGGAGGAGCGCTGAATCCCGTGGCGACCGCCCTGAGCCGTTTCGCGGGCGCGCGTAAAAACCCGTGCCGGGCGTGTCTTATCCGGGCCGCGTCCGGCGGCAGCGGATCTTACGTTTCAACAGCCGTCCAATCTGTAAAAGCGTGCGCGCGTCCCGGGGCGGCCGGCGGGAAGGTTCTCCGTCCCGCCCCGTCTCCGGTTCGCGATGGCGGCTGCGGGTTCGCGGTTCCGGGGTCGCGGCGACAGTTCCGGGTTTGACGGTTCCGGGTTCGCGGTTCGACGGTTCCGGTTCGACGGTTCCGGGGTCGCGGCGGAGATGAGATGATATTAAAATTAAGGGCGCGCGTGCTGTTGGCGCGCGCGTGTGGGGAAGCTGAACATTTCCCGGGCGGTGGCCGTAGACTGGCGCGGCCGGGGAATTATGGTGTCCGGCGGGAGCTGCCGGGCGCCGAGGATAGATTTACCGAGATACGATGATGAGGAGGAGCGATAAGCATGAGCAGGACAGAATTGGCGAGTATAGTCAGCGAGAAGACGGGGGTTAGTGAGAAGGACTGTGACAAGGTGCTTGTGTCCGCGATGGAGGCGATTGTGGACGCGGTACGGTTCGGTGAGAAGGTGCAGCTTTTGGGGTTTGGCACGTTCGAGGCCAAGACGCGGGCGTCCCGTTCCGGGCGCAATCCGCGCACGGGCGATATGATGATCATCCCGGCGACGCGTGTGCCGCTCTTCAAGCCCGGCAAGTCCTTCAAGGACGACGTGGCGTCCATGACCGGCGCGCCGATTATAAAAGACTGAGGCTGGGAGCCAATCTTGCGATTGGCTCCCAAGGAAGGGCGATCGGAAATGGGTGGCGGCTTTGCCGTCACCCATTTCCTGAGTGGTTCGCTCCGGCGCACTCGCCCGCTTTGCGGGTTCGCACGCTACGCGAACCTGTAAGGTATTTTTCCGGTGGCAGAGCTACCGGAAAAATGTTTGCGTTGTCGTAAGCTTGTGCGGGTTAGCGGTAGTCTGGTGGAGGACGGCCAAGGCGTGCGCGCTAAAGCGCG
>CAYQWH010000162.1:0-3524 GCA_964421265.1 uncultured Oscillospiraceae bacterium | reverse complement strand
CCGCGTGATTGTTTTAGACAGCGAAGTATGATTCGGAGGGTGAGGTGCGGGGGGATCACCACGTATCCTTCAGTCTGAATATACGCAGCGACATAACGAGCGCCTGTTCCCTCGTGGCTTGCGAGTAGCCCTCAGCCTCCGCGCCGCCCGCGGACGCCTTGGGACGGAACGTATTGTCCTCGTAGCCGAGAATCACGCCGAATTTTGCCATATAATACACTGACGGCTTCGCGTATGCTGAAATCTGCGCGTCGTCGGCGAATGTCTTAACGCCGCTCGTGTCCAGATAGTAATCGGAATCCGTCGCGTAAGTCCAGCCATCGAACGAGAACTTTTTCACCGTTCGGCACAGCATTGTCGCAAGCTGTTCGCGGCTGATGTCCGTATCGGGCTGAAATTCCGTCTCGCTGACGCCGACCGAGATATTCAAGCCGTATGCTTTGGCGATATAATCAGCGTATCCGCTGCCGGAGATGTCCGAGAACGGCGTCGAAACAGCGTCGGCGGTCGTACCGGTCAGGGCTTCGTAGAGCTTGACCGCGATTGCCGCGAACTCGGCGCGGTCAACAGTCTCCGTCAGGTCTTCTTCCGCAAGTTCTTCCGGTATAAGTCCCTCCTGATACGCTTCCTCGATTTCGGGAGACGCCCAGTTGGACGTTGTGAGCGCGTAGTCCCATTCGCAGATGAAGGTGCGCGAACCGTTTTGAAGATCGTCCCACTGTCCCTGTTCTATTCTGTATCCGGAACCGGAACGCAAGCCGTTGCATATCACGCCGTAATCCTGACCGCCGCTGCCATCGTCAGGTTCACTGGAACCCCAGTTGGTGTAAGTAACAGCTTCTCCTGTGACCCAAGTTGACCAGTCGCCCTCTGTCTCCGCGTCATTAAAACCTATCCATATATCTGTATTGCCCGCGACATCCTGAATGTACTCATAAAGCGCGTTCTGCTCCCCTTCGCTTGTAATTGTCACAAGGTGGCCGCCCTGACTTTCGCAGTAGCTCTCCGCGTTCTCCCAGTTCATTGAGTCCGTATAATAAAAATATGTGTGACCGTTATATATTATACGACCCTGAGAATCTACTTCATACGGGCTTTCCATTGTGTAATCCCATTCGCAGATGAAGGTGCGCGAACCGCTTTGACGGTCGTCCCACTGTCCCGGTTCTATATTGTAGCCGGAACCGGAACGCGAGCCGCTGCAGATCACGCCGTGATCCTGACCGCCGCTGCCATCGTCAGGTTCGCCGTAACCCCAGTTGGTGTAAGTAACAGCTTCGCCTGTGACCCAAGTTGACCAGTCGCCCTCTGTCTCTGTATCTTTGAACCCTATCCATATATCTGTATCGCCCGCGACATCCTGAAGATATTCAAAGATAGCGTTCTGCTCCCCTTCGCTTGTGATAGTCACGAGGTGACCGCCCTGACTTTCGCAGTAGCTCTCCGCGTCCTCCCAGTTCATTGTGTCCGTGTAATATCGATATGTATGACCGTTATATAATAACCTCCCCTTATAATCGGTCTCGTATGCCGCCGCTGTTGTAAACGGCAGCATTGACAGGCACAGCAGAACCGCCGTCAACAGTGATATTGCTCTTTTTCTCATGTGTGTTTCCTCCTTGTGATTTAAGCTGTTTTATATGCTTTCGGGTATGACCCAAGCAATAAAAATATACCATATACGCAAAAGTCTGTCAAGAATAATTTTTCCGCATTTGTGCGGGAATTGAGGGGAGAAACGCCCTCAAAAATACTATATCGGCAAAAAAGTCACGCGCCGGAAACACAGCTTTCAGCGGCGGCATAACATATCGCGCACGTTTCCAACGCAAAATTTTTCCGAACCGCCGCAGACACAATTGCAAAGGAAGCCCCCCCGAAAATCAGTCTGCCCCTAAAAGAGCCTTTTGCAAACCGACGCTCAATGGCGGCATTTTCGATACCTTCCTCCGGCGCCGCCGCCTTTTTCACCGCAAATTCGTATCAAAAAATTTTCCAAACCCTCTTGACTAAGTTAAAATGTTGATGTATAATATATTTTTGTGAACATACAGTCGAGACATCGGCGGGTATGATTTTTTCTGAGAAAGGAGGAAAATAATGCCGACAATAAATCAGCTCGTGAGAAAAGGAAGAGAAAGCGCCACCTACAAGTCAACCTCCCCCGCGCTCCAGAAGGGTCTTAATACCCTTAAGAACCGCGAGACGTCACTTTCATCGCCGCAGAAGCGCGGCGTCTGCACGGCGGTGCGTACTTCCACTCCGAAAAAGCCGAACTCAGCGCTCCGTAAAATTGCCCGTGTGCGCCTTACAAACGGTTATGAGGTGACCGCCTATATTCCGGGAGTAGGACACAACCTTCAGGAACACTCCGTCGTCCTTATAAGAGGCGGCCGTGTCAAGGACCTGCCCGGCGTGCGTTACCACATTATCCGCGGTACGCTCGATACTCAGGGCGTTGACGGACGCAGACAGGGACGCAGCAAGTACGGCGCTAAACGTCCGAAAGCCGGTAAGAAAAAGTAATCCGGCTGCTTTTGCCCCTTTGTTCATGCTATTACCGCGATTTTTTTCGCGTTTATTATAGATTATGACCTCGGGGCGCGGTCAGATCCCGTATCCGTCCGGAAAGACAGCGAAAGTTGGCTGCTGTCACCACGGCGGCGGATCTGAGTACCTGTGAAATCATTTATTTAATGAAGGAGGGAAGAATAGTGCCAAGGAGAGGTAACGTTCCCAAAAGAGAGATCCTGCCGGATCCTGTCTACGGCTCCGTACTCGTCACCAAGCTCACCAACAGCATTATGCTGGACGGTAAAAAGGGTGTGGCGCAGAAGGTCGTGTACGGCGCGTTTGATATAATAAAGGAGAAAACCGGCAAGGAGCCTCTGGACGTGTTCCAGACGGCTCTTGAGAATATCATGCCGAGCCTTGAAGTCAAGGCAAGACGTGTCGGCGGCGCAACGTATCAGGTGCCGATAGAAGTCAGACCTGCCAGACGCCAGACATTGGGACTTAGATGGCTCACCAATTACAGCAAGGCCCGCAGCGAGAAAACCATGAAAGAACGTCTCGCCGGTGAGATCATGGACGCCGCGAACAACACCGGCGCATCCGTCAAAAAGCGTGAGGACACCCACAAAATGGCTGAATCCAATAAGGCGTTCGCGCACTTCAGATGGTAATTTTAAGAAAGTAAATTTTGACCGCTTCTCTAAAGCCGGGGAGCGGGACGCAGAAAGGTCGCCGCGAGGCGAGGAACGAAATGTTAGAAAACACACGCAATATCGGCATCATGGCTCACATAGATGCCGGAAAAACAACGACCACAGAGCGAATATTGTTTTACACCGGCCGCACCCACAAAATGGGCGAAGTCCATGAGGGCGCGGCGACAATGGACTGGATGGAGCAGGAGCAGGAGCGCGGGATAACTATCACGTCCGCCGCCACGACCTGCTATTGGAAGGGAAAACGCATCAATATCATAGATACGCCGGGTCACGTCGATTTCACCGTCGAGG
>CAYQWH010000161.1:0-3576 GCA_964421265.1 uncultured Oscillospiraceae bacterium | reverse complement strand
AGACAGTCTTTCACAAAACCCGGGACGACCGCCTCAATGTACTCTCGCGTGGCGGTGTCCTTATTCTGTATGACAGCAGCCTCTATTTCACTGCCGTACTGGTTGTCATAGATAAGGCATTTCCAGCGCGGCGTTATTATGGCCTTGCGGATTGCCTGCCTGACAGCTTCCTGACCGTCAACCATCCCCAGAATGCGCCCTTTATCCAGGTCAAGCCTATAGGTTCTGGATGGTTTCTCCGCCGCCTCCTGCACTGTGGCGACGGGGATGGGAATATAAACGCTCTCCGCCATTATGTGAGTTCCTGTCCGGCCACCCTGTCCAGCACATAGTAGAACTTTCCGCTGTTAAGAGAGAGTATGTGCAGCTTGTCTCCCAGCCGGAGCGCGTTGTGGACTGTCAGGGTGCCCTTTTTAAGATTGAACGTGTCAAGGTGGTTTATATGGGTGCCGTCGCCGCCCTGATGCCCGCCGTGAGCGCCGTCATTCAGGGTCTGGCTGTCAAGCGAGCCTTTGTCCTTTATGTAGGTCGCCGTGGTTTTGTAATCTGTCAGATGCCATGGGACAACGGTTATCCGCTCATTTATGATCAGCTTGTCGTCCCCGTCTATCTGAATCCTGAGAGGAGCGGTCTGTATGACCGTCCCCTGCATAAGTTCAAGCGCGGTCGGTATCATGGACTGAAACATCTGTTTCAGACTGGTTTCACTGCCGCTGCTGTTGGTGTTTGCCATACTGTGAGCCTCCTCCCTTAACCGGATGTGTCAATATCGCTTGCCCAGCTTAATTGCAGACTCATGGTGTGCAGATTGTCCTTGAAGGTGTGAGTATCGGAATCCACATATAACGTTCTGCTGATGTCAATATGCGGGATAATAACGAAAACCCCCACACCCGCAATCACATCTGGTATACCCAGCAGATTACTGAGCGTGAGAGTCCTCTGCGCCGATTTCTTTTCCTTCAGCATGGATTTTGCCAGCGCGGTTATCTGAGCGCTGTTGAGCGTCTCATCCGGAGTGTCCACCTCCTGCATTATGCCTATTTTCTTCTCCAGGTCTGAGTCGCTCTCCTGCGCCAGAACCGTGCCCTCGTCACTCAGCAGCTTTATCCGGGTGCGGACGTTCTCAATGGATTTGCTGTACTTGTACTGGGAGATATTGGCTCCTGTCTCAAGTACCCACTGTAATATGTTCTCCTGCCTTTTGCGCAGACACAGAGAGCCTTTGTCGCTGACAACGTAGAACCGGCTGCCGGTGTTGTCGAACTCAAGGCTCAACGCGTCCTCGATGGCGTCCCATCCGGTAGCCTTTTTCTTAGTGAGATCCGGTATGGAGTACGAGCAGCTCGCCACATCTCCCGTCGGTATACCGAACCGGGTGCAGACATCGTTGAACACATCTGTCGCGGTTTTGCCTTCATAGACGAAAGTGTCCCGGTTGTTCGACAGGTATATGCCGTTGTCGTAAGCCTTGAGTGTCCCGGTCTTTGTCTGTGATACATCCTGAGTCATGAATATGCCCCGGAAAAGCTCCTGCCCCTCAAATGAGAAAATACATTGCCAGCCGTCCTCAATATCTATGCCGGAGCGCTCGTGCCAGTAGCCGTCGTCGTCTATCAGGCTGACAGTAAGGCTTCTGGAAGGGCTGCCCCTGCGCCCTGTCCATGAGACGCTCTGTACAAGCTGAGTAATATCCAGTCCGGAGCTTTCGCCGTTTTTGTAAACTGTGAGACTGAATCGCGCCATGGAACCGCCCCCTTATGGAATAGTCAGAACCTGCCCCGGATAGATGAGGTTCGGGTTATTGCCTATGGTTGACTTGTTAGCCTCATATATCTTTGTGTAATCGGAGCCGCTGCCGTAGTACTTTTTGGCTATATTCCAGAGACAGTCGCCGCTGACGACCGTATAGGTCTCGGGCGGCGTGGTGTTGTCCACGCGTGTCTCAGTCTCTTCCACTGTGGCGACCGCCGTTTCCGTCGCCACCTCCACCTGCCTGATTGTCACCTCCCGGTATTCCTTGAGTGTCAGGTCGTAGTAGATGGTGCCCACATCGCCGCCCTGCTCATAGTAGGTGAATTTCTCAATCGTGCAATACGCGTCTATGCCGCCGCCCGTTATAATAACGTGCACCGGCTTGTCACTCTCAAGCCAGCTGTTGAGCCGCTCCACGCACGACTGCGGTTCTGACAGCGATACATTCTCAATCCCCGGAAATGTCCTTACCGGGAAGAAACTGCTGAATGAGAACTGGAATGCCGGTCTTGACTGCTTGATTGTAATCTCGCCCAACCCCGCCACATCGACAGAGCTGTTGTTGCTGCCTATACTGACGGTGAACTTCTCTGGCAGGACGGGAATACGGAGTTTCTCGGATTCGCCGTTGCCGGTAATCCACATCTGGTAGTTAGTATTCATAGCTGCCGTCCCCTTCCTCAAAGCTCTCCGTGCGCAGGATATTCATAAGCACCGGACGGATGTTGGCTACCAGAATATCCAGTATCGCGTCACTGCTGACACCGGAGCCGCCTTCAATCTGGATTGGCGCGCCGCCGCCTATCTCAAGAGAAATGCGCTTTGTCTGTTCCTGATTCGCCGCCGCTGCCGGTGTCTCCGCGCTGGCAAGATAATAGTTTGTGGAGCGGTTATCGTAGTTGTCCGTGACCGCGCTTATCACGCTGTTATCATAGCTATCGTTGAACACACTGTTGTCATAGCTGTCTGCGGCGTCGTTGAACACGCTGTTGTAATAAGAGTCAGTTACGTCGTTGTATGTACGGTTGTCGTATGCGTCGTTAAACACGCGGTTATAATAGGTCTCCGCCGTATCGTTGAACACGTTGCTGTAATAAGAGTCTGTTACGTCGTTGTATACGCTGTTATCGTAGTTGTCATTGACGGCGCTTATTATGCGGTCTGTCTCAGAGGCCGGGAACACTGTTGAATGGGCGGCGCCGACTATAAGCTCAGGTCCCTTCTCACCGGCTATGAAGATGTCCTCCGCGTCTGTGGTGCCTGTGGCGTGCGCCTCCGCCGCTGTGTAAGTTGTGACACCGTTGCTGTAGGATGAGTTAAGCGCCAGCGCCACGGCGTTTGACGCCGCCTCCGCCGCGCTTATGGCATCCTCGGTGCCGTCGCGTATTGCCTGTGTATACGCCTCCATGGTCGCCTTTGCCGCCTCCGCTGCGTCCTCGTCCATGTTCATGTTGGTTATGGCGTCGTCCAGCCTGTCCTCGATTTCGCTCATCTTATCATCGAAGTCGGTTTCCATCGTGGCGACGGTGGTTGCGAACTCGTCCTTTGCCTGTTCAACCTCCTGGAATGAGCTGTTGAAACCGTCCACGAACTCCTGGGCGGCCGCCGTGCCCTCTCCGAGACTTTCTATGTTCTCCACAATGGCGTTGAGATAGCCCGCGCTCTCCTGGCTGCCGTCGCTTAATGAGGCTATAAGACCCTCGTCCAGCCCATACTCCGCCGCTTTTCGCAGATTCTCCGCGTATGTGTTGAGATATTCAATCTGACTGTCGAACGCGCTCTGCATATCCGCTATGCTCAGCTCCGTCTCCGTTGCCATCG
>CAYQWH010000160.1:0-3579 GCA_964421265.1 uncultured Oscillospiraceae bacterium | reverse complement strand
ATTTTAACGGAGGTATAATAATGAACCTGTTTGAGATGAAGCGTAATTATGTACCGGAAAAATACGAGCTTCTCAGCGAGGAGCAAACAAGATGGTTTCGAGATGCCAAATTCGGATTATTTGTGCATTGGGGATTATATTCGATACTCGAAAAGGGCGAGTGGGAGATGTTCAACCACCGTTACAGTGTGGAAGAATACGCCCGCCTTGCGGATAAGTTTACGGCGGAGGAGTTCGACGCGAGAGCATGGGCGCGGATGGCGAAAGATGCCGGCATGAAATATATGGTAATGACCGCAAGGCACCACGATGGGTTCTGTCTCTTTGACAGTCAGTGCAGTGATTTTACAAGCGTCAAGACCGCCGCTAATCGGGATTTTATTAGGGAATATGTGGAAGCTTGCCGTGAAGAGGGATTAAAGGTTGGTCTATACTACTCTCCTATGGACTGGAGATTTCCTGGATATTTTTTCCCTGAAATGTATTATGAAAGCGCTCTGAAGATGAAAGAGCAGTGTACCGAACAGCTTCGGGAGCTGATGACAAATTACGGGACAATTGACCTGCTGTGGTTCGATGGAGGATGGCTTGCTCATGGCGGCACGGATTGGGACCCGCAGCGTAATCAGGAGTTTACCCGCGAGGAGCTTTTTCTGGATTGCAACTATTTTTGGGAATCGGAAAAAACGATAAATATGATCCGCTCCCTCCAGCCTGATATAATGATCAACGACAGGTTCTGCTGCGAAGGTGATTTCGTTGACCGTGAGCGCACGGTGGGAGAACTCAAAACGGACAAGCCTTGGGATTCCTGCGACTGCCTCGCTAAAAGCTGGGGATGGGTTCCGGATATGCCGATGCTGCCGCTCAGAACGTGTATACAAAACCTTGTAAGAATTGTCGTTCGTGACGGAAATTACCTGTTGAATTTAGGCCCAATGGAGACGGGCGCATTTGACCGCGCTCAGGCGGAGCGGGTGCGTCAGGTTGGAAAATGGCTTGACAAATACGGAAATACAATTTATCAAACGAGAGGCGGTCCGGTGCCGCCGCAGGACTGGGGAGGTACCACTTATCAGGGAAATAAAATCTACGTGCATATTCTGGAATGGTATGACGATACGATTTGTCTGGAGCTTCCGGGCGGCGGGGTCCGGAACGTTCGCGGCGTGACCGGAACAAAATTTGACGTCAGTCAGGAAGAAAACAGAATGTTCATACGTGTGCCTATACCTGACAGAAATCTGTATGACACGATTCTGGAGATTGAAATGGACAGCCCCGTCAGGTGGGAGGGACGGAAAAGCGTGGATAAGAGTGTGTATGGATTGAGAGACGGTATCTGACAGCGCTAAATATTGTCTATATATGCCTAAAATGATTCAATATGTAAAAAGAATAAAACTAATTTGTGTTGATTCTATGAACAAAACAGCCGTGATAGAATAAAAACGGAAGCTTGGATCATCAGAGTTTCAGGCCGTCGTTGGTTGTATGATAATAAAATGGGCAAAGGGGGAGAAGGTAAGAATGAATAAAAAAGGAAGGCGAAAAACGAGGAGGGCGGCAAGGAGCAGAGTTTTATCGCTCCTCATAGCTGCTGCCATGCTGATGGCGGCTCTTACTCTGGTAATGGCAACGGGAGATGAAGATGAGGTCTTATCTGATTCCGAAGCGACGCCATCCGATGATCTGCTTGACATCATTATTGACGCGAAAAGCTATGAGGATTATCTCGCGGCTCATGAGAACGCCGCCCACCCGGATACGGAGATTGTGATACAGGGTGACAGCTTCTCGGAGGCGTCGGAGACTTTTAGCGTTGAGGACGGGGCTCTTTGCACTCTTGAAGACGGAAGCGTCACCTATGAGGTCAATGTGCCGGAGGCGGGGTTCTACAATATTAAAGTAGACTATTACCCGACAGCCGGCAAGAACAGTACCATTGAGAGAGCGCTCTATATAAACGGCGAGGTCCCGTTTGAAAACGCGCAGTATTTGGAGTTCTCAAGGATCTGGGTCAACGCCGAGGAGATTGTCCGTGACTCAAGAGACAATGATGTGCGGCCAAAGCAGGCTGAGGCCAATCAGTGGATGGAAACCGTCATACATGACAGCGACGGGTACTATCAGGACGCCTTTGATTTTTATTTTGAGCAAGGCGTGAACACAATAACGATTGAGTCTACGAGAGAACCGATGAAGATTGGCAGCCTGACGCTCATGCAGGAAGAAGTACTGCCGGACTATGCCGAATATCAGGCTCAGAACCAGAGCATCGGCGCTCAAGATGCTGTGTGTGACACTATTAAAATACAGGGAGAGGACGCGGTATATAAATCCAATTCCACTCTCTACCCCATTTCAGATCGCACATCTCCCCTGTCAGAGCCGTATAGCCCCAGCAAAACCAGACTGAACGAAATAGGCGGTTCCAACTGGAACCAGGTGGGACAATGGTTGACTTGGGAAGTTGAGGTGCCTGAAGACGGCTTATATGAGATCGCGCTGCGGTACCGGCAAAACATAAATACCGGCGTGACGGTTGTGCGCTCTGTATCGATCGATGGCGAGATTCCTTTTACGGAAGCGAGAGAGTGCAAGTTCTATTACGATAGCAGCTGGCAGATAGCGTCGCTCGGAACGGACGATGAGGCATATAAATTCTATCTGACCGCCGGTACGCACTCCATCACAATGGAGGTTAGCCTTGGCACCGAGATGGCTGAAATTACGCGCCGGACGGACGAATGTATATCCGAACTGAACAGGGCGTACAGGCAGCTTCTGGTTGTCATAGGCAGTTCGCCCGACTCTTTCCGCGATTACCAGCTGGAGAGCAAAACTCCGGAGGCGCTGGAGATCCTCGCGCAGCAATATCAGAATATTGTTGAAATCAAGGAGCTTGTGGAGGTTTATTCAAGGGGAAGTACCGGAAGTCAGTCAGCCATCATAGACAATCTCGCGAACCAGTTGGAAAAGATGACAGAAAATCCGTCGTCTATTGCCAAGCAGTGGTCGTCTTTCAAGGATAATATCGCGTCCCTCGGTTCATGGGAGCTTGACATGAAGGAGCAACCGCTTGAGATTGATTATATTCTGGTCGGGGCGCCGGGAATGGAACTGCCAAAGGCTGAAGCGGGATTTTTCACGAAGGCGGAACATGAGATACAGCAGTTTATGGCGAGCTTCGTGGAAGACTACGACAGCATCGGCGAGGTCTACGAAGGAGAGACGCTTGATGTTTGGGTCCTGGCGGATTCAACCAATGTAACCAGCATGACAGGAAGCGGCAGGGACCAGGCAACCGTTATCAAGACCCTTGTTGATAACTATTTCGTTCCCTCAACCGGCATTCCCGTTAATGTAAAGCTTGTAAATAAGGACGTGCTGTTATCGGCTACTCTGGCGGGAGAGGGGCCGGATGTGGCGCTGAATGTGGCGGGCGTGGAGCCGATCAACTATGCTCTGCGTAACGCGGCGGCTGATCTCACGCAATTTGAGGACTTTGATGAAGTGCGCGAATGGTTCCACGATGAAGCGCTCACTCAGTTTACCTTCCAGGACGGGGTCTACGCG
>CAYQWH010000159.1:0-3600 GCA_964421265.1 uncultured Oscillospiraceae bacterium | reverse complement strand
TAAAGCGTGTTTATTATGGAGGAGTTCCCGAGTGGCCAAAGGGGGCAGACTGTAAATCTGTTGGCTCAGCCTTCGGTGGTTCGAATCCACCCTCCTCCACCAGTGGAAATATTTAACAATATATTCTGAAAAACCTCGATTCTGTCGAGGTTTTTCGCTATTCAAATAGCGGGATTTTCCCGCTATAATTGTTAAATAAGTGAGTCGCGTGCGTCTCAATTCTGTCAGCGCGTTCTTATATAAAGGCGAGAAGACACGTGGCTTACAGTGGCCGGCGACCGGGAAACGGCGCCTTTTACGGAGAGCCAGCCGCCCGCCCGAGCCGCCGTTCACCGCGCGCCTGACGATTGCGCTTTACCGGTATCTGTGAGATGATGGGAAATCTACGCTAAATGACGAGCAGAGACATAAGGAGAATTATGGAATACAGAGTACATAAAAAGACTGGCGACAAGGTCAGCGTGATAGGATTCGGCACCGCGTACATAGCGGAATCGCCGGAAAAGGACGCGGTTGAGACTATTCGCGGAGCTTATGAGGGCGGCGTGAACTATTTCGACTTGGCCACGTCGGATGGCAGGACATTTGAGTATTTTGGCGCGGCGCTCTCCGATGTGAGGGACAATGTGATGTACCAGGTTCACTTCGGCGCGGACTACTCCACGGGAACCTACGGATGGAGTACGGACGGGGAAACCGTAAGGCGCAGCGTCGCGTGGCAGTTGAAGCAATTAAAGACGGATTATATCAACTACGGCTTTATTCACTGCATAGACGAGATCTCCGACTGGGATGATTACCGGAAAAACGGCGCTTTTGATTATCTGATGGAGATGAGAGAACAGGGCGTCGTCCGGCACATCGGTCTTTCTTCCCATACGCCGGGCATGATCCAACGGGTACTGGATGAAGCGCCGGTAGATATGCTGATGTTCTCGGTCAACCCGGGCTATGACTACCAGAAGGGCGAATACGCCAAAGGCTCCGTGGATGAGCGCAGCGCCATTTATCGCCGCTGTGAGACGGAAGGAATCGGGATATCGGTAATGAAGCCTTTTTCCGGCGGGCAGATGCTGGACGCGTCAATCTCGCCCTTCGGAAGAGCGCTGACCAGGTACCAGTGCATCCAGTACGCGTTAGATCGCCCCGGCGTGCTGACGGTACTGCCCGGAATCGGCAGTACGCGGCAGGTGGAGGAGCTGCTCGGTTTCTTCGGAGCCGGCGAGGAGGAAAAGGACTACTCTGTCATCGGTTCCTTCAGCCCTGCCGGAGCCGTGGGGAAATGCGTGTACTGTAACCACTGCAAACCCTGTCCCGCGGGACTTGACATCGGCCTTATCAACAAGTATTACGACCTCGCGCGGAATGGCGACGCGATGGCGGCGGAGCACTACATGGGACTTTTAAAGCACGCCGACGACTGCGTCCAGTGCGGTCACTGCAACAGCCGCTGCCCGTTCGGTGTAGACCAGATGGCGCGGATGAGAGAGATCGCGGAGCGGCTAATAAAATGACGCGATAATCGCAGCCGGAGCGGAATTGTATTACAGACAGCAAATACAGCAGGGGGTATACCCCCTGCTGTATTTGCTGTTTCCCGCGTTTCCGGACAACGCGGGAGATTATATCACAGAACAGCTTTTACGAAAAATATAAGGCCATAGAGAATCGGCTGGTGCGCGACGTAAATAAGGAGCGAACTGCGCCCGATGGATGGCAATATCGGGCAGGTGAAGGTGTAAAATTTCTCAGGCAGTCTGCGCTCAGCGACGTACCACCCCGCCCATGTTCCCAGCAGGAACACAAAGATCCATGGGAAAATCGGGAAGTAGTCCGCGCTATAAAATCCGGGATACATCCAACCGAAGATATAGAGATAATTGGCAGTCTCACCGAGAAAGCCCGACGCGCTCACCACGCGGGTGTCCCGGAAATATACTGACGTGAGCACAAGGAGCGCCGTAAAAATGACCGGCTGCAAAGACCTCGGTATTCTGTCCAGATACTTTTTCGTCATGCCGTAGAACACCATGCAGAAGCCCAGGAGATGCAGCACACCGAATCTTATTGGTTCGTCTATAACCGACAGCCCGGTCACATAGGTCATAACCATGGCGATTGCGAAGCACTTCACTCCGCGATTCACGTTATTGCGCGAGAAGTTTGAGGACACACCGGCCAGGAACACGAATGTACCGGCGAAAATATAGTGCAGCAGGTCAAATAGCCAGTTTGAGAACAGCCAGTAGGGAGCGCCGCAGAGCTGAGTGAGGTCGAGCAAAAAGTGGTGGATTACCATAAGAACCACAGAAAGCCCCCGCAGCGCGTCTATGCTGTCTATGCGTTTTCTTTGTTCAATCATACTGTCAACTCCTGACTTCACCGACAAGCGAGTGATAAAAATCAAGCGTATAAAACCTTCTGCCAAGCTGCGCGAGAAGATACTCCTCTGATATATCCGCGAAATGTCGTAACGGTTCGCCTTTCAGAGAGAAGGAGCAGAACCGGTTCACCGCCGCCGCGGAGACGTAGCGCATCGCGGACAGCGTATCCTTCGGCACCGACCTGTCATTCCGGCTGTAAACGCCGCAGCTCCGGCAGCGCACAGTGCCCCCGTCAAGGGAGATGACCGGATCCACAGGCTCCCCGCCACAGACACAGCAATGAGCAAGCTCCGGGGCGAAACCCGTCTGACAGAGCAGCTTCAGCTCAAACGCCGCCTTTACAAGCGCGTTCTCCCGCACGTTCTCGCTGACCGCGTAGAGCGCGTTTAACCCCAGCGGCAAAAGCTCCGGATCCGGCACGTCCTCGTCGGACAGCGTGTCTAAAAGCTCCGCGAAATATGAGCCGAGAGCAAGCCCCTCCAAGCTCTCCCGCAGTCCCCGGAACAGCTCAAGGCTCCGCGCCTCCGTAAGGATGTACCTGTCCCGCTGGGCGAAAAGCGTCATCTCGGAGTACGCCAGAAGCTGCGTTGACGCGGCAATCTTGCTCCCTTTCCGTTTCGCGCCCTTGGCCGAGACTGTGAGCTTCCCGTGGGTGGCCGTCAGAACCGTAATTATCCGGCTCGACTCCCTGTATTCCGTCTCACGCAAAACCAATCCGTTTGTCTGTATGTACATCGCTCCACCTTCCTGCCGCGAACTGTTCCCGCAGGCGATCCGCTTCCCGCGCCGACAGAAGCTCCAATAGCGGCGCGCTTATTCATGCCGGTTCTCTCTAAAAAGCTATAAAGCTTTATATATAGCGCCGAAAGCGCGCAAAGAACTTATGGGACGGCGTTTAGTACCAGTAACCGGCAGATGTTCTCCGCCGGTTACTATGAGTTTTAACCGCGAACACGCGGGAGAGGCAAACGCGCGTCACAGTAAACGGTGCTTGTAATGCCGTCTGCTGCAAGGCTCGCCGCCGGGTTCCTTTTTCTCCGAAAGCTTCTTGTAGAGAATATAGAAGATCACGTGCCCGGTCTTCCAGAACAGCTCCAGAAACGCGTCAGCATTCATTTCTCATATCCCCTTTCTTTAAATCGCCTCAAATCGCGAAACCCCATGTGACGCGCGCGGCCTGACAGAGAACCTTTAACAGGCCCTTTCGTCAGTCGTC
>CAYQWH010000158.1:0-3657 GCA_964421265.1 uncultured Oscillospiraceae bacterium | reverse complement strand
GCCGCCGCCCAGGTCGTAGACCATTATCTTCTGGGACTGCTCCTTGTCAAGGCCGTAGGCCAGCGCGGCGGCTGTCGGCTCGTTGATTATGCGCTTCACGTCCAGACCGGCTATCCTGCCGGCGTCCTTGGTGGCCTGGCGCTGGGAGTCGGTGAAGTAGGCGGGGACGGTTATGACCGCCTCGCTGACCGTCTGGCCCAGATAGCTCTCCGCGTCCGCTTTCAGCTTCTGGAGCACCATGGCGCTTATCTCCTGGGGCGTGTAGGATTTGTTGTCTATATGAACCTTATAATTTGTGCCCATCTCGCGCTTTATGGAGGAGATGGTCCTGTCGGGGTTGGTGACGGACTGGCGCTTCGCCACCTGTCCGACAAGCCTCTCGCCGGTTTTTGAGAACGCCACCACCGACGGCGTCGTTCTCGCGCCCTCGGCGTTGGGGATTACTACTGTCTCGGTGCCCTCCATCACAGCTACGCAGCTATTCGTCGTCCCAAGGTCTATTCCGATTATCTTACTCATGTTCTTCTACCTCCATATATATTTTTAAACTCGTTTAATTAGACTCGTCTGTTGTGTCCGGTTTTTATAGTAACGAAGGTGAACGGTATCAGTTGGCGACCTTGACCATCGAGAACCGTATGACCTTGTCGCCCAGCTTGAAGCCCTTGCGGAACTCCTCTATTATCTCGCCCTCGCCGTGCTCGTCGTCCTCCACGTGCATGACGGCGTCGTGGAGCTTCGCGTCGAACTTCTCGCCTACCGCCTTTATCACGGTGACGCCCATCTTGTTCAGCACGTCGGTGAGCTGCGTCATCGTCATCTCTATGCCCTTCCTGAAGGGCTCGTCCTGTGTCTCCTGGGCCAGCGCCCGCTCCAGATTGTCGTACACCGGCAGGAACTTCAGCACCAGGTCGGACTTGACCGACTCGTACAGTCCCTCCCGCTCCCGCTGGCTGCGCTTCCTGTAATTGTCGAACTCCGCGCAAAGGCGCAGGTACTTGTCTCTCTCCGCTTTCAGCTGTTCCTCGGCTGTCGGCTCCTTCGCCGTCTCCGGTTCCGGCTCCTTCGCGGTCTCCGCGTCCGCCGCCGTCTCCGGCGCCGCCGCGTCGTCGGGCGGTTCCGCCGCGACCGGTTCCTCCGTCTCCGGGGATGTGACCGGCTCCTCCTTGTCCTTCTTCTTAGCCATCGCTGTCATCTCCTTTTATCATCAGCTTCCCGAACCCCTCCGGCGGCGATCCGCCGGATCTCATGAGTCTGGAAAGAGTGCTCGCAATATAACTCAGCTTTGCCGCCACAGCGGAGTAATCCATCCGCGTCGGCCCCACTACGCCAATCAGTCCTCGGGTGCTGTCCCCGGCGTCGTAGCTGGCCATTATGACGCTGGTGTCACGCAGCTCCTCCGCCGCGTTCTCCGGGCCTATGAACACCCTGACGTCGCCGTCGCCGCCGGAGCTGTCCAGATCCTCAAAGTGCCTCGCGTCCGACAGGTAGCTTATGAGCCGGTGCGCCTTGTCCGGGTCGTGGAACTCGGGCAGCTTCAGCAGCTCCGCCTCGCCCGACACCACGGCCTCCGCCCCCGCTCCGCTCTCCAGCGTCTCTATGGTGAACTGGGCGACTATGGACGTGAGCCCCAATGTGTCGCCGGCGGCCCGTTGGGTGGAGGATATGAGCACGGGCGACATCTCGCTTGACGTTATGCCCGTAAAGGCGGCGTTGAATACGGCGGACAGCCGCTGCAGCACGGCGCGGTCGAAGGAATAGGGCAGGTTCACAACCTTCGTGGCGACTACGCCGGAGTTCAGCAGCAGGACGATTATGAAGGAGCTGTGCTCCACGCAAATGAGGCCGAATCGCCGCACCGTGGACGCGTCAGGCTTCGTAATCGACACCGCCGGGTAGCTGGTCAGGCGCGACGTCAGGTCGCCCCAGGAGCCTGTCTTGTCGGTAAAGGCGTCGTTTATCCGCTCCCGGTCGGCGGCGGACAGCTTGCGCTCCCGCATAAGCTCGTTGACGTACAGCCTGTAGCCGCGGGCGGTGGGCACGCGCCCGGCGGAGGTGTGGGGCTGCTCCAGATACCCGTCCCGCGTCAGAGCGGCAAGCTCACTGCGTATCGTGGCGGGCGAACAGTCCAGATCCGTCTCGCGCAGCACCGTCCTGCTGCCCACAGGCTCCGCGTTCTCTATATAGTCCTCGATTACCGCGCGCAGTATCTTCTTCTTCCGCTCACTCAGCACCATAGCTCCTCACCGCCGTAGTTGTATTTGCTGATTTAGCACTCAACCTTCCTGAGTGCTAAATCTAATTTATCACTTTCCCGCGCAAATGTCAAGGGGTGCGGTTGCATTTTACAAATTCTTAATACTCATCCCGGGTTAAGTCCTTTAATCCGGCGCGCCGTCTTATAAGTTCCTTACGCGGCTTGCGCGCTGTGTATAAAAAGCTGTCGGTCGATTGCCGGGCGCGCCAAAAAAGCGCGCCCCATGTTCGAGGCGCGCTTCTTCGCGGTGCGCGGTTCCGGCGCGTTTTAATGTCGTCTCAGGTTAAAGGATTTAACGCGTTTTGCGCGGCGCTCCGCGCCATGCCTGTAGGCCGCAGAGCGTCTGACGAGGCGGCGACTTTGCCGTGTCTTACAGTCTTCCCGCGTCGTGGAGGAAGTTCTTGATAAGCTCCGTAGTGCCGTCGTAGCCGAGGAATGACGAGTTGATACACAGGTCGTGGGCGTACATATTGCCCCAGTTCTCGCCGGTGAAGTCCTTGTAGTAGGTGGCGCGGGCCTTGTCCAGCTTGTTGAGCTTCGACTCGGCGGCGCGCTCGCTGCACTTGTACTCGTCCATGACCAGCTTGACCCTGTCGGCGCGGTTGGCGTAGATGAGTATCTTCACGCAGTCCGGGTTGTCACGGAGCACGTACTCGGCGCAGCGCCCGACGATAACGCAGCTGTCGCCCTCGGCGATCTCCTGGATTACCTGGGACTGGGCGGAGTAGGCGGAGTAGGTGATGGGCATATCGTACTGGGTGTTGAAGGACCCGGTGGGATAGGACGCGGACGCGAGGTTGAACAGGAAGCTGCTGGTGGCGTGGTTCTCCAGGTTGTCTATGTAATCGGGAGACAGCCCGCTCTTCTCGGCGGCCATCTCTATGATCTTTCTGTCGAACAGGGGAAGTTCCAGATCATCCGCCAGCTTCCGCGCGATATTCGCGCCTCCGCTTCCATAGGAACGGCTGATTGCTATAATTGTTTTCTTCATGGTATAACCCTCCGATCATAGCGTAAAATTGTGGCGGCAAACAGCGGACAACTCAGGTTCGCGGGACGGCCATCCGCCGCCATCTACTATATTATCAGTTCTATTATACCACAACCTCGCGGCCATTTCAACGGAAATTTTGAATTTTTTCGCCATATCGCAAAAAATTTTGAAATATTTCTCCCGGATTGACGGGAAATTGCCCTGTCCCCGCTCCCCCGCCGTGGGCGCGGAACGGCGCAGGAGGGCGAGGGGCGCGCAAACGGACAAAAAAAGCGGGAACCAATCATAAGATCAGTTCCCGAAGTTCGAAAGAGAGGAGGGGTTGGGTATATCTTTTTAGCAGAACCCCCCTGGCAGCGGGAGAAGGATTCGAACCCTCACATACGGAGTCAGAGTCCGCTGTGCT
>CAYQWH010000157.1:0-3690 GCA_964421265.1 uncultured Oscillospiraceae bacterium | reverse complement strand
AACGACCTTCGGGTTATGAGCCCGACGAGCTACCAGCTGCTCCACCCCGCGATATATTTAGCGCCAATGCCATAACCGCTCAAACAGTCTCGCCTGACATCAACTATTAATATATTAACACTAACAGGGAGCGTTGTCAAGATATTTTTTCATATTTTTTATTCGATTATTAGTACAATATGTAATCAGGTTCCATAGGGCTGCGGTAAGGGCCTCCCGGATCACGCGTAACAGGAGACAGGAGATAAGCGAAGAGGGGCAGACCGGTGGTATTTACGTAAAGTGAAACATTTTCCGTTATTTTGCGTCTATATAAATGAGAAGCGATAATAAACGATGGAGGGATCACATATGAAGGTGAGAGGGATCATAATATTATTGGTTTGCGCGCTGCTTACCGGTGTTGCCGTGGCTGTCTTTACCGCGTCTGGCGGAAAAAAGCCATACAAAAATCTTGACGCGGAGCAGATAGTGTCGGCTGAAGTTTTATTATCACCGCCGGACAAAACAGTCGCGATAGAGGATATTCCGGAGTTAGTGGATTATCTGAGCGATGTAGTCATCTATGGTCAGGACAATTCTTACACGGAATATGCCGGACAGGGAGTTGCTTTTACCTTGTACATGACAGATGGCACAACGACAGAGATTATGGCGTATAACCCATTCCTCGTGATTGACGGTGTGGGCTATAAGACGAAGTATGAACCATGCGAAGCGCTTAACAGCTACGCCAACAAATTACTGAACGCTGAAGACGCCAACGTAATTTTAGAAGAACCTCCGGCGCTGACCATTGTGAGTGATAATACCGCAGGCGACGCGCTGCTGGGGTCGTATTCGTGGCAAATAATGAACGCGGATGGAACCGCCACGGCGACCATAAGCGACAACGCGCATCCTCTGGACTGTGAAGATCTGCTGCTTGCGCAGGAGACAACAGAGATGACCGCCGAGCTGGTCTTCAAGGAAAGCCCTGACTCTATTATAAGCGTTCGCCGCTGGAGCGACGAGCACTGGGCCGACACAGCCGCGAGCAGCGAAGATGTGACTGTCAACGGCGATATAATCGAGCTTAAACCCGGCGGCTATATCTATGAGGTTATAGCGAAATGGGAAACGGATAACGGCTATGGCGGGACGGCGCACTACTCCTTCTACTTAGTCGCGACAGAATAAAGCTAAGTCGCCACCGCGTAACGCTGATCGCGTTAAGGCGAGTCCGGCGATCAGGTACCGGGCGGGGACATAACGCTCCCTCCGATGGCCGCTGCCGCTATAATCACCGCTTATATATGGAACTTGTGCTAAAACTGCATAATTTTTCATGAAAGATTTGTACCAATACTTGTTTCACTCATACAAAAATGATTTATTTTACATTTTTTCTTGACTTTCTAAACAAAACAAACTATAATAAAGCAAAGAGTCAAAGGCGGCTTCCAATAATTCGAGGAGGCGGCCTTTTGCTTTATTTTAATCGCGGCGGCGTATGTGAAACGTCCATCTGATTCTGATGAGTTGAAATATGCCGCGTTGTTCCAAAAATATGAAAAAAGGAGATTTTTACATGAAAAAGAAGCGTATACTGTCCGTACTGCTTGTCCTGGTAATGATCCTCAGCCTGGCTCTTTCCGGCTGCAGCAACAGCACCTCGGACAGCGACACCGCAGACGGCTCCGCCGACAACTCCGGAGACACCGGTGACAGCACCGGTGACGACACCGGCGCGGATGCCGGCACCGACGCTGACGCCGGGACGGAGGACGAGGATCAGCCTGAGGAGCTCAGCTATGACGAGCTAAGCTGGGAGATCTATGATGAGAACCTCGGCGAGTTCTATGATTATTACATGATAGCCAAGGATGAAGTGGAGGACGCTGACCAGCGTACCGCTCTGATGGCGCTCGCGGAGGCGAAGCTGATGGAGACAGGCACCGTGGTACCGACTTACTCTCAGGGCGGCTCCTACGCGCTGACCCGCCGGGCCAGTCACTCCTATTCCACGGTCACATGGGGCAGCGACTACGATCGTTACCATTCCGCGCTTGTGACCAATGAAATTATCAAGACCGAGGATACCTCGGCGCTGCGTTCCCTGTGGGCGGAGCTTGCGGGTACCGGAACATATCTTGATGAGGCGAGAGCGTATCTGACGGAACAGGGCTACACTCTGAAGGACAGCTACACGTTCGCCTACACCGCTGATCCTACAAGCTGGGACCTCTTTGCCAGCTATCTGACAACAACCAGTGACGTTCTCATCAACACCTATGACGGTCTGATGGAGTACGACTGCGAGAATGTGCTTCAGCCCGCGATGGCTGAAAGCTATGAAGTCTCTGACGACGGCCTGACCTATACCTTCCATATCCGTCCGGGCGTCATGTGGGTGGATTCCCAGGGACGTGAGATTGCCGAGGTTACGGCGGACGACTGGGTCGCCGGTATGCAGCATCTGCTGGACGCGCATAGCGGCATAGAATATCTGGTGGACGGCGTTCTCGTAAACGCCTCAGCTTATATCAACGGCGAGATCACCGACTTCTCCCTTGTGGGCGTTGAGGCGGTGGACGATTACACGCTGGTCTACACGCTGGAAGCCCCATGTCCCTATTTTATCACCATGCTGGGCTACAGTGTCTTCGCTCCTCTGTGCCGTACATATTATGAGTCCCAGGGCGGTACCTTCGGCGAGGATTACGCTGTCAGCGGCTCGGGCAATTACGGCTCCGGCCCCAATAACATAGCGTACAACGGCCCCTATCTGGTCACCAACTGGACGGCTCAGAGTATTCTGGTGTTCAGCTACAACGACAGCTATTGGAACCCCGACTCAGTTAATGTCCACACCATTACTTGGATGTTCAACGACGGCTCCGACCCGACAAAGGGCTATAATGACTTAATAGCCGGCACAGTTGACAGCGTCTTGCTGACCAGTTCCACTCTGGAGGTCGCGAAGGCGGACGGCGTATTTGACGATTATGCCTATGTCAGCGAGACTGACGCCTGCTCTTACGTTCTTTACTTTAACCTGAACCGCGGCGCGTTCGCCAACTACAACGACTCGTCCACCTGCGTCTCCCCCAAGGCCGACAACGTTGAGGAGCAGGAGCGCACGAACGCCGCCATGGGCAATGTCCACTTCCGTCTCGCGGTGGCCACGGCGCTTGACCAGGTGAGCTACAACGCCCAGATAAGAGGCGACGAGTTGGCGTCTGTGAACCTGCGCAACTCCTACACGCCCGGCTCCTTCATCTGGCTGGAGAATGAAGTGACTGTTGATATTAACGGAACAGCGACCACCTTCCCGGCCGGTACTTACTATGGCGAGATTATGCAGGCGCAGATCGACGCTGACGGGTACCCCATTCAGGTCTGGGATCCCGACGCTGACGGCGGCATCGGCAGCGGCGACGGCTTTGACGGATGGTACAATCCCGAGTTCTCCGCCTCTGAGCTGGCCACCGCGGTAGAGGAACTGGCCGCTGAGGGGATCACTGTTGACGCCGATCACCCGATCTATCTGGATATTGTATACCCCTCCAATGTTGTCTCCTATACCAACCGCGCCATGGCGTTCAAGCAGTCCGTTGAGGAGACTACCGGCGGCCTGGTTATAATCAACACTGTGGCCGGCAGCAGCTACGATGACTGGTACTACGCCAACTACTATAACCCCACAGG
>CAYQWH010000156.1:271-3715 GCA_964421265.1 uncultured Oscillospiraceae bacterium | reverse complement strand
GACGGCAAGAAGCTGGGCTTCCTGTCGGAGGGGGACATCTGCGCCCTTTTCGGAAACGCTTTGGAAAACGCCATTGAAGCTGTTTCCAAGCTGGAGCGGTCGGAGGACAGAAATATCAGCTTTCTCGTGCGCGAGCGTCGAGGTATGCTGGTGATTACGGTCGATAATCCGTTCTACGGCGAGCTGACGTTTGAAGCGGGTCTTCCCAAAACGACAAAGGACGACAGCGGTTATCACGGGTACGGTCTGAAGTCCATCAGGATGGCGGCGGAAAATTACGGAGGAGAGGTTACGGTGACGGCTGATGAGATGTTCCACCTCTGTATTCTGCTGCCGATCCCGCGAACCTTCGCCGATCAGGCGGAATAAGGTTACGACATATTTTGCAAGTTTACGGCGCTCCGATTGACGGGACGCCGTTATTTTCGTAGAATAATGGTTATGATTTGGGGCGGAGAAGTCCCTAATACGGAAAGGAGCATAACCATGAACGAAAATAAACAAAAGCTCAAGATGTCAAACCGAACATTCCGGCGCATCCTCATTCCCATACTGTCGATTGTGACTGTATTGGCGTTGGCGGTCAATCTGATCTGCAATGTCATGTCAACGACGCTGGACACCTATCTGGGCGCGGGGGAAACAAAAATCTACACCCCGTCGGATGCCGTCGGTGACGGCAATTACTACACTCAGCTTTACAGCAGCAGCGCGGATTCCGCGGAAGCCGCCTACGCCGTGGCACAGCAGGTCGCCGAGGAGGGCAGCGTGCTTCTGAAAAATAATGGCATACTTCCTCTCGCCAAGGGGAGCGCCGTCATGCCCTTCGGCTACGCGTATCTCTCTCCGATATATGGTCAGTTGTCCTCCGGCGGTTCCGCCAAGTGGACAGTAGATCCGGTGACGCCTGAACAGGGTCTTAGCGCGTTCTCCATTGACACCGCCGCCGCAGACTTGATGGCAGCCGCCGGAGAACCCGTCTCTATCAAGGAGGCTGAGGGAACCGCCGCTGCCGGAGAAGCGGGCAGCGTGTTGGGCGGCGACTGCGTGATTTACGAGTATGATCCATCCATCTATGACGGTATGAGCGCCGTCTCCGACACAACAGGCATCGTTTTTATCTCCCGCTCCGGTCAGGAGGGACAGGATCAGAAGCACGACGCCTACGAGGACGGTACTCCGCACTACCTTGCGCTCTCCGAAAATGAGAAGGGCGCGATCCGCAAGGCAAAAGAGATTTGCGGCAGTGTGATCGTGATCCTCGTATCCTCCGCGCCGCTGGAGCTGGGCGATCTTATGATGGGTGAACTTGAGGCGGACGCTATACTTTGGATCGGACACCCCGGCGAGCGCGGATTCAGCACTCTGTCAAGTCTTCTTGACGGCGATGTGAACCCGTCAGGGCGCACAGTGGACATTTTCACGGCTGACTTTACCGAGGATCCAAGCTACCAGAGTGTCGGCACTTATACATATACCAACTACACCGTTACCAGCGGGAGTTTTACTAACGGCGGAACCTACAACGGTCTATATAACGAGTATATGGAAGGCGTTTACATGGGCTACCGCTATTACGAGACATATGACGAACTGATAGATGGTTACGAATACGGTGAGCTTGACGGTCGGGGCGCATGGACATCTCCGGGCGCGGTGTGCTACCCGTTCGGCTACGGTCTTAGCTATACAACCTATGAGCAGACGCTTGACAGCGTGACGCGGGACGGCGGCACGATCACCGCCACCGTCACCGTAACAAACACCGGCAGCGTCGCGGGCAAGGAAGTTGTCCAACTCTATTATTCCGCTCCATACACCCAACTCGATATTGAAAACAAAATCGAAAAGCCCGTTTGCAATCTTATTGCTTTCGACAAGACAAGCGAGCTTGCTCCGGGAGCGAGCGAGACGCTGACGCTCACCTTCACCACTGACGACATGACTTCATACTGCTACACTCATGAGAACCCTGACGGCTCTGTCGGCTGTTATATGCTGGAAGAAGGGGATTATATAATCTCCCTCCGCTCCAATAGCCACGACGTAATTGCCGAGGAAACCCTCACCCAGCCGGAGACGGTTTGGTACGACGGTTCCGACGATGACCATATCCGGCAAAGCGAAAAGAACGCGCAGTCCGGCATGAACGATGACGGCACATTGACCGGCACTCCCGCAGCCGCCGAATCTGACGCTGACGCGGCATTTACCGCCGCCACCAACCTTTTCCAGACAAGCAGCGATTATATGAACACCGATTCCACGATACTCTCACGCGCCGACTGGCTCGGCACCCAGCCCAAAGCCTCCGAGACGGGAACTAAAGAGATAAGCTCCCAATTTACCGCCGAGATGGGGATCGAGAGCAGCTTCGACGTTGAGACGGACCCCGTTCTGGGCAACGTCGAGGGCAGCCTTATCTACGCCGCCGAGCAGCCCGTATCAAACGCCGATAATGATATTGTGCTGTCCGACCTTCGCGGCGCAAGCTACTATGACGAACGCTGGGATCTGCTTCTTGACCAAATTGACTGGAACGGTGACAAAGACGGCATTGTCCAGAACTTCTCCGGCGCGGCATATCTGACCGCCGCCATTGAATCTATCGGTCTTCCCGCCACCGTTGACGAGGACGGTGCGAACGGGCTTAAGGTGAACGGCATGACCGAAGACGGCAGCGGCTACGACATGACCGCAAGCTCCTCGTTCGGATTCGCGCCTTTAATGGCGGCAACGTGGAATACCGATCTGCTCTACGCGGTGGGCGCGGCGTTCGGTCAGGAGTCTCTCGCTAACGGGATCAACGGCTGGTACTGCCCCGCTATCAATCTCCATCGCAGCAAGTTCTCAGGCCGTGTCTTTGAGTATTACTCCGAGGATCCCGTACTGTCCGGCACTCTTGCCGCCAGCGTTATTTCGGGCGCGGGGGATCAGGGAATGTTCTGCTATGTGAAGCATTTCGCGCTGAATGAGACGGACACGGGACGCGCCGAGCTTATAGCGACATGGGCTGACGAACAGACAATGCGTGAACTGTACCTCAAGGCGTTTGAAATTGCCATTGAAGACGCCCGTATGACGATCAACTGTTACGATTAGGACGGCGCCATGACGCAAAAGACAATGCGGGCCGCCACCGCCGTAATGGCAGCCCAGAACTGTGTCGGCACAACGGTCGGCGAATGCAATTACGCGCTTTTGACCGAGCTTCTGCGCGGCGAGTGGGGATTTCAGGGCATGGTTATATCCGACTATTGGGTGTGGAACGGGGACAATCTCCGCGACCTGGCTGTTCGCGCCGGATGTGACAGCTACCTCTGTATGTATGTTCCCGTCATGTGGTCGGTCGGCGATTACGACAGCGCGACAGCGCGAACCGCGATGCGAACCGCGATAAAGAACATCTCCTACGCCGTGGTAAATTCCAACGCCATGCAGGGA
>CAYQWH010000156.1:0-261 GCA_964421265.1 uncultured Oscillospiraceae bacterium | reverse complement strand
GCCGCGCAGAAAACGTCAATGTCCCCGTGGCAAAAGATTCTTATCGCGGCGGACGTGGCTATTGTCCTTATCGTGGCGGGAGGTATCTTCCTGATCGTGAAGCGCTCAAAGGACGAGAAAGCGCATCCGGAGCGTTATAAGAAGATTATCAAAAAGTCAAAATAAAAATCATCTCAACCATATAAGACAGCGAACAATATCACGACCCCCGTCACGGCGGCTCCATTACGCACCGTGACGGGGGTACACATTTTTCGGCTA
>CAYQWH010000155.1:0-3718 GCA_964421265.1 uncultured Oscillospiraceae bacterium | reverse complement strand
TCACCTCGTCCGCCTGCCAATTTACGCCTATGGGTTACGGTCGCCATTTGCGCTTTGCCGCCTTTAGTTAGCTTATCCGCCATAACCGCCTTATAGTCTGACGGTACGCCCGTCAGACTGAAACGCGTGGGAACCCTGATTACGGGGCTCCCGCGCGTTTGAATCTTTATCATGGCTGGTTCACAATTCCGATGAACAGGGGCAGCCCGTCACATCCGGTTATCACGAAGAGGAACGGTCTGTCCAGCGTGAAGTCCATCTCATCGTCCGGCGGCATAGCGGCTCCGGCATAGGACATCTCCGTGAACGCCGCGGCGGTGACGCCCTCCTCGTCTATCTTGACCCGCGCCGCGTGCGTTGCCTGAGACAGATACATCTCGTCCGTGTCGCCGGTCATTGGCGAGAAGTCGGACACCTCGGCGTCAAATACATCCGTTATGCCGAGATTTCGCAGACCGTCTGACAGACCATAACCTGAGGACACGTCAAATTTCGGTATTGACTCGTTGATAATAAGCGTCTTACTGTTCTCCCACTCACCGTACGCGGACAGCAGCTCATATAGCTCACTGTCGTATAAAAGCTGTTCCGGGGAAACGCCCTCATCCGGCAGGATGAACCACATATCGCTGCCGTAGCCGGAGGTGAAGCTGCGCTTTATCGCCCCGAAGCTCTCACCCCAGTAATACGTCGCCGTGGGACTTGCGTGCATATACTCGACGGTTATGTCGCCGCTGTCACCGCCTGTATGGAACACATCCTGTGTGTTGCTGTCGGCGTAGAACTCGCTTGCCCAACGCGCCTTAAAATAGACGGTAGTGACAAGGGCGAGAATCGTATCGGCGCTCAGTTCCACCCCGGAAGCCTGGTCGGAGAGAAGTCCGCCGGTCTGCTGGTCTATCCACGCCCGCAGCGCGCTGTTCAGCTCCTCGGAACCCATCTCGCCGCTGTACGACGAGGCGTAATACGTGTCCGACAGCGTGTCCATGGTGTCCTGATTGAACGTCACGGAGTCGTTGAGCCATACGGAGTCTGCAAGAATACTTGTAAACGCGCCGTCGTCACTGTAATTCGCGTTCCACATATCCGTCACATACCGGCGCAGCGTCTCAACGCTGTCCACGCCCAGAACATCCAATATCTGCTGGCGGCTCTCATTATCCGTAAGCTCGGCCAGCATACTGAGGGCAATATACACGTTCACCGGCGAGTACACCATGTTCTTCCCGTCCGCGTTCCCCAGCATCTCCGGCACACTGGCCGCGATAAATTCCCGCACAGCGTCTGCGTAATCCGTGGGCATTGCGCGGCGGTTATAGCAGTCGCTCCACCACGCGTCGAACACCTCCTGAAAGGCATCGTCGTCAAACTCACCGTTATCGTCGTAATACGCGCTCTCGTCCGGATACTTCGCCATCTCCGGGTACTGCGCCTCGCTTATGGCGTGTTCGCTGAGAAGCACATATGAGCCGCCGTCAGACGAGTTGCTGTCAGATGAGCCGCTGTCAGATGAGTTGCTGTCGGATGAGTTGCTGTCTGACGAGCCGCCTGTCGCTGGCGTATCGTTATCACCGTTCCGCGACGTCAGATTATCCATCATACGCGGAAGAAAGACGACGCCCAGCAGTATCGCGGCCGCTGTTACGGCGGCGACAACCGGTACCCATCCGGGTACGCGCCTTCTGATGTTCAGCACACGCTGGCATACCTTTTCCGGCACATGAATCTGTTCGTTTGCGTCGTAATATCTTCTCATATCTCCACCTCCTTCAGAGTTTCACGGAGCTTATCTCTCGCGCGGGAGAGCCAGGATTTGACTGTCCCATCCGGCGCGTCCATAAGTGTGCCTATTTCATGGACGGAGTAGCCCTCGTAGTAATGCAGATGCACGACCGTTCTGTAGTTCTCCGGGAGCGCCAGGACAGCGGCATAGACCTCCCGTTCCTCCATAGGCACACCGACATCCTCCGCTGTCTCCAGCGGCACGGTTCGCTTGCGCCACGGTGAGGTTTTGCCGCTTTTGACCCGGTTGATGGTGCAGCGTATGAGCCATGCTTTCCTGTGCTCATCGTCGGTGAGCTTATCTTCTGAGCGAAAGTAACGTAAAAATACATCCTGGAATACATCCTCCGCGTCGTGCACATTGGCGGTTCTCGCCAGCGCGAGCCGCCAGACCATATCGCCCCAACGCCTGACCTCCGCCTCTCTGTCCATATGAATCCCTCCTTCAAGCGCGCTCATATATAATACCCCGCAAGCAGCCCAGAGGTTGCGCCGAACATGAAAAAATATCGCGTTTTCCGCTTGCTATAGATAAGGGCAGTTACTATAGTGGTAATGTTTTCTTAAAAATTTCGCGTATAGCGCAAATAACTCTTGCGTTATCCGCGATTTTATTGTATTATAAACTTAATAGCCTGCGTTCACAACCGTTGGATACCGTCCGGACAGGCCTTTTTTCAGCCGGGATTGCGCCGATTTCCATTGCCGGGCGGCAGATCTCCCTGCCTGACGGATAATCCCTCGTCCATCCGGCACCCCCCGGTTATGAATACAGGTTCTAAGCCTTATAAGTGAGGAGTTTGCTTAATGGAAGAAAGGGATAAGATCGTAAAATACCCAAAGAACAAGCCCGGAAGAAGAATCCGTGGGATGTCATCGTTTATGGCGTTTACCCCTTTTGTTATGAGGACACGAGGCGACGCGTCCAATTACTTCAAGGACAGCATTGAGGTGACGGAGGCGGAGAGATTTCTGCGTCGGAAACGCGATGAGGGACTTAAGGGAATAGGTATGCTGCACCTGTTTATAGCGGCATACGTCCGCTGCATAAGCCAGAAGCCGCAGATTAACCGCTATATCACCGGCCAGCGTTGCTATTCGCGTAAAAATATAGAAGTAGTTATGGTCGTGAAAGAGACAATGCGGGAGGGCGCTGGAGAGACGACGATTAAAGTCATCTTTGACCCGCGTGACACGATAGACGACGTGTATAATAAGATGACAAAGGCGATCCGATCCGTGAAGAATGATATACAGAACAACACGACTAACGTGGCGGACGCGCTTGTGAAGCTGCCGAGAGGCGTTTTCCGCGTGACCTTCAGTGTGCTTAACCTGTTGGACTACTATAATCTTCTTCCGCAGGTGCTGCTGAACGCCAGTCCGTTCCACGGTTCCATGATTATAACCGACATGGGTTCTTTGGGTATACCTCCAATATACCACCACCTGTACAATTTTGGCAACCTGCCGCTCTTTATATCCTTCGGCATAAAGCGCTGCGTGTACGAGACAGGCAAGGACGGTCTGACGCATAAGAGGCGCTATGTGGACTATACCATGGTGTGCGACGAGCGCATCTGTGACGGTTACGGCTACGCCCAGGCGTTGAAGTTCCTGAGGAACTGCGTCGCGCACCCGGAACAGCTTGACAAGCCGCCGGAGAAGGTCGTGCGCGATATTTATTAAGAAGACGGTTGCGGCCGGAGCGCGGTTCCCGGTTGGACGCTCCAATCAGGGACCCTCCGGCGTGCCGTGAGCGCGAGATGGGGACCACTCGGCACCTGACTTATCCATAGCGCGGAGGCTCTGGGCGGATTTTTTAAAAAATAACTATTGACAAATTCGGGAAGAGGGTGTATAATACTAATTGCCTTGAGACTGCGGCTTTAGCTCATCTGGTAGAGCGCCACCTTGCCAAGGTGGAGGTAGCGAG
>CAYQWH010000154.1:0-3738 GCA_964421265.1 uncultured Oscillospiraceae bacterium | reverse complement strand
AATTTTAACGATTTTTATTAAAAAATAACGGCAGCTTAAGTCAGGCGGCGCAGGGTACGCGTTATTTTTTAATCTTCTCCGTCAGGCTGTCGATAAGGCCGGCGTACTTGATAAGATCCTTATTCGCCATGCCCTCGCAGTCAACGGCGGTTCTGCGCAGCCGTTCGACGGCGTCAAGCAGCCTAGCGAACGCGTCGTTCGCTCTCGCGCGCGCCGGGGAGATGGGAGCTTTTGCCTCGCGTTTGACTCTTGTGCCCTGGGGCATACGCAGGAACATCTGCGCCGCCAGGTCGTACTCGGCGCCCGAGTATGGCGCGTAGGCACTGTACCCCTTCTCCTCACGGAGACACCGGGCGAAGTCCTCGCAGGACTCGGCTGAGCCGTGGTTCACGAAGATCTGTTTCGGGCGTTCACGGAAGCAGGAGAGCCACCGCAGAAGCCCGTCCTTGTCCGCGTGGCCGCTGACGCCGGGCAGAAAGCCGATCTCGGCGTTGCACGCGACCTCATCGCCGAAAAGCTTTATGCTCTTCGCGCCGTCGTAGATTATCCGTCCGGTGGTGCCCTCCGCCTGGTAACCGGCGAAAAGTATGAGACACTCAGGGCGCCACAGATTGTATTTCAGATGGTGACGGATCCTGCCCGCCTCGCACATACCGCTGGCGGAGATTATGACCTTCGGCGCCGGGTCGAAGTTCAGCTCCTTGGACTCCTCAATGGTGACGTTCAGGTGCAGGCCGGGGAACAGCAGCGGGTTTATGCCCTGCCGCATCAGGTCCTTGAAGTCCTCGTCAAGATATGTGGTGTCGCACTGCATGAAAATGCTCGTGGCCTCGTTCGCCAGGGGACTGTCCACATACACCGGGAAATTGCCGTGGCCTTTTACAAGGTCCTGGTTCTTAATCTCGCGTATGAAGTACAGGATCTCCTGGGTGCGTCCGACGGCGAAGGAGGGGATGATGACGTTGCCGCCCCGGTCCAGCGTCTTCTGTATGAACCCGGCAAGAGAGTTAACGTGTTCAATTTTCTCGCCGTGGTACCGGGAGCCGTAAGTGGACTCGATCATCAGATAGTCCGTGTCCTCCACCGGCATCGGGTCGCAGATGATGGGCTGGTCCGTGTTGCCCACGTCGCCTGAGAACACGATCTTCTTCTCGGTACCGCCCTCCGTCATCCACACCTCGATACACGCGCTGCCAAGGAGGTGGCCGATGTCCGTGAAACGGATCGTGACGTTTTCGTTTACGCGTATGTGGCGGTCATATTCGCAGCGCCGTAAAAGGCGGATGGTGCCCTCCGCGTCGTCCATGTTGTAGACAGGCTCTATCAGCACATTTCCGGCGCGCTGCGCCTTGCGGTTCTTGTACTCGGCTTCGGACATCTGTATGTTCGCGCAGTCGCGGAGCATTATTTCACACAGGTTGCAGGTCGCTTCCGTCGCGTAGATCCCGCCGGTGAAACCGTTTTTATACAGCAGCGGCAGGTTCCCGGAGTGATCAATATGCGCGTGAGTCAGCAGGACGCACTCAATCTGCGACGCGGGGACGGGCAGATCAATGTTCTCATAATCGCATATTCCCTGCCGCATACCGCAGTCAATGAGCATATGGTGACCGCCCACGGTCAGCAGTGTGCAGCTCCCCGTGACGTCATGGGCGGCGCCGATAAATGTCAGCTTCATAGTTATCCCCCTGTTTAATAGATCCTTGACTTTTAAGCAAGGAAACTGTACAATTAAAATTGCCATGCGGGAAAATGATGAGTTATCCTAAGGGACCTCTGAATAAATCATCCGCGGCTGGACGGCAGGTCTTTTTCGCCGGAAACGCGCCGCTCAGACATGACATACACAAAGTATGTCTTAGCTCTCGCGCCTCTTTCTGACGGGAAATCCTTGCTCTTGACGATTTAACCGGGGCTTCCCCGATTCCATTATACAGTCAGATATTGGAAAAGTCAAGAATGGATAGAGCTGTTTTTTACGCGGCGCTGTGAGAACGATGTATTGGGAGAACACTATGGAGAACAGGGAACTTATTATAAGAAGATTGACGGAGCTGGCGGAGCGGTCGGCCGGGCGGGGGATATGGACGCGCTCGGAGTTCCTGACGTTGGCGGAGCAGGACACGCTGCTGTCGCTGCGGCTGGCGTCGCCGTACACGCTGGACGGGGGATACGCAGCGGCGGAGCGCAAGGTCGCGTCCTTCGGCAGTCAGGAGACGTGCGGCTGGTGGGAACCGGCGCCGATAAGCTGCGTCAGGATAGATCCGGTAAACGCCAAGTTCGCCGACAGGCTGACGCATCGGGATTTTCTCGGCTCGATTATGGCTCTCGGCATACGCCGCCAGGTGCTGGGGGACATCGCGGTTATTGAGAATACGGGGTACCTGTTCTGCCTGGACACGATGAGGGAGTACATAAAGGCGAACCTGACTCAGGTCAGGCACACCAGCGTCCGCTGCGCGGACTCGGAGCCGCCGGAGAAGATAACGGAGCCGCCGGACATAACGGAGCTTGTGTCGGCGTCGGAGCGGCTCGACGCGGCGGTCGCGGCCGTTTACAGGCTGTCACGCTCGCAGGCGCAGGAGCTTATCGCCCACGAGAAGGTGTACCTGTCAGGGAGGCTGGCGACAAGCGCGTCGGCGGTCATACCCGTGGGCACGTTCGTGTCGGTGAGGGGCATGGGCAGGTTCCTGTACGAGGGCGTCAGGCGCGAGACGAAAAAAGGCCGGCTCCGGATTATGGTGAGGATATATTGATTTACAGTAAATTAACAAAACGCCTCCTTGAAGTATGGCCGGAACTGTGGTATAATGTAAACAGAATGAAGGTTTTTGGCATATATACTGGAAAGGAAACGGCATGGCAAATAAACGGAATTACGCGGAAATTACACCTGAGGTTAAGTATTATACGGAATTATGTGTAAAGAACAATGAAATCCCTCAGGAATTGTTTACGATGCACAAGGTTAATCGGGGACTCAGGGATCTGAACGGCAAGGGTGTGCTCACCGGCCTCACGGAGATCTCGGAGATTAAGGCAAAAGAGCTGAAGGATGGAGTGGAGGTACCGGCGCCTGGTGTGCTGTGGTTCCGTGGGTACAATGTGAAAGATATAGTGGCGGGGCTGGTTAAGGAGCGCCGCTTCGGGTTCGAGGAAGTGACGTATCTGCTGCTTTTGGGGGATCTGCCGACGGCGAGGGAGCTTGAGAGCTTCAAGGACGTGCTTGGGAGCTACAGGTCACTGCCGAACTCGTTTACAAGGGACGTTATAATGAAGTCGCCCAGCGCCAATATTATGAATTCGCTGGCGCGGAGCGTTCTGACGCTGTACTCCTACGATAACAACGCCGACGACACGAGCCTGACGAACGTTTTAAGGCAGTGTTTGCAGCTTATCGCCATGTTCCCCATGCTGGCGATTTATGGTTATCAGGCTTATGATTATTACAAGAACAAGAACGGCAGTCTGTTCATCCACGATCCGGATCCGGCGCTGTCCACGGCGGAGAACATACTTATGATGCTGCGTCCGGACAGGAGCTACACGGAGACGGAGGCGCGGGTGCTCGATCTGGCGCTTATTCTGCACGCGGAGCACGGCGGCGGCAACAACTCCAGCTTTACTACGCGCGTTGTGTCCTCGTCGGGGACGGACACGTATTCGGCCATAGCAGCGGCTCTGGGGTCACTGAAAGGCCCGAAGCACGGCGGCGCGAACATCAAGGTCTGTCAGATG
>CAYQWH010000153.1:0-3761 GCA_964421265.1 uncultured Oscillospiraceae bacterium | reverse complement strand
TTACGATGCAGATTGACACGGTGGTTTACTTTCAGATTACTGACCCGAAGCTCTACACTTACGGCATTGAGAACCCCATGACGGCCATAGAGAACCTTACCGCGACGACGCTGAGAAACATAATAGGGGATCTTGACCTAGAGCAGACGCTGACAAGCCGCGACACGGTGAATACGAGGATGCGTGCCATTCTTGACGAGGCGACTGACGCGTGGGGCATAAAAGTTAATCGCGTGGAGCTTAAAAATATAATTCCTCCTCAGGAGATACAGATGGCAATGGAGAAGCAGATGAAGGCCGAACGGGAACGGCGCGAGTCTGTGCTTCAGGCGAAAGGGCAGAAGGAGGCGCAGATACTTGTCGCGGAGGGGGAGAAGCAATCCGCTATTCTCCGTGGCGAGGCGAAGAAGCAGGCGGCGATTCTGGAGGCTGAGGGCCAGGCGGAATCAATATTGAAGATCCAGCAGGCAACCGCGGAAGGTATCAGGCTGATAAACGAGTCCGTGCCGTCGGACGCCGTTATAAAAATCAAAGCGCTTGAGGCGTTTACCGCCGCTGCGAATGGGCAGGCCACGAAGATTATCATTCCGTCGGATATACAGGGGCTTGCGGGACTGGCGAGCGGCGTTCTGGAAGCCGTCAAGGATCCGGCGAACGCGGCGAAGAAAGTCTGAAAGCGCTGATATTTTCCTCAGGGCACAAAAAAGAGCCGAGTAATCGGCTCTTTTAAAACATATACCTGTTTCGCCCGGGCACATCGAGACCTGTTACTCCCGGACACCGGGCTTTTATATTTGAATTATTACCGGAGAAGGTGACTTCGTGAAAAGAATTTCTTATCTCGACGTTCTGCGCACAATCGCGACATACTTTGTAATTGCCCTTCACTGCATATCCGCGCACATTGTTCGCGCCGACATTTTTGGCACGCGCGTCTGGTGGGGGTGCGACATTATCAACGCTTTCGCCCGCATTGGCGTCCCAACGTTCCTCATGATCAGCGGCTTCCTGGTGCTCTCCGATCCGCGCACACTGAATGTGAAATTCTTTTACAAGCGCCGGTTCACTCGTATCCTGGTTCCGTTCATCGTCTGGGACATTATCTATTATATCTCAAACACGCTGCAGTTGGGCTCTTCATTCAGCGTCTATGAATTTTTCTCACAACTCTTAACCGAGGGCAGCAAGTACCATCTGTGGTATATTTATGAGATTATAATGTTGTATCTGTTCGCGCCGTTTCTGAAGCGTATCGTTGACGCGGCGTCTGTTAAAGCGCAGTGGCTGCTGCTTCTGCTTATCACTTTGCCTACCGCGATACTGCCATTTCTCAATCTAATACAGACAGTATTCCTGCCGTGGTCTATCTATATTCACCCCTTTGAACCGATAATCGACGGCTACGCGGGGTTCTTCCTCGCGGGATATATTCTGGGCAATATGAAGTCAACCCCGAAGCTACTGCCGGTAATCTCCCTTGTGGCGGGACTTGCCATCAGCATAGTTGGCAATTATAAAGCGTCGTCCGAGAGCGCGGTGGCGCTGCTGTTCAACTCCGGGTTCGGGCTTACGCAGTACCTGACGAGCTGCGGATTCTTCGTTATAATCAGGAACCTCTACCGGAACCCAGGCCGCGTGCGCGAAGCTGTCGGAAATGTCGCGGGGAAGATCGCGCCCGTTACATTCGGAATTTATTTCGCCCATGTGATGGTGCTGGAATATCTGTGCGACACAGGTCTTGCGAGCGGTGTCAATATCGTCAGGTGTTTTCTGGTAACGTCGGCAGTGACGACGGTCGGCGCGCTGATTGTCTATAGAATAAAGCCTTTGAGGAAGATATTGTTCTGACGGCGGCGTGAGGATCTCCGCCTCCTGCGTTAAGATGGCGGGTTCCTCACGCGTGTTCCTCCAGCCAGCGTCTGGCGCAGTGAGCGAGACACGCGGCGCCCACCGGGAGGACGTCCTCGTTGAACAGGACCTTCGGGTTGTGGGCGGGGTAATCGCCTCTATCATCGGCGAAGCCCGCCGAAAGATATATGAACGCGGACGGCACCCGTTCCGCAATCACCGCGAAGTCCTCGGACGCGCTCGCTTTTACGCCGGGTACCGGCATTATCTGTGGAATCGGAAGTTCCATCATATAGCCTACGACGGCGTTTGTAAATTCCTTATCGCAGATAAGCGGCGGCACGCCGGAGGGGAACTCTGTATCCGCTGTTCCTCCGAACACGCTTGCCACACCCGCCGCGACCTCACTGACGCGCCGTATCAGCTTCTCACGGGCGGCTTTGTTGTCGCAACGGATAGTGCCCTTCAGCACGGCGGTATCCGGAATGATATTGTTGGCGGAACCGGCGTTGAACTGTCCAACAGTTATTATACAGGAGCAGTTCGGATCGCTCTCCCGCGCGATCAGCTCCTGCAGCGCCAGATGAATATGCGCGCCAATGTTGATAGGATCGACCGTGGTATGCGGAAAAGCCCCGTGGCCTCCACGCCCATGGACAGTTATGGTAAAGCCATCCGCTGAGGACATCATGGTGCCGTCGCTGTTGTACATAAAGGCCCCAATGGGCATTCGCCCGGATCCAACATGATACGCAAGCGCGACATCAGGTCTGGGGTTTTCCAATAAGCCGTGAGCGATCATATCAAGACTGCCGTGGAACGTCTCTTCACCCGGCTGGAACATCAGCTTCACGGTGCCTTTTAGCTGCTCTTCGTCCTCCTTCAGCAGTCTTGCGGCGGTCAGCAGCATGGCGGCGTGGAAATCATGGCCGCAGGTGTGGGCGCGGTCACCTGTGGGGCAGGCGAACTCAAGTCCGCTCTCCTCCGGCATGGGCAGCGCGTCCATGTCCGCGCGCAGCAGCACCGTTTTTCCGCCGTGGCCGATTACGGCGGTTACGCCGGACGCGCCACAGCTTTCGGCGCCTATGCCAATGGATGTCAGCCGTTCCGTAACATACGCTTTGGCTTTCGGCATATCCAGATCCAGCTCCGCGTTGGTGTGGAAGTACCTGCGATCCGCTACCAGATCGTCCCGCAAAGCCATCGCTCTGTCGTAATAGTTCACTGATTTTTCTCCTTCCCTGTAGTTTAACATACTCCGGAAATCCTGACCGCGCCAAACGCGCGCGTTCCGGCGGGCGGAATGTCCCGCGTACGATGTAATCAGTATTTCCCTGAAACGCGTTAAAAACTCTTAAGTCTTTACAGATTGCGTGAGGCGCGTTAAGCGTTATCGCTATCTGATATTAGTTCTTCTTAAAAAGATAGCCTTTACGCAAAGCGCCGAAGACGCGTAAAAGCGCTGCACGAGCGCGCGTGACGCGCCGATAATAGCGCAATTTCAAAAATAAAAACCGTGGAAGCACCGCAGGGGTACTTCCACGGTTAGGATACTTAACGATTAAACTCCGGAATACGCTGAGAATCCCGCGTCGATTGGCAGAATCACGCCGGTGACAGCGCTCGCGGACTTGTCGTCGCAGAGGAAGAACGTCGCTCCCAGAAGCTCCTCGCTATCCACGAACCTGTGGGTAGGAGTGCCCTCAAGGATCTTTTCTGTCCTCGCCGTCGGTGTGCCATCCTCGTTATACAGAAGCGCGCGGTTCTGATTTGTCACCAGGAAGCCCGGCGCGATAGCGTTGACACGGATGCCCGTTCCGGCAAAGTGCGTCGCCAGCCACTGAGTGAAGTTGGATACGCCAGCCTTCGCCGCGGAGTACGCGGGAATCTTGGTCAGCGGGATATAAGCGTTC
>CAYQWH010000152.1:0-3831 GCA_964421265.1 uncultured Oscillospiraceae bacterium | reverse complement strand
CTGCTGAACGACCTTGACGTGTCCATGAACCGTGTAAAGGATCTGACGCCCCTTTCCAATCTGAAATGGCTGACGCGCCTTGACCTGTCGCGGAATTTCGTGGAGAACCTGGCGCCCCTCGCGGGACTCACGACGCTGGTGAGCCTGTCCGTGCACACCAATTCCATAAGCAGCGTGACGGCGCTGACGGGTCTTGTGAACCTGCGGGAGCTGTACCTGAGGAGCAACAGCATAACCGATTTCCGTCCGCTCTACTCCCTCACCGGCCTGACGCGGCTGGACATCCGCTGGAACCCGGTGAGCGGCGATCAGATATGGAGCCTGCGCAGCGCGCTCCCACAGTGCCAGATACTGTATTGACGACGCGGTCTTTTAAATATAGCTGACGAGGCGCCGCCTTTAAGGAGAATATAAATGGAGATAACGAAAGAGGACGCGATTAAACTTTTAGAGGAGTACAACGAGGGCGAGTTCCATCTGCGGCACGGGCGCATAGTGGGCGACGTGATGCGCTGGTTCGCCGAGCATCTGGGCTACGGCGACGAGGCGGATTTCTGGGAGACTGTGGGCATACTCCACGACCTGGACTTCGAGCGCTACCCGGAACAGCACTGCGTGAAGAGCCAGGAGATAATGCGTGAGCGGGGTTTGGACGAGCGCCTTATCCACGCCACCGCCAGCCACGGCTACGGCATAACCGTGGACATAAAGCCGGAGCACGAGATGGAGAAGGTTCTGTACGCCACGGACGAGCTGACGGGACTCATAGGCGCGGTGGCGATTATGCGCCCGTCGAAGAGCGTGCAGGACCTGGAGGTGAAGTCGGTGAAGAAGAAGTTCAAGGACAAGAAGTTTGCCGCCGGCTGCTCGCGGGACATAATAACCTCAGGAGCCGAGATGCTCGGATGGGACTTGGATCGGCTCATAGGCGACACCATCCTCGCCATGCGCTCAAGCCAATTCGCCGACGGCTGATACTTGTCACAAATTATAAGATATAATTTGTGACACGCACGCTTACGCGTGCTCGTGCCGCGTTTTACGCGTCACGCCGTCTCATAAGTTCTTTACGCTCCTTCGGAGCTATAAAAAGCCAAGGCTTTTTAAAAAGAACTAACATGATACTCGTCGCAAATTAAAAGAATTTTAATTTGTGACACGCACGCTTACGCGTGCTCGTGCCGTACACAGTACGTCACGCCGCCCTGTGATCCACGGCGCGGCGAAAGCGGGCATTTGCCGGCGGGATTCGTATGAGAAAAGACTTTACAAACTGCGCGGAGACGCGTTAAGGAGGAACGGATACATGGGAGAAGCTTCAAATTTTATTGAGAGCTTTATAGAGGAGGATCTGGCGCCGGGCGGCGCGTATGAGGGTATGCGCGTGCACACCCGGTTCCCGCCGGAGCCGAACGGGTACCTGCACATAGGCCACTGCAAGGCGCTGTGCATCAACTTCGTCACGGCGGAGAAGTACGGCGGCCTGTGCAACCTGCGCATGGACGACACCAACCCGGCGAAGGAGGACACGGAGTACGTGGACGCCATCAAGGAGGACATACGCTGGCTGGGGTTCGACTGGGGCGACAGGTTCTTCTACGGCTCTGACTACTTCGAGGAGACGTACAACCTGGCCGTTGGACTGATAAAGAAGGGGCTGGCGTACGTGTGCGAGCTGACGCCGGAACAGTTCCGGGAGTACCGGGGCGACACCGCCACCCCCGCCCGTTCGCCCTGGCGGGACAGACCCGTGGAGGAGTCCCTTGATCTGTTCCAACGGATGAGAGCCGGGGAGTTCCCGGAGGGCAGGTACACGCTCCGGGCGAAGATTGACCTTGCCAGCGGCAACTTCAATATGCGCGACCCGGTACTGTACCGCATCCGCTACATCGAGCACCACCGTCAGGGCACAAAGTGGTGCATCTTCCCCATGTACGACTTCGCCCACCCGATACAGGACGCGCTGGAGGGCGTGACCCACTCGCTGTGCTCTTTGGAGTACGAGGATCACCGTCCGCTCTACGACTGGGTGATACGCAACACGGACGTGCCGTCCACGCCCCGGCAGATAGAATTTGCCCGATTGGGCATAAACTATACGGTTCTCTCCAAGCGCAAGCTGCGCCGCATGGTGGAGGAGGGCATCGTGTCCGGCTGGGACGACCCGAGGATGCCCACCCTGTGCGGTCTGAGACGGCGCGGCTATACGCCCGGCTCCATACGCGACTTCACGGAGCGGATCGGCGTCGCCAAGACGCCCAACACGGTGGACTACGCCGTGCTGGAGGCGTGTCTGCGGGACGATCTGAACGCCCACGCCCAGAGGCGCATGGCGGTGCTGCGCCCGGTGAAGCTGACCATAACCAACTACCCCGAGGGTGCCCACGAGACGGTGACGGTGGAGAACAACCCCAACGACCCCGGCGCGGGGACGCGGGAGGTGCCGTTCTCCGGCAGCCTGTACGTGGAGGCCGACGACTTCATGAAGACCCCGGCGCCGAAGTTCAAACGGCTCTATCCCGGCGGGCCTGAGTGCCGTCTGAAGGGCGCGTATATAATAAAATGCACCGGCTGCCGCGAGGACGAGAACGGCGACGTGACGGAGATATTCTGCGAGTACGACCCGGACTCCCGTGGCGGCGACCCGGCGGACGGGCGCAAGGTGCGCGGCGCGACGCTCCACTGGGTGGACGCGGAGGGATCCGTGGAGGCGGAGGCGCGGCTGTACTCCAATCTGTTCAGCGACCCGGAACCGGAGTCGGCGGAGGACTTCACGGCCTGCCTCAACCCCAACTCCCTTGAGGTGGTGCGCGGGTGCAGAGTGGAGCGTGGTCTGGCGGACGCGAAGCCCGGCGACAGCTTCCAGTTCCTGCGCCTTGGCTACTTCTGCTGCGACCTGACGTCCAAGCCCGGCGCGCTGGTCTTTAACCGCTCCGTGGCCCTGAAGGACAGCTTCTCCCCCAAAAAACCGGCGTCCAACTGATTCAATAATACCGCCGGCGCTCACCCCGGATTAAAGGCTTTAATCCGGGGCTATACGCGCCGCCTCCGCGCTCCCCGATAGACAGCCGCGCTATCGGGGACTGACGGGAACCGGTGAAAAAATTTTCGCTGATCTGTAAAAAATGCTTGACAAATCCAAAATCCGTGTTATAATAGATAGTGCAGAGGGGGTATAGCTCAGCTGGGAGAGCGCTTGAATGGCATTCAAGAGGTCAGGAGTTCGATCCTCCTTATCTCCACCATAGGATGATCCGCAAGGCTACGGCCTTGCGGATTTTCTGTATCCGCAGCCGCCCGACCTCAACGGGCGGACACCAAAAAACTATTTTCGCCGGAACCCGATAAAACACATGGAGGTGTGAACTATATTCAAAGTATTAGTTGTAGAGGACGACCGGGAGCTGAACCGGACCGTGTGCTCCTATATACGTCAGCGCGGCTACGACCCCACGGGCTGCCTTGACGCGAACGAGGCGTACAACGCGCTGTACGGCGGGAACATATTCGACCTTATCATCTCCGACATACAGATGCCGGGCGTGGACGGTTTTGAGTTCGCGGAGACGGTGCGCGGCACGGACAGGGAGGTGCCCATACTCTTCATGACCGCCCGCGACGACATGGACTCCAAGCGCCGTGGGTACGGAACCGGCATAGACGACTACATGGTCAAGCCCATCGACCTTGAGGAACTGCTGCTGCACATGGAGGCGCTGCTGCGGCGGGCGAAGATAGCCTCCGGCCATAAGCTGGAAGCAGGCTCCCTGTGTCTTGACGCGGACGAGATGTCCGCCACCGTGGACGGTCAGGAGGTCCCCCTGACTGTAA
>CAYQWH010000151.1:0-3861 GCA_964421265.1 uncultured Oscillospiraceae bacterium | reverse complement strand
GGTCTTTCAAAATTCAATCGTAGATTGAATTTTGCTTAAAACGGAGTGTGCGAACCCGCGCAGCGGGTGAGTGCGCGCAGTGAGCGGCGGTTTTCTCGAACGATACCCGAAGGGGTAGCGTTCGGGAAAGGTCTTTTACCATTCAAACAACGTTTGAATGGTACGTAAATTTTTATAGGAGGAGATACAGTGGCTGGGGAGAATGAACTTTTTGCCAAGGTTGAGGAGTTTGACGTGGAGAGCGCTCTCTCGGACGACGTGCGGGAGACGGACAAGGACAACTACCTCATTTTCCGCTCCGACGGGATGCTTTACGGCGTGAGGGCGGACTACGTAAACGAGATCCTGACGGAGGTGTCGGTGACGCAGATACCCATGACGCCGGAGTACGTCAAGGGAGTGATAAACCTGCGGGGACTGATACCGCCGATTATAGATTTCCGTCTGCTTTTGGGACGGATGCCGGCGGAGGCGGAGGACGACTACTGCGCGATCATACTCAGCATTGACGGGACGACCATAGGCATTCTGGCCGACGGCGTTGACCAGATGGTGGAGATACCGCGCTCCATAGTGCTGCCCGTGCCGACACAGCAGACAAACCAGCTTGTGTGCGGGATGTGCACCGTCCCGGGGAGCACGAACACGGTGATGCTGCTGGACGCTTCGGCGCTGCTGCACACCTGAGGGGCGGCTGAATGGGAAATGAGACCACCGCCAAGAACCCTCTTGGCATAATGACCATATCGGACACGGATTTCAGAAGACTTGTAAACTTTGTCCGGGACAACTACGGCATTGACCTGCACCAGAAGCGGCAGCTCATAACGAGCCGCCTTGGGGGGACCGTCAAGAGCCGGGGATTCAAGGACTTCAAGGAGTACGTGGACTACCTGCTGACGCGGGGAACCGGCGACGACATCAACCAGCTCCTCGGGAAGCTGACCACGAATTACACGTATTTCATGCGCGAGACGGAGTCCTTCGACTATTTCGTGAAGACCATACTGCCCCAGATGACCCAGCGCCACAAGCGGGACAAGATACTGTCCATCTGGAGCGCCGGGTGCGCCTCGGGGGAGGAGCCTTACAATATAACCATGTATATGCTGGACTACCTGGGCAGCCAGGCGGCGGCGTGGGACACGCGCCTTCTGGCCACGGACCTGTCCATGGACGCCCTCGCCAAGGCCCAGAAGGGGATGTACGAGCTGCCGGACACGGTGCCGCAGAAGTGGAAACGGGATTACTTCACGCCCGTCTCGGGGAACACGTACACCGTGGCGCCCAAGGTCAGGAACAACGTGATGTTCCGGCAGTTCAACCTGATGGACCCGATAAAGTTCAGGCGGAAGTTCGACGTCATATTCTGCCGGAACGTGATGATATATTTCGATATGCCCACAAAGACGGCGCTGATAAACAGGTTTTACGAAGCCACCGCGCCGGGGGGGTACCTGCTCATAAGCCTGTCGGAGAACCTGCCGCCGGACACGAAGTACAAGCGGGTAGCCACGTCAATATTCCAGAAAATATGATTGGGGGAAAGAGCGGATGGCGGGAAGAACCGGGAAGGTAAGGGTACTTGTGGTTGACGATTCGCTGCTTGCCCGGAAGGTGATTATTGACGGATTCAGGGCGTATCCCAGCATAGAGGTCATCGGATACGCCATAAACGCCATGGACGCGCGGACGAAGGTCAGGACGCTGAAGCCGGACGTCATGACGCTGGACGTGCAGATGCCCGGCATGACGGGGATAGATTTCCTGAAGCAGCTGCTGCCGGAGTACCCGCTGCCGGTGGTGCTGGTGTCCTCGCTGAACCTGGGCGTGTTCGACGCGCTCCACGCCGGGGCGGTGGATTTCGTGCGCAAGCCCGACGGCGTGCAGAGCAAGGAGTCCTTCGTGTCCACATTGGCCCAGAAGGTGATGGTGGCGTCACAGGCGAGGGTGCAGCGGCCATTGGCCGACAGCGCCGGCGCCTCGGCGTCGTCACTGGGCACGGCGGTGCAGGAGCGGCTGATTATCGGCTTGGGCGCGTCCACGGGCGGCACCGAGGCCACGCTGGAGGTCATGAAACGGCTGCCGGAGGACATACCGGGCATGATCATAGTACAGCATATGCCGCCGGGGTTCACGGCCATGTACGCCGAGCGGCTCAACAGGATCTGCCGCATGGAGGTACGCGAGGCCAAGGACGGCGACGACGTGAAGCGGGGACTGGCCCTTGTCGCGCCGGCGGATCTGCAGTGCAGGGTGACGCGCACGCCGCTGGGCGGGTACAGGGTCAGCTGCAAGCCCGGCGAGAGGGTCAGCGGCCACAGGCCCTCCGTGGACGCGCTGTTCACGTCCATGGCGGACGTGGTCAAGTGCCGCATGGTGGGCATAATCATGACCGGCATGGGCGCGGACGGCGCTCAGGGCCTTCTGAAGATGCGCCAGAAGGGAGCGTATACCATCGGCCAGGACAAGGAGACGAGCGTGGTGTACGGTATGCCCGGCGTGGCCAACGACATCGGCGCAGTCATGGTACAGGCCGCCTGCAAGGACATCGCGGGCGTGCTGCTGCGGCACCTGAAAAGCGGAAAGTGACAGGCGCAGCAAGAGCCGCGCTGAATATGAAAATGAATATCGCCGGGGGAGACGGCGGCGGCTGACCGCGCTCCCCCGGTTCCCCGGGTTTCGCGAACCGACCGGCGCGTCCGATTCGCGGGACCCGCGCTTTTTATCCGCGCCCGGGCGGCGGGGGACGGGTTTCCCGGCGGGGACGCGCCGCGCGCGTTTGGCTGCGCAATGCGCCCCCGCGCCCTTTCCCGGCGGGGGGTTCTACGCCCGTCGGTTCGGTCGGGGCTTTGCTTGCGTCCGGGGGGCGGGATGTTTACGATAAAACACAAATTTGCGGCGGATACTATTAATTTTTCGGGGAAATATCCGATACATAATACAGAAGAGATGATGAGCGGTGCCACGCGATACCGAGCCGCTATTAAGTATCGGCCCATGTGGTCGGCGCGGGACGCGGGGAGCTTATGTGCCGTCAGGTGCGGCGGCGTGGCCAGCGCGCGTGTTTTCTGATTGACGGACAATAAGCGGAGGAGGTGAACAGGAATGAAGGTCGCGGGAACGGGGAACTACGGAATTTACGATACGAGCCGGGCTTACAATTCGGCCGGACAGGTGTCACGGGAGCGGGCGTCGCCCAGGCGGTTTGACAGCATAATGCTGTCCACCGGCGACGCGGCGAAGTCCGACATCCGTCGGAAGGAGCTTACGAGCCGGATAGCGGGCGAGGTACGCACCTCCACAAGCTCCGCCGACATCCGTGAGCTGCGGGACCTCGTGGAGAACGGCGAGTACGAGGTTGACCCGGAGAGAATAGCCCGGAGCATCCTGCTGTACGCCTGACAAAAGCGGAAAGCCCCAAAGCAACCCCCGCAGGAAGAAGCCACAGGCCATAGTCAAAAGACCAAAGCCAACAGGCCGCATTCCGCAGGGTACAAAACAGGAAAGCCAGCAAAAAGCCCCGCAGGAAGAAGCAGGAAGTCGGCAAAAGCGTCGCAGGAAGAAATAGGAAGCCATAAAAAAGCCTCGCAGAGTTTCACGGCGCAGCCGTGAAATAAAATACAATCCATTTTTTCGGCGGCTTTGCCGTCGGAAAAAATACTTATTAGTGAACGGAGTGTGCGAACCCGCAAAGCGGGTGAGTGCGCGCAGTGAACGTCAGATTTCACAAACACCGCCCACGGCGGCGTTTGTGAAAGGTCTTTTAAAATTCAATCGGAGATTGAATTTTACCAAGAAGGTGATTTATTTGGACAGAGCTTACGCGGAGCTTTTCGCGTATATGGATAAGCTGGGAGC
>CAYQWH010000150.1:0-3884 GCA_964421265.1 uncultured Oscillospiraceae bacterium | reverse complement strand
TTGGCTTTTTATAGCTCCGCAGGAGCGTAAAGAACTTATGAGACGGCGTGACGCGCCATGCGCGGCACGAGCACGCACGCAAGTGCGGGCGTGTTCCCAAATTTTTAATTTGGGAACAGTATCAGTACAGAAAGCCTCGGTTCGGCTCTGAGAACTCCGCAACGCGCGTCCTGTAGACGTCCATCGCCGCGTCCTCGAACAGCGGCGCGGCGTCCTCCGCGCCCATGAGGGACATGACATATCTCGCGAAGGGCGGATTCAGCACCAGGAGCGGCCCGGTCAGATACGTCGCCATGAAATTGCCGCGCCGCAGCCCCTCGGCCTTCGTCTCGGGGTTCAGCCCCGCGCCGCGCACCGTCGTGAACAGACCCGCGCCGTTGTCGCCGTAGGAATGCCCGAAGAGGCTCTTGAACCCGACTATATCCATGTCCCGGAACTTGCCAAGATACAGCGAGTTGTACCTGTCCATGAAATGGCGCTGGGAGTGTATGGGGAACATACCCAGCATGGGTATCTCCCGGCCGCTGTCGGTCTCGATGGATTCTCCGAATATCTCCAGGGCGTTGCCCGTCACCAGCGTCACGCCTCCGGCGTCAACGCGGTTCTCAAGGGCCGTGACGTACTTGCTCAGGGCGTCGCGGGCAAGCTCCTGTCCGCGCTCGGTGGTTGTGCCTATCGTCACCAGCGCCACGTCGTCCCGCGCGAAGGCCGGTTCCTCGCCAAGCGACGTCCGCACTATCTCAGCGCCGCAGGAACGGGCGATGTACTCTCCGTTCATCAGGTCCCCGTAGAGGTTGCACACCTCCGGGTACAGTATCTCGATTTTCACCGCGCAGCCTCCCTCGCAAGTTCCTCTACCCGTTCCTTCACACGCATGGCAAGAGCCAGCGAGTCGGTGCCGTAGAACATATAGACTCTGCTGCCCGGCGAGAACCGCAGCGCCTTCGCCGCGTCAAATTCGTCCGTCACGCAGTCTATGCGCTCGTCCTCCACGCCAGCCAGCAGCAGCCGCAATCGGTAGTCCTTCGCCCTCGGCCCCGTCACCACGATGTGCTCTATGTTCTCGTCCCGCAGGAACTCGAAGTCACAGTCATAGAGCCAGCTCACATTCTCCGACCAGTGCTTCTGGTCGCCGAGACAGTTCATCATAACCAGCAGCTCCTTCCTGCCCTCCTGATGGGACACGTAGTCAAAGGCTCTGGAACAGGCGAGGGCGTTCTTCTCCTTCGCCATCTGCATGACCAGCGTCACGTTCCCCACCGGCTCCTCCTGGTACCGGGATTCCACAATGTGCATATCCTCCATGTAGCCCGCTATCTCACCGTGCTCCATGCCCAACTCGCGCATCAGCGCCACAGCCGTCACCTCGTTATAAATATTGAACACGCTGTCGGAGAGGAGTTTGTACCTGCCCTCGCCTCCCCTGTCCCGGACGGTCAGGGACATGGAACCCGTATCCACGTCCGTCCCGGCGTAGTCGTAATCCGGGGAGTGAAAGCCGCATTTCGCGCAGGACGCGCGGCCAATGTGGTGGTAGCGCAGGTACTCGTACCGCAGCTTCCCGCCGCATCTGGGACATATGCGCATATCGTTTATGAGGTTCACGCACTCGGTGACGTCCGTGCTCATCCGCTCAATGCCGAAGGTCACGCGCTCGTTATCGGGCGCCACGGAGGAGGAAATCAGGTCGTCGGCGTTGACAAGAAGCTTTGTGCCGTTGGGTATGCTCCTCGTCAGGAAATCCGCGATGTACTGCGGGTGGGCGTTGCGCATGATGGAGTCCCGGAACAGATTCGTTATAACGAGTATCTCCGGCTTGACGTAGGGGTATATGCGCATGGACGACCGCTCGTCCACCTCCAGAACGGCCACGTCGAACCGGGGCTTGTTAAAGACGCTGACGCCGCGCAGGAGACTCGTGGCGATACCGGAGTTAATGTTGGAACCGGCGCGGTTGTTCAGCACCTTCACGCCGGAGCGCTCCAATATGTCGCAGGCCATGTTGGAGACGGTGGTCTTGCCGTTCGTGCCCGTGACCGCGATAATCCGTTCCGGCTTACCTACATAGCTCAGGAAATCGGGACAGATCTTTAACGCCAGCTCACCCGGGTAATTCGTGCCGTTGTGGTGGGTTATCTTCAGCGCGGGGCGGGACAGCTTCGCAAGCCACAGGGCGATAAAAAAACGCGGTTTTCCCATAAAATCATTCTCCTCTTTTCGTTGCCACAAGGCGGCATATGCGCACGCCCTCGCTGTGGAATTTAAGCTCGTAATCGGTCATAATGCCGCGCGCGCCGTCCCTGTGCAGGTCCCGCGTGACATCCGACAGCGCCCAGCCGCAGTTCTCGAACTGCTCCAATGACCAGTCGAATAGCGCCAGGTTGTCGGTCTTGAACATAACTTCGCCGCCGGGGGCGAGTATACCGCCGTAAAGCTCCAGAAACGCCGGGGCGGTCAGGCGGCGCTTGAACTGTTTCTTCTTCCGCCACGGGTCGGGGAAGTTTATATAAATCCGCGCCACCTCGCCCGCGTCAAACACGTCGCCGCACCCGGCGGCGTCCATGTCAAGGAACCGCACGTTGTCCAGTCCCGCGTCGGCGACGCGCTCCATGGCCACGACCATGGCGTCGGCCACGCGCTCCACCGCCACCAAGAACGCGTCCGGTTCGGACTCCGCCGCGCCGACGGTGAACCGCCCCTTCCCGCAGCCCAGCTCCAGATGCAGCCTTTCATATCCCGGAAACGCCTCCAGCCACCGGCCGCGCAGCCGCTGCGGGTCGCGCTCCAGCAGTCCCGCGCAGCGCTCCATGCGCGGTATAAGATTCGGTTTCTTTCTCATTCGCATTTTTTCTCACCTGAGACAGCATATCACAGCCGACAGAAATTGTCAACGCGTCAAGGCTCATTGGCGGTCTGGTTCCCCCGCCACTGGCCTATTCTGTAGCCGGTTATGGTCATGTGCGCCACGAAGGTGCCAAGCTCGTCCGTCACGCGCACCTCAAAAAGCGACGTGCTCCTGCCGGACTTGACGCACGTCGCCGTCGCGATAAGCTCCTTCCCCTTCGCCGGGGCCAGAAACGAGATATTGCCGCCCTGCGTTACGGTTATGTCCTCCGCGTAGCCGTTGACGGCGACGGCGAAGGCGAAGTCGGCGAGGGTAAAGACCACGCCGCCCATGGGCACGTTGTTGCCGTTCATGTGCTCAGGACGCAGCGTCAGCCTGCACACCGACCGCCCGGGTTCCGCCTCCGCCACCTCCGCGCCGGCGCACTCCGTGGCGAACCGGTCGAGCCTGAAACGCTGGCGTATCTCATCTATCTTTGTCATTATATTACATCTCCTGTCAGAACAGATCCCCGTCCGTTGGGGATCCGAGGTACCAATTTCACCAAGTAAATATTATACTATCCGCCGCCGGTTCTGTCAACCGTGAAAATGCGCTCCGGGGCCGATTGCCCGGCGGGGCCGGGAGTATATTATCCCGGAATCCCGGCATAATAACTACAGGTTCCCACGGCACACGCGGGAAAACAGGAGGAGAGGTACGATGGAGCAGATAAGCATATACAACGTCACGGGTCGCGAGATACTGGACTCCCGCGGCAACCCGACGGTCATGGCGGAGGTGACGCTGGACGACGGTACGCGGGCGGCAGCGGCGGCGCCATCCGGCGCGTCCACGGGCCGGCACGAGGCGCTGGAACTGCGCGACGGCGGCGACCGTTACGGCGGCAAGGGCGTCACGCGGGCGGTACGGAACATTGACGGCGAGATTGACCGTCGGCTCCGGGGCGAGGACGCGCTGAACCAGGCGGCGGTGGACGACGCGCTGCGGGAGCTGGACGGCACGGAGAACAAGAGCCGTCTTGGGGCGAACGCGATTC
>CAYQWH010000149.1:0-3924 GCA_964421265.1 uncultured Oscillospiraceae bacterium | reverse complement strand
TGGCCATGCAGCGTCTGCGCGAGGCGGCGGAGAAGGCGAAGTGCGACCTGTCCGGCGTGACGACCACAAATATCAACCTGCCCTACGTGACGGCGGACGCCTCAGGCCCCAAGCACATGGACATCACGCTGACAAGGGCGAAGTTCAACGAGCTGACGTCGCATCTTGTGGAGGCCACGGCGGGTCCTGTCCGTCAGGCGCTGGCCGACAAGGGGCTGACAGGCAGCGATATAAACAAGGTGCTGATGGTCGGCGGCTCCAGCCGCATCCCCGCCGTGCAGGACATGGTGAAGCGTCTTACCGGCAAGGAGGGGTTCAAGGGCATCAACCCGGACGAGTGCGTGGCCATCGGCGCCGCCATCCAGGGCAACATACTTGACCCGAACAGCAGCTTCAAGGACATCATGCTGCTGGATGTGACGCCCCTGTCGCTGGGCATCGAGACACTGGGCGGCGTCTGCACAAAGATAATCGACCGCAACACGACCATCCCCACCTCCAAGAAGCAGGTGTTCTCCACGGCGGCGGACAACCAGACATCCGTTGAGATAAACGTCCTGCAGGGCGAGCGTGAGATGGCGGAGTACAACAAGTCCCTTGGCCGGTTCCATCTGGACGGCATAGCCCCGGCGCGGCGCGGCGTCCCGCAGATCGAGGTCAAGTTCGACATCGACGCCAACGGCATCGTGAACGTGTCCGCTACGGATCTGGGCACGGGCAGGGCGCAGCACATAACCATCACGTCCTCCTCCAATATGTCCAAGGACGACATCGACAAGGCCGTCAGGGAGGCGGAGCAGTTCGCCGCCGACGACGCGCGGCGCAAGGAGGAGATAGACGTCCGCAACAACGGCGACCAGACGCTGTATCAGGCGGAACGGTTCCTCTCCGAGAGCGGAGACAAGATACCCGCCTCCGACAAGTCCGCCATCGAGGGCGACATCAACAGCCTCAAGACGGCGCTGTCCGGCTCCGACACGGAGGCGATTAAGACCGCCACCCAGACGCTCCTCAACGCGTTCTACAGCGCCAGCGAGAAGATCTACAGCCAGGCGAATGACAACAACAACGGCGGCGCCGCGAACGGCGGCGGCTCGGCCAATAACAATAGCAACGGCGGCGACGGTCAGCAGTACTATGACGCTGACTACGAGGTAATGGACGACGATAACGACAAATGACAGTTCCGGCCATAGCGCCGATCCGGGAGGTGAAGATGATATATGGCGGATAAGCGGGATTATTACGACGTACTGGGAGTGAAGAAGGACGCCTCCCAGGAGGAACTCAAAAAGGCGTTCTACAAGCTTGTGAAGGAGAACCACCCTGACCTGCACCCTGACGACAAGGGCTGCGAGGAGCGGATGAAGGAGATAAACGAGGCGTACGAGGTGCTTTCGGACAGCGACAAGCGCGCGAAGTACGACCAGTACGGCTTTGCCGGCGTAGACTCCAACTTCGGCGCGGGTTCGCCGGGAGGCGGCTTTACGGGCTTCGGCGACTTCGACCTGTCCGACATACTGAGCAATTTAGGCTTCGGCGGTTTTGGCGGTTTCGGCGGCTTTGGCGGCAACGGCAGGCACCGGAACACGCCGGTAAAGGGCGCCAGCATCCGGGTGGGGCTGTCGGTGTCCTTCGAGGAGGCGGCGTTCGGCTGCGACAAGCAGATCCGTCTCACGCGGACGGAGACGTGCGACGAGTGCAACGGCACCGGCTGCGCCCCCGGCACCACGGCTGCCGTGTGCTCCCAGTGCAACGGCACCGGCCAGGTCATGAACCAGCGGCGCACGGCGTTCGGCATGATGCAGTCGTCCCAGGTGTGCCCCAAGTGCTCAGGTAAAGGCAAGATAATATACAAGCCCTGCGGGAAGTGCGGCGGCGAGGGAACCGTCCAGCGCCAGCGGATGATAACGATAAACATCCCGGCGGGCGCGGACTCGAACCAGACCTTCGCCCTCTCCGGCGAGGGGAACGCCGGCGAGAACGGCGGCTCACCGGGCGATCTCCTGGTGACAATATCCGTCCGGCCCCACGACCGCTTTACGCGGGATGGCAACGACGTGTATTTAGAGCAGCCCATAAGCGTGACCCAGGCGATACTGGGCGCGGAGATAGACGTGCCGACGCTGGACGGCGACGTGAAGTACACGATCCCCGCCGGGACGCAGCCGGGCACGGAGTTCACCATACGCGGCAAGGGCATACCCTATATGCGCTCATCCCGGCGCGGCGACGAGCGGTTCACCGTGCGGGTGGTGATACCCACGTCGCTGACCGAGGAGCAGCGGGAGTTGGCGGAACAGTTCGACGCCACTCTGAACAGCGGCACCGGCGGCGGCGGCAAGAGGCGCAAGCCGAAAAAGCGTATGTTCTGACAAATCGGACGGTCACGCGCCGTCCCCGTAACCCCGAGGAAGTTCCGATTAAACCGGCAACAGCTGATGGCGCGGGATTATCCGTCGGGAAAAGGCGCGAAAGCGCGGGGATACCCAGGCTTGAGGGGCGCGTTTCCGGCGCGAACGCGGATCCGGCCACAGACGATTATCCGGAGGTTCCCGGATAACCGGCATTTTCGGAAGGACGCGCGGACGGCGCGCCGGACTTCCGGTTCGGGGCTACGGGACGCGCGGCGCGGATTGAATCTTTCCGTATATCGCAGCCGGTGTGAAATGACAGATCCCGGGGCGGCGGCTCCCAACCGCTGTCCCGGGGGATGTGTTCTCACGCGGTCCTAAGCGCTGCCCATATTGCGCCGGGCGCGCAAAGACGCGCGGCGCCTCAATCCGGTACCGGCGGCGAACCGGCTTTTAACGGGGGGGCGGCGGGGGGCCGCCGTCCGAAGTAACTATCTGGAGGTTTTTCATGGCTCAGTTTGAATTATCGGGGACGGAGACTATTACCGTAAGCGGCGCGGCGGCGCAGCGGCTGATAACCAGCGGTTCAGGCGACGCGGCGCTGCTCTATCTGTATATCCTGTCCGCCGGCGGTCGCTGCGACCTGGAGGACGCGGCCATGAAAATGCAGCGCACGAACCGGCAGATAAACGCCGCCATGGACATCCTGCTGAGGTTAGGGCTTGTCTCCAACGCCCAGCGCCCGCGGGTGCTGGAGCGCCCCGACGAGCTGCCGGAGTACACCATGTCCGAGTTGGAGCGCGCCGCCAACAAGGTGCCGGAGTTCCGTATGCTCAAGGACGAGGTGCAGCGCGTTTTGGGGCATTTCCTCTCCACCAACGAGCTTAAGACGCTCTACGGCATATACGACTATCTGGGGCTGTCCCCGGAGGTGATACTCCAGCTTGTCAACCACTGTCTGAGCGAGTACGAGCGCCGTTACGGGACGGAGCGCCCGGTGACCATGCGCTATATTGAGCGGGAGGCGTTCGTCTGGGAGCGGGAGGGGATATTCACGCTGGAGCAGGCGGAGGAGTACATAACGTCGCTCCGGCGGCGCAGTGACGCGGAGGCGCGCGTCGCGCGGCTGTTGGGCATCACGGGCCGCGCCGCGTCCAAGTCCGAGACGCGCTATATAAGTTCCTGGTGCGCCATGGGCTTCAGCGACGACGCCATAGCCGCCGCCTATGACCGCACCGTGCTCCGGACGGGCAAGCTGAGCTGGCGGTACATGGACACCATATTGCGCAGCTGGCACGACGACGGCCTGCATGACATGGACGCCATAGACGCCGCCGAGACGCGCAAGTACGGCCCCAGCAAGACGCCCCCCGCCAAGTCCGGTTCCGGCCCCGGCCACGGCGCCGCCGAGAACGGCGACAGGCGGCAGAGCGGCGGCAAGTCCGCCGTGACGCCCGAAGATATGCGCGCCGCCGAGGATATGCTGAGACGGATAAACGGAGAATGAGCGTAAAGTTCAATCTGTCGATTGAACTTTAAAAGACCTTTCCCGAACGCCGCCCTTCGGTCG
>CAYQWH010000148.1:0-3928 GCA_964421265.1 uncultured Oscillospiraceae bacterium | reverse complement strand
ACCGCGAATATACGTATCAAAGCCGACCACATCGGCGGCGTCAGGCTCCAGTGTGCGGGCGGAAACGCTGCCGAACACATTGGCGTTCAGAAAATCCTCCAATGTCTCGCCTTCCGCTTTGTTTGCCATGAAAGCCGCAAGCAGCGCCATGCCGTAAGGCCCGCCCTCTCCGGCGGTGTCCATGCAGGTGATCGGCACATTACAGGCGGCTGCCAGATATTTTTGTCCGACCTCCGGTGTTTTGAAAAGCCCGCCGTGACCTGTGAGGGAATCAATGGCAACATCCTCCTGCGCCAGAATGTCCATACCGATTTTCAGCGTCGCCATGGCGGAGTAAAGCATTGCGCGGAATAGATTCGCCAACGTGAACCGGCTGTCCGGACGGCGGATCACGATCGGACGTCCCGCGTCTATGTGCGTCACTCCCTCTCCGGAAAGGTAATTGCACACCAGCACGCCGCCGCAGTCGGGATCTCCCTCCAGACTTTTTTCATACAGCTTGGTGTAGACATCGTTTGAAATCGGCTCCGTTCCCAGCAGTTGGGCTGTTTCCTTGAGGACGCCTATCCACGCGTTGCTGTCATTTGTGCAGTTATTACAATGTACCATAGCCACAGGCTTTCCGGTGGGAGTAGTCACCATATCGATCTCCCCGTAAACCTTTTTCAGCGGACGCTCCAGAACGACCATTGAAAAAATCGACGTACCCGCGGACACATTTCCGGTTCGCGCCGCTATGGAATTTGTCGCCGTCATACCGGTACCCGCGTCCCCTTCGGCGGGCGCGAACGGAACGCCTTCGGGCAGCAAGCCGCCCAGCAGCTCCGCGCCGTCTTTATTCAATCTGCCCGCGTCCTCGCCCGCTATGAGTATATCGGGCAGAATATCCCTGACGTTCCATCGGAAATTGCGGTTGGAGATCAAACGCTGAAATTTTTCCAGCATTTTCTCATCATAGCACAGCCGCTCGCTGTCAATGGGGAACATACCGGAGGCGTCGCCAATGCCTATCGCGTTGGTTCCGGTAAGCATATAGTGGACATATCCGGCAAGAGTGGTAATATGAGCGATTTTCGAAATATGCTCCTCCCCGTTAAGGATCGCCTGATACAAATGCGCGGCGCTCCAGCGCTGTGGAATGTTAAAACCGAACAGCTCCGTCAGCTCCTTCGACGCCTGCGCCGTCATTGTATTCTGCCATGTGCGGAAGGGAACCAGCAGGTTCCAGTCCTTGTCAAAAGCAAGATAGCCGTGCATCATAGCGGAAACGCCCGCCGCGCTTATGCTCTCCCTGTCGCTGATTTGAGAAAGAGCGGATCTCAGTCCGACCCAAACCTCGTCAAGGCTGTACGTCCAGATACCGTTTTCGCATGAGGACGCCCATGTATATTCTCCGGAGGATACGGGTCTGTACGCTTCGTCGATAGTGACCGCTTTGACGCGGGTCGAACCCAGTTCAATTCCAAGATATGTATTCATTTTTCTGCCCCTTATTTCACCAAATTTTCTATCCTCCGGTATAACGCGTGACATATCGGAGCCGACTGCGCGGAAATATCCGTCTCGCGTTTTGCGCGCTGAGCCTGTCGCGGAACCGTTCGATCCCATACAATATCAAAGCGTGATCTCATCCGAATAACGCAGCGTCAAAGCCCCGTTATTTTCTTCAAGCCGATAGACCACATAGCCCGACTTGAAATAATTCTCACCGTCTCCGCCCCAGCGGTCGCCGAAATAGAGTATCTGACCGTCCTTTTGCAGAATAAACGCGGGCTGGCTCCCGTAGGTCGTATTGTCACCAATATTATGGAGCTCGCTCCATCTTCCCTCCATAGAAGCCGCAGACGCGTATTTTCCCTGATTTGGCGCCCACCCCGTGCAGAATGACGTCAGCATATAATATGTGCCGCCGATTTTTGTCACAGCGGGCGCTTCACGGTATTCGCCCTGCCAGAGCCGGCAGACAAGCGCCTCCACATTCATATAGTCGTCGGTGAGCCTGTAAATATGGAGATCCGCGTTGTCCCTTGCGGCGGAAATGAAATAAGCGCTCCCGTCGTCGTCCTGAAACAATGTGCAGTCCCTTGACATATACCCGTAGGGATCAAAATGCCCGTGATAGACAAAATCGCCGTCAGGAGCGTCGCACGTGGCGACAGCCGCCGCCGCTTCGGAATAATCGCGGCCGTTTTCAAAATGAGCCCACATCACAAATTTGCCTGTTCCGGCGTTGTAGAGAACCTTGGGTCTTTCCAGATTGACCTTGCCGCCATTCTCATTTTTCAGTTGGAGATTTGTCCTGACACGATAGCCTTTTGCCGCTGAATCCATCGTCAGGACGTGACGGCGAAATTCCCAGTTCACCAGATCCTTTGAGCGGTAGCAGCTTACATAATATCCGTTTCTCCGATCCTCTCCGTACCAGTAGTACCAATCATTGTGGAGGATAATACACCCTCCGTGGGCGTGCAGCGGGTTCCCGTCTGTATCAGTCCAAAGCGTTCCGTTTTTCTGCGTTTTCATAAAGCCCTCCGCGATGCTGCCGCGCAGCCCTTTTTAGCCTGCATCGGGTTCGTCCGACAATGTGATACTGTCCGCGATTTTCCCTTCAGTCTCAAAAATAATGATCTCATTTGTACCGCGTCTCAAAAGCGGCGCGGGAATATACAGTCTCTTTTGAGGACCGATTTCCCAGAAGCGTCCGATGTTGGAGCCGTTTACGAACACGCAGCCCTTTCCCCAGCCGGTGAAGTCAAGAAATGTATCGCCCAGCTCTGACGTCTCAAAGGTGAAACGATAAAAGCCCGGCAGATCGGCTTTCCATTCCTTTTGAAAATCGACCTTATCAATATTCTCCAGCGGCAGCGTGTACTGCGTCCAATTCGTGTGCCAGTGACCGTTTATCAGAACGCCACGGTCAATGCCCTTGCGCTGTTCCTCCAAAAGGTACCCGAAGTTGACGCGGCCCATATTCTCCATAAGAATATCGAGACGCGCACCCGTTCTGACGGGAATATCCAAGGATTTTTCCTCTAAAAGCTCCCTGTCATACAATACCGTCACAGGCTTTTCATCTATGAAAATATTGGCGCGGTCATTCGCTTTGCAGAGCCTTATGCTGTCCAGGTGCCGCTCGTCGGTGAGAAATGCGCGGTAGAGAATGTAACCGTAATTTTGCCCCAGAACCTCCATTGATCGAGGGTGGGCGCTTTCTATTGGACGCGATAAATCGTCCAGCGTGGCAAAAAGACTGACTTTCTCGCGAACCGATATTTTCCCATAGGCTTTCCGAGAAATTTTTGTTGTCAGCCGCACCTCCGGAACATCGCGCCGCTTCGCGATAATATTTTGGAACCGCAGATATTTCTCCGTTATCCGACCGTCCTCTGTAAGAACGGCGTCGTAGTCATAGCTTGTCACGTCCGGCTGCAATTCGCCATAGTAGTTTGAGCCGTTCATAAATCCAAAATTTGTGCCGCCCTCGAACATATAGATATTGACGTGACCCATATCAAGGATCTCGTCCAAGTCCTTTGCTGATTGCTCCAAATCTCCGGTCTTGTGTTCGCCGCCGCCCCAGTAGTCGAACCACCCGACCCAGAACTCCATACACATTAAAGGCGCCTGCTGTGCGTATGAATGAAGCGTCCGGAAACGCTCACGCGCATGAGAACCGAAGTTGACGGCAGGCGTTACGCCGTCTGTCGTGCCGCAGCTCAGGCTCTCCTCGACCGGACCGTCCGATGTCATAAGCGGGACGGTTATCCCTTCCGCTCTCATCAGGTCACGCAGCCACATAAGGTAACTCTTGTCGTTTGAATATGATCCGTATTCGTTTTCGAGCTGCATCAGTATAACCGGTCCGCCGCGGTCGCACTGCAAAGGCGCGAGCTTTTCCATAAGCACATGGTAATAATCCGCCACATGA
>CAYQWH010000147.1:0-3937 GCA_964421265.1 uncultured Oscillospiraceae bacterium | reverse complement strand
AGTGCGCCGGAGCGAACCCCCAGCAATTCAGGCAACGCCTGAATTGCGATCGCCCTTCTCAAACTTCAATCGAAGATTGAAGTTTGCCTCATTCGTCCATGCTCACGTCCGCCAGTGCTTCCCTGATGTTCCCCAACTGCGTGGATACGCTGGCGTCTAATATCACGTCGGGCAGCTCCACTATGCACGTGCCGGATTCGTCGTCCGCCATGGGGATGATCTTCACCCGCTCCGATACGTGGGACAGCGCCGCCGTCAGCTCCGGTAACGTCCGCGCCTTGCCCTTGATGTCACAGTCCGCTATGTATATGTGCGCCCACTCGCTCTTCTTGTGCGTGTCCGTGGCCGCGTCCACCATCTTCAGCAGTATGTCACTGCTGCCACGCAGACTTATCCTTATTACCTTCTCCGCTATGGCTATCGCCATGTTCTTCAGATCCTCACGGGCGTCGTCCAATAGCCTGACCTTCTCGTCATAGGCGTCCTCTAAAAACTTCGCTATCTCCTCCGTCTCCTCCAGCGCCTGACGGTCACGGGCCAGCTTCGCCTCGTGACCGGCCTCGGCCATGCCCTCGGCATAACCATGGGCATAGCCCTCCTCACGCGCCTTTGAACGGATGTCCTCCGCCTCGCTCTCCGCCTCGGCCCGCATCTGATCCTTCAGCTCCTGCCCCTCCAGCCGCGCGTCCTCCACGATCGCCTGAGCCTGTACCTGGGCGAACCGGATGGTCCTCTCCGCCTCGCTCTCAACAGGCTCCTCCCGCGTCGCGGGCACGGCCTCCTCGGACGCGTCCTCCCCGCCGTCGGCCGCAGACTCCCCCGCGTCGCCGTCAGGCAGAACCGCGCCCGGCTCCTCGCCCGCGCCGCTCCGAACCGGCACAGCCGGCTTCTTCGCCGACGCCGGTACGTCAGCCTCCAGTGGCCGGAAGGTGTAGTCGCTGGTCTCCGCTCTCATGAACCGCTTAAGGATATTAGGCAATTATATCGTCCTTTCCGCCGCTGAGTATGATAATCTCGTTCTTCTCCTCCAGGTCGCGGATGACGCCCACTATGCGCTGCTGCGCCTCCTCCACGTCCTTCATCCTCACGTTGGTCGTAACCTCCAGGTCGTCCCTGATGCTCTCCGCCATACGGCCGGACATATTGGAGAACAGCTTGTTGGCCACGTCCGCGTTGGCCGCCTTGAGCGCCAGCACCAGATCCCTCGGGTCGCAGTCCCTGACGAACCGCTGCACCGACCGGTCGTCCATGGTAACGATGTCCTCGAACACGAACATCCTCTTCCTGATCTCCTCCGCCAGCTCCTCGTTGGTCACGGACAAGCCGTCGAATATGGTCTTCTCGCTGGACCTGTCAAGGTTGTTCATGACGTCAGCCACGAAGTCAATGCCGCCCACCTGGACGATATTGCTGCTGAAGATGTTGTCGAACCGTCTTGACAGCTCCGCCTCTATAATCTTGATGGCCGCCGGGGACGCGCTGTCCATCCGCGCCATGCTCTCCACTACCTTAATCTGCCGCCGCCCCTCAAGCTGCTCCACTACAGCGGCGGCCTTGGCCGGCTCCACGTAGGACAGCACCAGCGCGATGGTCTGGGGACGCTCGTTCTGCAGCGCCGCGTACAGGTCCTTGTCCTGCGCCTTGCTCAGGAACGCGAACTCGCGGTTCTTGAGGGACTTGGACACCTTATCCAGCAGCGCCGCCGCGCCCTGCGCGCCGTAGGCCTTCTCCAGCACGGACTTGGCGTACTCCAGTCCGCCCTCCGTCACCGCCTTGTTCGTCACGCACATCTGGTAGAACTCGTCAAGCACCGCGTCGGTGGTGTCCGCGTCAACAAAGCCCAGCTTCGCCACCTCTAACGTCAGCTGCTCTACCTCGTCGTCCTCCATGTACTTGTAGAGCGCCGACGCCTTATCCGCGCCCAGAGCGACGATTATCGCCGCCGCCTTCTGGGTGGATGTCAGATTGATCGTCCTGGCCGCCGTCAGGGGCGACACCTCCGCGTCCGTCATGGGCGGCACCGGTATGGTCATGGACAGATCATCCACCGGCTGCGCCTCCATGGGGGGATATTCCTGCACATTGCCGCGCCGTCTCCTGTCAGGCATGCTGCTCATCCCCTCCCTTAAGCAGGTTCTTGATCATCTGCGCCGCTATCTCCGGGTTCTCCTCGGCGAACTGCCTCACGTCACGGCGCAGCTCCATGCTCTTCTCCGTGTGGATGTCCATGATGTCCGCGCCCTGACCGTCCTCCGGGTACTGCTCCTGCGCCGCGTACTCATCCGGGTACTCCTGGTACCCCTCCTCCGGGTACTGCTCCTCCGGATAGTACCCCTCGTCGTACCCCTCCTGGGGATAGTACTCCTCCTGGTACTCCTCCTGCGGCTGCTCCGGCTCCTCCTGCTGCTTCTTCTTCCCGCGCACGCTGATGAGCACGATTATGAGAATGATAATCAGCGCCAGCGCCACGGCCATGACTATGAGCAGCCACGTGGGCAGACTGAATGTGCCGTTGTCAACCACGGTCGTGGATCCCGGCTCCTCCTCGTCCTCGTACTCGTAGAACGGGTACGCCACGATCTGGACCTTCTCGTCCTGCACCTCGGCGTCGATGCCGGCGGCGCGGCCGACGAGACTGACAAGATCCACCGTCTCCGGTATGACCGCCGTGGTGCTGTTTATGGATACGGCCACCTGCACGTCCGTTATCTGTCCCGCCGGGATCTCCGTCTGGGTGTAGGTGACGTCGTTGTCGTAATAAAGCTCGCCGTAGGCGTGCAGCTCATCCTCGTCGCCGGTCAGGTTCTCCGGGTCGGTTATGTACTCGTTCAGGTCGGCGTTGGTGGTGGTGCCCACGACGCCTCCCACGCCCTCCTCGGTGTCGCCCCGCACCACGGAGTCGTCCCATATGTACCTGTTGATGATGCCCCGGCCCTCGGTGGAGCCGTCGGCGGCCCACTCCGGCTGGTCGTAATGGGTGTACTCCACGTACTGCTCGCTCACGTTCACCGTGGACACCACGGACACGCTCACGTTGTCCACGCCGAACATGGGGCTGAGCACCGACAGGACACTGTTGCGGATGCGCTTATTGACCTGCTTCTCCAGTTCCAGCTTCAGTTCCGCAGAGGTGGTGGCCGTGATGGTGGGGTCCTCCTCGCCGGTGTACTGGTTCCCGGCCTGGTCGGCCAGCGTGATCTCCTCGAAGTTCAGTCCCGCCACGGAGTGGGACACGCCGCTGATGATGGCCGCCGCCTGGGACTGGGTCAGTTCCGCGCCGTTCTCCATCTCCAGCATGATGAACGCGCTGGCGTCGATCTTGTCCTCGGTGCTCAATATGTACCTGCTGTCGCTGGCCGGGGAGATGTTGACCGCCGCGCTCTTCACCCCGTCGATGCTGGCGATCATGGCGCCCAGCCTGTCCTGCAGCTCATATAGCTTCGCCTGGGTGCGGTCCGAGTCCGAGGACAGGGAGTCCACGTTGTCGAAGTATGTGCTGTATAAATATCCGGAGGTGGGCAGTCCCTGCATCAGCACCTTGCCCTGCAGGGCGTTCACCCGGTTCTCGCGCACCATAATGGTGTCCGTGCCCTGCACCTGGTAATCCTCATTGTTCTCGTCAAGATATGTCAGTATTGAACTCATATCGTCTGAGGACAGACCGGTGAAGAGTACCGAGTAAGGGATATTGGCATTGTATATGAAAATCACCACGATAGCCGCCACCGCCAGCAGCAGCACCGCGATAATAAGCGCTTTGACTGTCTTGCTGAGCCCCGCGATGAACCCCTTGCCCTTCTCCAGTCCCTTTTTTACGCTCTCACCCAAACGCTATACACCTCCACAACACGGGTTTCCCAAAATTCAATCTGTCGATTGAATTTTGAAAGACCTTTCCCGAACGCTACCCTCCGGGTATCGTTCGAGAAAATTGACG
>CAYQWH010000146.1:1818-3996 GCA_964421265.1 uncultured Oscillospiraceae bacterium | reverse complement strand
GCGTCAAACGGTTTGAAACGCTGTAAATCACGCGGTTCGGCTTTCAATCAGTTTCCGTGGCAGGGGGGAGAATCCACGCGCGTCTGCAGCCGTCACCGCAGCAATACATATTAACATCACGGGAAAGGATAGATAAGGAAATGAGCACAACTGGATTTATAGGCTGTGGGAACATGGGCGGCGCGCTGGTTCGCGCGGCCGCGAAAGCGACTGACAGTATCCTAATATCGGATCACAACAGAAGCAAGCTTGAAGCGCTGGAAAAAGATACCTGTGCCAAAAGCTCCACCGTCGCCGACATAGCTTCTGTCTGCGATATGATATTCGTCGGTGTTAAACCGCAGTCGCTGCCGTCGCTCCTTACGGAACTTGCGCCAATATTAGCCGGGCGTGATGATATGCCCGTGCTTGTATCTATGGCGGCAGGCGTAAGCGCCGACGCGATACGCGACGTCCTTGGCTTTGACGTGCCCATTATCGTAATTAAACCCAACACGCCTGTGTCGGTGGGACTTGGCGTGATACAGTTTAACCGGAACAACCTCGTCACGGACAGCGATGTGGATCGTTTCCTGAAACTCATGGCATACGCGGGAACGGTCGATGAACTGGACGCGAAATACTCCGATGCCGCCGGCGCGTTATCGGGCTGCGGCCCCGCGTTCGTGTACCAGTTCATAGAGGCGTTGGCGGACGGGGGAGTGAAGTGCGGGCTTGCGCGTGACAAGGCTCTGAAATACGCAGCGTTGACGGTAAAGGGCGCCGCCGGGATGGTGCTGGAAACCGGGCTGCATCCGGGCGCGCTGAAGGACGCTGTATGCAGTCCCGGCGGGAGCACGATTGAGGGCGTGTACGCGCTGGAAGAATCCGGGTTCCGCGGCGCGGTTATGCGCGCCGTATGCGACGCCTACGAAAAGACAAAAACGCTCGGTATGAAGTAGATAAGTTGTGGGCTGTCCGCCATAACAGTGTTATGACGGACAGCCCACATATTTTATCAATTCTCTCACAGCAGCATTACGCCGCTGTCCTCGCACACTCTGACCGTCTCGCTATCCCAGACTGACGCCTGAACCTCTCCAATATGCGCTTTCTCCAACAGCAGCATACAGAGCCTTGACTGTCCAATTCCACCGCCTATGGTAAGCGGAAGCTCACCGGCCAGAAGCATTTTATGGAACGGAAGCTCCCGCCGATCATCGCACCCCGCCTCATGGAGCTGCGTTGCCAGAGAACTTTCGTCAACGCGTATTCCCATGGAAGAAATTTCCAGCGCCTCGCCGAGGACATCGTTCCAGAACAGAATATCGCCGTTCATGCTCCAGTCGTCATAGTCAGGCGCGCGCCCATCGTGCGGAGCACCGGAACGGAGCTTGCCGCCGATTCCGATTACGAACACCGTCTTATGCTCACGCAGATAGAGATTCTCCCGCTCCTTCGGCGCCACGTTCGGGTACATATCCTCAAGCTCCTGACTTGTGATGAATGTGACGTCCTCCCGGGGCGTAAACGACAATTTCGGGAAATCTTCGCGGAGCCTGTCGGAGGTGAGACAGATGGCGTGAACTATGCGCCGCACCGCGTCGCGAAGGGTACCGATATTTCTGTCCTCCCGGCTGATGATCCGCTCCCAGTCCCATTGATCCACATATATTGAATGGGTATTGTCCAACTGTTCATCGCGGCGTATCGCGTTCATGTCGGTATAGATGCCCCGGCCCGGCTCAAAACCGTAACGGTGCAGAGCGAGACGTTTCCACTTGGCCAGTGAATGTACGACCTCACCGCTTTTGCCGACATACGGTATATCGAACCGCACAGGGCGCTCCACGCCGTTCAGGTTATCGTTAATGCCTGACGCGCCGTCTACGAATAGCGGCGCGGAGACGCGCATAAGGCTCAGCTCACGGCTCAGCGTGTCCTCAAAGGTGCGCTTCAATATGCTTATGGCCTTTTGCGTCTCATATGTTCCGAGTACGGATCTGTACCCATCGGGGATTCTTACGCTCATAAATTTACCTCCAAGTTTAATGGTATTCACGGCGCTGCTTGCCGCGTGGAAATCAATCTCAACGAATTTCCCGGTCATTGCTCCAGCAAGGCTATGATCTCTCCGCTGCCCGTTGACGCGCTTATTGACAATTTCATCCAAACGCGCCATAATAGTGTGGAGAAGGG
>CAYQWH010000146.1:0-1808 GCA_964421265.1 uncultured Oscillospiraceae bacterium | reverse complement strand
GGCAATGGAAAATATACGCCATGTGGGGCTTAATGCCGCCGGTGACAAGGTACGGATCCTTGACCAGAGCCGCTTACCTGGCAGTCAGGTGTTTTTGGAGCTTTCCGAGCTTCCGGAGCTTTGCGAGGCGATAACCGCTCTTCGCGTGCGCGGCGCTCCGGCTATCGGGATTTTCGCCGGATACGCGCTCTATGTGCTGGCGCGGAACATAAAGGAGACGGAGCGCGGCGCTTTTCTCCGTAAGCTTGGAGCGTACGGCGACGAGCTTCGCCGAACGCGGCCAACGGCCGTCAATCTGAACTGGGCAATTAACCGTATGCTGAACGCGGCAGAATCCTGCCCGCCGTTTCCGGAAAGTAATGTGCTGCCGCGCCTGAGACGTGAGTGCGACGCGATCTGGGACGAGGACGCGCGGATGTGTGCCGCAATATCCGAATACGGGCTTACGCTTATACATGACGGTGACGGGATACTGACCCATTGCAACGCCGGAGCGCTTGCGGCATCCGTGTACGGCACCGCGTTAGGGCCTGTTTTAATGGGACGTGAGCGTGGAATGAATTTCCACGTTTACGCGGACGAGACAAGGCCGCTCTTACAGGGCGCAAGGCTCACCGCGTGGGAACTGTGCCGGGCGGGGGTTGACGTAACTCTCATATGTGACAATATGGCATCCGCAGTCATGGGAAAGGGACTGATAAAAGCCTGTCTGGTGGGCTGCGACCGTATCGCGGCAAACGGCGACACCGCAAATAAAATCGGTACCAGCGGCGTGGCAATTCTGGCGCGCTATTACGGGATACCTTTCTATGTCCTCGGCCCCACATCGACGCTCGATTTCGACTGCCCGGACGGGGACCATATAGAAATTGAGGAGCGCGACGGTGATGAGATACGTTCTCTCTGGTACAGCAGACCCATGGCTCCGTCAGATGTGCGGTGCTGCAATCCGGCGTTCGACGTAACCGACCACAGCCTCATCACGGCGATCGTAACCGAGAATGGCATATGCTATCCGCCTTTTGAGAAAACTCTCAGAAGATAGCCGCCGTCAGGATCGCGACGTCAGCGCTATAAAAATCCCCCCTTGATCTTGACGCGCACGCGCCAGAACCAGGGGGGAATGGTCCGAGTGACAGGATTCGAACCTGCGGCATCGTGCTCCCAAAGCACGCGCGCTACCAACTGCGCTACACCCGGTTGATTTTTATTATACCACGGTTTTCTAAGTTTTGCAAGTGTATTTTTTAATTTATCCGCAATATTCCCGGTCTGAGCCTGCCGCTCTATGGATCCGCTAAAGCATAGGCTTCCTTACTTTACGTGGCTTTTCCCTAATAAGCGGCCGCGTTTCCCGTCGCCATCGCGGTCTTTCGCCCTGTAATCGCGAACCGGGGGAGGTCCGCGATTACAGGAACCTCACGCGCGCGGCGTGTACCGGGATGAGGATTCGCCCCCCAAAAACCGTAATCCACTCAGCGCAGCTTATTGAGCAGGCGCTTCAGGCCGATCCCCATCGCCCGCACCTCATAAAATACATTCATACGTATAAGCAGAATCTTAAAGTCCGTGCTCCCGAAGTGCAGCGGGCAGGTCAGCAGCATCTTAAACTGCGGACTTCTCAGAAGTTCCTTCAGCTGCCGCCGGATCTCTCTGTGGGAGAGCCGCTCGTCCGTGTCGTTGACGTGCGTCATCCACACGTGTACCCAGTGGTACCTGTACGCCGCGTCAAGCTGCGGCGGTATTTCCGGGTGCTCCTTTAATATCTTCTCCCAGGCGTCTATGTGCTTCTTTACCCATTCCGTTCT
>CAYQWH010000145.1:0-4087 GCA_964421265.1 uncultured Oscillospiraceae bacterium | reverse complement strand
CCCAGCATCAGGGAATCCGCGCCCATGGCGAGAGCCAGCGTCATATGGTAGTCGTGGACGATGCCGCCGTCGGAGCAGACCGGGATATACACGCCCGTCTCCTCCAGGTACTTATCTCTCTCCCGGCACACGTCAATGAGCGCCGTCGCCTGTCCACGGCCTATGCCCTTCTGTTCACGGGTTATGCAGATCGACCCGCCGCCTATGCCGACTTTTACGAAGTCCGCGCCGCAGTCGGCAAGGAACCGGAACCCCTCGCTGTCCACCACGTTCCCAGCGCCGACTTTCACGCTGTCGCCGTACTTGTCGCGTATCCAGCGCAGCGTCCGTCTCTGCCACTCGGTAAACCCCTCGGACGAATCTATGCACAGCACATCGGCGCCGGCGTCCAGCAGCGCGGGTACGCGCTCGGCATAGTCACGGGTATTTATCCCCGCTCCCACCACGTATTTCTTGTGCCTGTCCAGAAGCTCCAGCGGGTTCTCCTTGTGGGAATCGTAGTCCTTGCGGAAGACGAAATACAGCAGCTTCCCGTCGTCGTCAACTATCGGCAGCGCGTTCACCTTCCTGCCCCAGATTATATCGTTAGCCTCTTTCAGCGTAGTCTCCTTCGGGGCGGACACCAGTTTGTCCAGAGGAGTCATGAAGCTGCCCACCAGCTCGTCGCCCGTCATGCGGCTTAAACGGTAATCGCGCCGCGTCACGACGCCGAGCAGTCTGCCGCCGGGTGTGCCGTCAGCGGTGACCGCGACGGTGGAGTGACCCGTCCGCTCCGTCAGCTTGAGAAGGTCACGCAGTGTGGCGTCCGGTTTTATGTTGGAATCGCTAACCACGAACCCCGCCTTGTACGCTTTCGCCCGCGCCACCATGTCCGCCTCGTCCTGGACGCTCTGGGAACCGTAAATAAATGACACGCCGCCCTCTCTTGCCAGCGCCACGGCCATATTATCATCGGAAACCGCCTGCATCACCGCCGACGTCATAGGTATATTCATACGTATTGCCGGAGCCTCGCCCCGACGGTACTTCACAAGGGGCGTAACAAGACTGACATTATCCGGTACGCACTCAGGCCCCGAGTACCCCGGAACAAGCAGATACTCGCTGAACGTGCGGGACGGTTCCTCGTAAAAAAACGCCATAGCTTTTCCTCCTCGTATTTATTATAATCTGGTCAACCGGTAAATAGTGTTATGAAGTATATCACGGCTCAGACCGCTTGTCAATGTCTTATCCGCCAGTTTTTGGCCCTGTGTTACCCGCGTTTTTCCGACGGTTTGACAGCCCCTCCCGCCGACGGTACACGTACATATACTGCTGGGCAAGTCCGGCGTTGTCGCCAAAGACCGTGGTATCTATCCCGTCGGGATAGTGTTCCCGCAGGGCGCGGTTTATCCACACGTCCCGTGGGAACGCGCCGGGTATGCGCAGGGAGAACAGTATGACGCAGTTCGCGACCTTCTCACCAACGCCCTTCAGCCGCGTCAAGGCTCTCCTCGCCGTCTCCTCGTCGCCCCGGGCAAGCGCGTCCAGATCCAGCTCCCCCGCGCTCACGGCTCGCGCCGCGCCGAGAATATAAGGCGCTCTGTAGCCGCACCTGATTATCGCGAGATCCTCCTCCGTCAGCGACGCCACGGTTCCGGCGTCCGGAAACGTGTAATAGTCCTCGCCCTCAAGCCTCCGCTTCTCGCCGAAGTTCCCGCAGAGCGTCTCTATTATCGTCTTTATCCTCGGTATGTTGTTGCACTGTGATATTATAAACGAGCAGAGCGTCTCCCACCGGTCCTGGTTCAATATCCTGATACCGCGTCCGGCGCCAGCGGCGGCGGTCATGTACCCGTCAACGCACACGCTCTCCCTGGCGGCGGCGTAGTCCCTGCCCATGTCAAAATAGTCCTCCCACAGCGGCTTCAGGTTCTTCGCGTCGCTCTTTATGTACACGCTGTTCCCTTCCCGCCAGGCTCTGGCGGGATGTCCCATCGCGACGCCTGTCCATGAGCCGTCCGGTCCGGCGTTCCACCGGAAGCACTGGCCGCAGTCGAATATCATGTCCAGGTCAAAATCGTCCTCCGTACTGAGCGCCGTAACATATCCGTCCTCTTCCATTTCGTTCCTCCAAAAAGAGACTGCCGCCACGGGCAGTCTCCTCTGTCAAGTCTCTCTGTATTACAATTCAATAAGCTCGTACTCGCGGCTGCCGAATCCCAGCGCAGCGGCGGCTTCGATAGTGTGGACGCCGTGCCGCGTCTCCACGCGCTCAACGAAGTGGTCACGCCCCGGATCCTTCGAGGCGTATATCAGGTCGATGCAAGCCTGATCCACCGCCACCGGATCGGTGGACGACAGTATGCCGATATCCGCCATGCACGGATCCTCAGCCACCGCGCAGCAGTCGCAGTCCACGGACAGGTTCGCCATGATGTTGATATAGGCGATATTGCCCTTGAAGTAGTTCACAACGGAGCCTGCCGCGTCCGCCATGGCCTCGCAGAACGCGTCCTGGGGCGCGGTATTGCTCCAAAGTATTTTCGTGTCGTAAGTAACTCCGGCGGTGTGGATGTTTGTCTTGCCGGCGGAGGACGCGCAGCCTATGGACAACTGCTTCAGCGCGCCGCCGTACCCGCCCATGGGGTGACCCTTGAAATGGGACAGGACGATCATGGAGTCGTACTTCGCTATGTCCTTGCCAAGCAGGTTCTCTTTAATACGCACACCGTTTGGAATCGCGATTGTGAGATCCGGCCCCTCGGCGTCCAGAAGGTCAACCTTGAAGTAACGGGTCCAGCCGTGGTTCTCAAGGAGCTTTTTGTGTTTGTCCGTGGAATTGCGCTCACCCTCGTAGGCTGTGTTGCACTCCACCACCGTCGCGTTAAGCTCCTCAATCATGGGTTTCCAGAATTCCGGGTGCAGGTAGTTCTGGTTCCCCTCCTCGCCGGAGTGGACTTTCGCGGCGATGTTCCCCGGAAGCTTCTTGTCCAGCACTCTATACATATCTATCACTCTCTCCGGAGTGATGCTCTTTGTAAAATATACTTTCGATTTCATAAGTCAAATCCTCTCCTTTGTTCTCGTCGCGCGCCGGGGAACGGAATCCTCGTTGCGCCGGGCGGCACGGATTTCTGTCATTATTATACCGCGCGAGCGATGTGAAGTCAAGGGCGGAAAACTGATTTCCGCGAATTTGAGCGGAATATATATTGACGAAACCGATATAAAAAGCTAAAATATAGGAAGGGGAACTTTGGTCCAGTCCACGCGCGGTTCCGCGCGTACTGATTGGCCGGTGTCTCCCCGTGATACCTGGAACATTCGGTACATAGGGGGAAATATGGAGATCGGGTTTGATAACTGCAAATATCTGAAGCTCCAGTCGGAGCGTATACGGGAGCGTATACGGCAGTTTGGCGGAAAGCTGTATCTGGAGTTTGGCGGAAAGCTGTTCGATGATTATCACGCCGCCAGGGTGCTGCCGGGGTTCCAGCCCGACAGCAAGCTGCGGGTGCTGACGGAGCTTCGCGACAGCGCGGAGATAATAATCGTAATAAACGCCGCGGATATTGAGAAAAATAAAGTTCGCGGCGATAACGGCATAACGTATGACTTGGAGGTTCTGCGGCTTATTGACGCGTTCCGCAGCTCCGGGCTTTATGTAGGCAGCGTGGCGGTGACGCAGTACGGCGGCGAGCGATCCGCAGCGGCGTTTGGCAAGAGGCTGGAGGCGCTGGGCGTTAAGGTCTACTACCACTACCCCATAGAGGGCTATCCTGAGAATGTGGACATTATCGTCAGTGAGGACGGATATGGGCGCAACGAGTACATCGAGACTACCCGTCCGCTCATAATCGTTACGGCTCCGGGACCTGGCAGCGGCAAGATGGCCACCTGTCTCTCCCAGATATACCATGACCGCAGGCGCGGCGTGGCGGCGGGATACGCCAAGTACGAGACGTTCCCCATATGGAACCTGCCGCTGAAACACCCGGTGAATATGGCCTATGAAGCGGCCACGGCGGATCTGCTGGATGTCAACATGATAGATCCGTTCCACCTGGACGCGTATGGCGTCCCGGCGGTGAACTACAACCGG
>CAYQWH010000144.1:0-4155 GCA_964421265.1 uncultured Oscillospiraceae bacterium | reverse complement strand
ACAAAAACTATAAAAACAACATCAAAAACACTTATTTTACAAAATCGACACACGCTCATTGGCCGCTTTATCGCAGGAAAAATCTCGCGGAGCATCGCCGCAAAGCGGTAAAAGTCAGGCGCGATACAGCGCGCGGGCGGCTCTTACGCCGGAAAAAGCGCTCCACTGTGAGCGCGGTTCGCTTCGGAATGATACAACTGCAAATATCTCATAAATCAGGCGCCGTCCGGGTCGTGTGGCCCAAAGCCTGTCGCGGCCCGGAGCGTGGGATTCATGGAGCCGGCTGCCGCCTGATCTGGCAATCCATTAAAATGGCGTCCTCACGGGGCGTATCGTAGTAATTCCGCCGCTGGCCGCAGACCGTGAAGCCGCAGCCGGTGTAGAGCGACCGGGCGATAGCGTTGCTCCTGCGCACCTCCAGGTACACCGTCTCCACGTCCCGTTCCGCAGCGTCCTCCAGTGTCCTCAGGAGCAGCGAGCGTCCTACGCCCTGTCCCCGGTGTTCCTCTTCAACGGCGATATTATAAAGCTCCCCGGATTCAAAGGAGCAGCGCAGTACCGCGAACCCCGCCGCGCCGCCCTCGTCCGCCGCCACGTTGAATATGACGTCGTCATCGCCCAGCACCGAGAGCATACTCGTCTCTGACCAGGGAACCGGGAAGGAGCGGCGCTCAATCGCCATGATGCGCGGTAAATCGCGGGATGTCGCGCGTCTTATCTCCATCACTTCGCCTCGTACCAGGTGGAGCCGGAGTTGGCGTCCACTGTCAGCGGAACCTTAAGCTTCGCCGCGCCCTCCATCTCCGTGACAAGTATGCGCTTAACGTCCTCCGCCTCATCCGCGGGGCACTCGGCTATAAGCTCGTCATGGACCTGTAAGAGGAGCCGTCCGCGCAGACCGGAACGGTCCAAGGCGTTCTGGACGTTCACCATCGCCAGCTTCATAATATCCGCCGCCGTGCCCTGTATCGGCATATTCCGGGCGACGCGCTCACCGAAGGAGCGCTGGGTATAGCTGGAGGACGACAGCTCCGGCAGCGGGCGCCTTCTGCCGTACAGCGTGACGGCGTAGCCCTTCTCCTTCGCCTCGCGCACGACGCGCTCCATGTAATCCCTGACGCCGTGGTAACGGCTCATGTAGGTGTTAATATAGTCCCGCGCCTGCGCGACGGTCACGCCAATATCCCCCGCCAGGGAGAAGGCGGATATGCCGTAGACTATTCCGAAATTAACCGCTTTCGCCTGACTCCTCTGTCGTGCGGTTATGTCCTCCGGCGGCACGCCCAGCACCTGCGACGCCGTTATGCGGTGTATGTCGTCGCCTCGCAGGAACGCGTCAATCATAGTCTCGTCGCCGGACATATGGGCGAGGATACGCAGCTCTATCTGGCTGTAGTCCGCGTCCACCAGCAAATTCCCCGGAGACGCCACAAACATCCTGCGCATCTCGCCGCCCAGTTCACGGCGCACAGGTATGTTCTGCAAATTCGGCTCCACGCTCGATAATCTGCCCGTCGCCGTGACGGTCATCTGGAAATTGGTGTGTATCCTGCCGTCCGGGGCGATCACCTTCTGCAGGCCGTCGGCGTAAGTGGACTTGAGCTTCGCCAGCTCCCGGTACTCAAGCACAAGACCCACTATCGGGTGCTTCGGCTTCAGCTTCTCCAGCACGTCCGCGTTGGTGGAGAAGCCGGTCTTCGTCTTTTTCGGCGGCGGCAGCATCAATCTGTTATAGAGAATCTCACCCAACTGTTTAGGCGAGTTGATGTTAAAGCGCTCTCCCGCCAGCTCGTAAATCCTGTTCTCCAGCGTCTCGATACGCTCCGAGAGAGTGACGCCGAAGTCGTGGAGGGCGTCCCGGTCAACAAGAAACCCCGCCGTCTCCATCCCCGCCAGCGTCGGGCACAGCGGCATCTCTATCCTGTTAAATAGATCGTCAAGACCCGCTTCCTCAAGCTTTGGCAGCAGCGCGTCCTTAAGGCACCACACCGCCGCCGCCTCACTGAGCACCCGCGCCGACGCCCGCTGGTCGTCGGACAGCAGCGTGAGCTGCTCGCCGTCGGCGCCGCCGTCTATGATAAATCCGCAGTACTTCTCGGTCAATCGGTCGATGTCATATCCGCTGGCGGTAGGCTCCAGCAGATATGCCGCGAGCGCGGCGTCAAACACCCAGCCTTTTCGCGCCGGGAAACCGCGCTCCAGCAGCTTCCGCTGCGTGTCCTTGACATTATAGCCGTATTTCCTGACGTCCTCGGCGCACAACAGGCCCACGGCGCGGTCAAAGACCTCTGTGTCCTCCCACAGCAGATACGCGGTGCCGCTGTCCTCAGCCTCCACAGCCGCCATATCGCAGCCGTCGCGGAACACGACGGCGACGTCGCCGCCGCTGATCGCGCCGGCAAATTCCGCCAGTGTCTCCTCCGAGTCCACGGTAACAACCGTGCAGGTAACCTCAAACTCCGTCGGCGCGGCGGTATCGCCCGTCGGCTCCGTAAGGCTGTACGCCTCAATCAGCCGTTTGAACCCAAGCTGTTTGAATATCGCCCACAGCTTGTCGTTGTCCGGTTTGCGCACCATGGCGTCGTCCACGGAGAAGTCAACAGGCGCGTCACGGCGTATTGTGGCAAGCTCATAGGACATTTTCGCAAGCTCCCTGCCCTGTGCCAGCTTCTTGCGCACCGGTTCGCGTATGTCCAGCGTGTCGAGATTGTCATATATGTCCCGCACGTGGCCGAAGCTTCTTATCAGGCTCAGCGCCGTCTTTTCGCCGATGCCCGCGACGCCCGGTATGTTGTCCGAGGCGTCGCCCATAAGGGACTTCAGGTCAATCAGCAGTATCGGGTCAAACCCGTACTCCTCCCGGAACGCAGCCACGTCATAGAGCGTCGTTATGGTTCTGCCGCCAGCCGTCTTGACGTGCTTGACGCTGGTGTGCTCGTCTATGAGCTGGAAGCTGTCCTTATCGCCGGTGACGATGACGCACTCCCAGCCGGTATTGCCGCAGACGCGGGCTATGGAGCCGATGAGGTCGTCCGCCTCCCATCCGGCCAGCTCATAGTGGGGGATATTCATGGCGTCCAGCGTCTCCTTCAGTATCGGCATCTGCGCCGCCAGTTCATCGGGCATACCCTTTCTCTGCGCCTTATAGCCCTCGTACCGCAGGTGGCGGAACGTCGGTTCCCGTCGGTCAAACGTGACGCACACCGCGTCCGGCTCCTCCTCGTCCATAAGGTGGCGCAGTATGTTCAAAAACCCATACACCGCGTTGGTCGGCGTGCCGTCCGGGGCGTTGAGCATCCTCACGCCATAAAACGCGCGGTTTATGACGCTGTTCCCATCGAGTATCATGAGTTTCATCTGTCGCGCTCTCCAATTCTATATATGTCTCCAGGTCACTCCGCCGGGAGTGTCGGTTATCTCTATGCCCCGCTCCTTGAGCGCGTCGCGGATCCTGTCCGCTTCCGCGAAGTTTTTCACCTTTTTCGCCGCGTAACGCTCAAGCAGCAGATTGTCAATCTCCGCGTCGCCCTCGCCGGTGACTGTGTAACCCGTCTCGCCGCCGGTGACTTTCGCGGACCGCTCTCTCTCCCGCAGCTCCGCGCCCTTTGCCAGAAGCGACAGCCCGAGCACGTAGTCCATGTCCCGGATTATCCGGAGCTTCGTGGCGTCATTTGTCTTTGCCTTAAGCGCGTCGTACACGGCGGTAATGCCCATGGACGTGTTCAGGTCGTTGCCCACCTGACGGAGGAACTTCTCTTTGTATTGCGCCACGGCCTCGCTGTCAATCTCCCCGTCGCCCGGATCCAGCGCCGCGACGCGCTTTATGAGCTTTTTGTACGCGCCCTCGGCGTTGTCAAGGTTCTCCCACGAGAACATCAATGTCTTACGATAGTGGCTCTGAAGGCAGAAGAAACGGTAGCTCAGCGGATCGTAACCGCGTTTTTCCAATAGCGACACCGTCAGGAACTCTCCGCTGGATTTGCTCATCTTGCCATCGTTTGTGTTCAGATGGTGCACATGGAACCAGTGACCGCACCAGGGGTGGCCGATATACGCCTCGGACTGGGCGATCTCGTTGGTGTGGTGGGGGAACGCGTTATCTATGCCGCCGCAGTGCAGATCCAGGTACTCCCCGTTATGGCGCAGCGATATGCC
>CAYQWH010000143.1:2031-4256 GCA_964421265.1 uncultured Oscillospiraceae bacterium | reverse complement strand
CCATGGAGCTTGTGACGTCGGCACCCTTGTCCTCCGGCGTCACGGCCCTGAGCAAGAAAAAAGCCAATTACGTGACCGACCTGCTGCCCGCCCTTTACGTCACCTGCACGCGGGAAGAGGGGCAGCTGGTCACCGATATTTTCACCATGGAGGACGGGGAGCTGCGCAACATCACCCGGGACGAGGAGACCGGCCGGAGTCTGCGGACGGAGCGGGCAGTATCCGACGTTGAGGGGACTGATATCAACAACGACTACATCCTGGAGATCCCCCGGCTGGAGCTCCTTCCCGGGGCCTCCTCGGCCGAGCAGTTCTACACCATCACGTGGGAACAATATGACCGGTCGGGCACGGCCGAAGCGGTCTGCACCACGTTCCACAACGTCAAAGACGGATGGTACCTGACCCTGCCCGACGACTGGGCAGGGAAGATCTGCGTCCAGCGCAGCGACACGGTGAACAGCAACGACAGCCAGCGCTCCATCACCTTCTGCCTCTGGCAGGAGGGGGAACGTCCCATTCCCTTCCTGACCATCTACCGATTCGGAGGCAACAACCGCGCGCTTCGGGCCATCCGGGGGGGGCGCTTTATCCTGCTGGACGCTGGGGACGCCATCTATTCTGCGGAATTTTACGAGGACGCATGGGACTGCGGGGTGGATCAGGAAGAGCTGATCGACCGGTTTTCCCTCATCCTCTCCACTTGGTAAGGAGGTTCATATGTTGAAAAAAGTTCTGGTTTTGGAGGATGAGGAGAACATCCGCAGCTTTGTGGCCATCAACCTGAAGCGGGCGGGGTATGAGGCTGTGGAGGCCGGCACCGGCGAAGAGGCGCTGGAGAAGCTGAAGCAGAACCCGGATATCAAAGTGGCCCTGCTGGACATTATGCTGCCCGATATCGACGGATTTGAAGTTTGCAGGCGTATTCGGGCCACCGATAACAGCATCGGCATTATCATGCTCACCGCCCGCACCCAGGAGATGGACAAGGTGACGGGCCTGATGACCGGCGCCGACGACTACGTGACGAAGCCCTTCTCCCCGGCGGAGCTGACGGCGCGTATTGACGCCCTCTACCGCCGCGTGGGCGGCGACGACGAGCCTGTCGGCGAGATCGTGAACGGCCCCTTCCGGCTGAATATAAAAAACCGCACCCTTGAGAAGAACGGTGAGCGGGTGAAGCTGACCCAGGTGGAGTACTCCATCATCAAGCTGTTCATGGAGAACCCGGGCCGCGCCCTGTCGCGGGACGACATCCTCAACGTGGTCTGGGGGCGGGACTACTTCGGAGAGGTGAAGATTGTGGACGTGAACATACGCCGGCTGCGGATAAAGATTGAGGACGACCCCACGAATCCCACGTATATAACGACGGTGTGGGGCTACGGCTACAAGTGGGGGTTTTAGGATGAAGGCGCGGAAAGCCGGGTTCGGATGGCTGCGCGTCCGGGGACTCAAGCAGCGGTGGATGATGTCCATGCTGCTTATAATCGTCATGATTACGGCGTTCGTGGTCAGCGCCTATGTCATGTCCGTCTCCAGCAGCACCTATTCCGCGCTGCGTGACGGGCTGATTATCAAGGCCAAGACCGCCTCCGACTTCTTCAGCAACTATGTGACCAAGACCTACGCCGAGTACTACAACAGCGCCTATATGTATATTGAGAACTTCGAGGACGCGGACAAGCTGGAGCTGCAGTTCGTCAACACCAGCGGGCGCGTTGAGCTGTCCTCCCACCGCATGACGTCGGAGAACGCGCCCGGCACGTCGGACATAGCCGGCGCGCTGGAGGGGAGGATAACCTCCTGGGACGGCAACAGCGAGGCCACCGGCGAACACGTGATGGCCGTGTCCGCGCCCCTCGTCTACGCCAACGGCCAGGTCATAGGCGCCATGCGCTACGTGACCAGTATGCGCCTTGTGGACGCCCGCATCCGTACCGACGCGGTCCTCGCCATCTCCGTGGGCGTGGCGGTCATCCTCCTGGTGTCCATCGTCAGCCTCATCTTCCTCCAGTCCGTGGTGAACCCCATCCGCGACATAACCAGCGTTGCCAAGCAGATGGTGAACGGCAGCTACGGCATACAGATAGGCCGCAAGTACAGCGACGAGATCGGCGACATGGTGGACGCCATAAACGAGATGTCCATGAAGATAAGCCAGTACGAGAAGGCCCAGACAGAGTTCATCTCCTCCGTCTCCCACGAGCTGCGCACCCCCCTGA
>CAYQWH010000143.1:0-2021 GCA_964421265.1 uncultured Oscillospiraceae bacterium | reverse complement strand
TGACCGCCATAACCGGCTGGGGCGAGACGATACTCTACAACGACACCTTGGACGAGGAGACCCGCAAGGGCGTCACGATTATCCAGAAGGAGGCGCGGCGGCTGACGAAGCTTGTGGAGGAACTGCTCGAGTTCACCCGCATCCAGGACGGCCGGTTCACCCTGAACGCGGAACCTATGGACGTGGCGGCGGAACTGGAGGATTCCATCTTCACCTACCGGGAACTTCTGAAACAGGACGACATCACCATCGACTACGAACCGGCCTCGGAGGAGCTGCCGCTGATAAACGGCGACCCCGCCAGGCTGCGCCAGGTCTTCTACAACATCTTCGACAACGCGGTGAAGTACGCCCGGAACGGCAAGCGCATTTCCGTCAGCACCGGCACCGACGGGGAGAACGTGAAAATCTATATCCGCGACTACGGCCCCGGCATCCCGGAGGACGAGCTGGAACGGGTAAAACTCAAATTCTACAAGGGCAGCTCCAGGGAGCGCGGCAGCGGCATCGGTCTTGCCGTGTGCGACGAGATTATCAAGTACCACGGCGGCGACCTGACCCTGCGCAACGCGCCCAGCGGCGGCGTTTTGGTCATCATCCGCATCCCCGTGGACCCCACGTTCCAGAAGTCCTGAGGCGCCGTATGCGCCGTTATCCGCGCGTTATGAATAAATATCCGATAAATATACGGCAAACTATGAATACAGATTGTGAATAAAGACAGCGAATATGTCCGGAAGGAGCGAGGGACGAATTGGGCAAAGATAGAAGCGACGTAAAGTTTCGCACATCCATAGGCGGTCAGGCGCTGATGGAGGGGATACTGATGCGCGGGCCTGACAGTCAGGCGATAGTGGTACGCAAGCCTGACGGGGAGCTGGCGACGAAGGTGGAGCCGGTCAAGTCGGCGCGGGACAGGTTCTTCATGCTGCGCTGGCCGATAATACGCGGCACGGTGAACTTTCTCAGTTCCATGGTAAGCGGGGTGAGGGCGCTGACCTACTCGGCGGAGTTCATCCCGGAGGACGAGCAGGAGGAGCCGGACAAAATTGACCAGTGGCTGGAGAAGCACCTGTCGATGGAGAAGGCGGAGAAGGCCATAACGGGTGTCGCCGTGTTCATGGGCATCGCCCTGTCGGTGTGCCTGTTCATATTGCTGCCCACGGTGCTGGCGGGGCTGCTGTCGAGGTGGACGGGCGACGGCGTGGCGCGGAACCTGATTGAGGGCGGCCTGCGGATAGTCATATTCGTCCTCTATATATTCCTCACCTCGCGGATGAAGGAGATACGCCGCGTGTGGATGTACCACGGCGCGGAGCACAAGACCATCTTCTGTTACGAGAAGGGACTTGACCTGACGGTGGAGAACTGCCGTGTCCAGCCCAGGCTCCATCCCCGCTGCGGCACCAGCTTCATGTTCATCGTGATGATAGTGAGCATCTTAGTGTTCTCCGTGGTGCGCTGGTCGAATGTGTGGATAAGGATGGCGCTGCGCCTGGCGCTGCTGCCGCTGGTGGTGGGCATAAGCTACGAGGCGATAAAGTACGCCGGCCGCCACGACAACATAATAACGAAGATCCTGTCCGCCCCCGGCAAAGCCATGCAGCTTATAACCACCGCCGAGCCGGACGACAGTATGCTGGAAGTGGCCATAGAGTCCCTGAAGCTTGTAATCCCCAAAGAACAAGGCGCCGACAAATGGTAACCCCGCGAAGTTCCACGCAAAGCGTGAAACAAGCATATCCGCCCCGCAACAACCCCGCGAAGTTTCGCCAACGGCGAAACGAGCATATCCGCCAAGCCAGCGAAGTTCCGCCGCCAAGCGGCGAAACGAGCGCCCCCGACCCGGCGCCAACGAAACAAACAAAAAGGCCGCGACCCAGCAGCCTCGCAGAGTTTCACGGCTCCGCCGTGAAAAAAATAAAAATCCATTTTTTGGCGCGGCTTTGCCGTGTCAAAAAATACATCTTAGCGAACGGAGTGTGCGAACCCGCCAAAGGCGGGTGAGTGCGCGCAGTGAG
>CAYQWH010000142.1:0-4265 GCA_964421265.1 uncultured Oscillospiraceae bacterium | reverse complement strand
CTGTGTAAATAAAATACGGCTTACACGCCTTTAGCTCATCACACATTGCCTTGTTCTTTCCTTCATCGTATGTGTTGCTGTCGTCTATTAGCATTACTTCAAACTCAGTAATTATCGGAGTAATCACCAAGGTGGAATACCCTTCAAAATATTCGTCAAGCGGCGTTCCGTCCCCCGCAAAATAGGAAAAGCGGTCGGGAAAACCTTCCATTTCATCTAATGAGATAAAATAATTGTCATCAAGCCAAGCGATACCATGCTGCAAACCAAACTGCCTGCCGCCGTACTTCGCGTATCCATCGCCTACTACACAGCAGTGTCCATCAAGGAAAGCCAAACCGATGGCTTTCATTTCCTCTTCTGTCATCTGCTCCATATTAAAATATTTTTGGCTTGGATATTTTCCCTCTGCGTTTTTTTCCGCGCTGTAATCGGTAACGGACAAACCGATTCCGCTGTAATCGTAGCCCTCGGGAAATTCTTCTGAGATAATCAATTTCCAGCTTTCGCTTAGTCTTTCGTAACCGACAAAATAATCAAGGTCATTTCCATCTGCATCACAAAAATGGGCTCCGGTATTGTTAACCGGTCCATGAAATGCCACAACTACATAATTATCCTTCGCGTAGATCAGCTTCGCTTCTCCGTCCGCTAAGGTGAGCTGCACCGGTTCGTCTACGGCATAATTGGAACTGCTTGCATCGTCGGAATCAACGCCGCCATTGTCCGCCTCCGTGACGCTCTCCCGCGTCCCGCTTTCGTCGTCGGAAGCGGAGGACGTGTCGCTTTCACTGCCGCAGGCGGAAAGCCCAAGGAGCATGATAACCAGCAATGCCGCCGTTATCCTGTTCATTCTGCTTTTGGTGATAAATCTCATTCTGTTACCCCTTCTGATGTGTTTTACAGGTATGTAATTTCCTGCAAATCGCCATTTTCAGCGCGATTCGATTTATTATACCAGCTTGAGAGCTGCTTTTCAAGACCTGATTAGAAAATTTCAGTCAAATCCCGATCACAAAAAATTTTCAAAACAGGTCTTTTATTTTTGCGGATGATGTGATATAATCTAATTGATGTAAGGGCTGCGCCCGGTTCAGGTATATGTTTAGACGGAGAGCCTGATGGTATAAAGTCAGGCTGCTGCCTTGTAGTGGCCGAAAGATGTGCTGAACCGGTTTTCTGACAGTTAAATGGAGTGCGTGTTTTGACCAGCAGGCTATGAGGTACCCGTGATAACCGAAACGTCCGTGGCCTCGCGTGTTAGAACCGTTTCAGGGCAGGCCAACGCGAAATTCCACACCGCGCAATGGGCGTCTTGCCTCCGGCAAACAGCTAACGTGTTCGCGGCTGACTTCCGGCTCGGGTGGACAGACTCTCTATGAAGCGGTCTTGCGGCTCAAATTTGAGGCGGAGAAGTTTGGCCCCGCCGGTACTTAAATCAATCAGCTTGGAACTATTTACGAGGAAGGTGACGTATTTGCCCGCGAAAAAAACCGGAATAAGACCGCTGACGCAAAACAAGAAAGCCTACCATGATTATTTCATTGAGGAGAAGTACGAGGCAGGCATCGAGCTTTTCGGCACAGAAGTGAAATCAATTCGCGCCGGTAACGCCAATCTGAAGGATTCGTTTTGCGTGGTGAAGGACGGCGAATTATTCGCTTACGGAGTTCATATATCTCCTTACGAAAAGGGCAACATATTTAACCGGGATCCATTGCGCGCTAAGAAGCTTCTCATGCACCGCCGGGAAATCAACAAACTCCACGCGCGCATACAGCAGGATGGCCTGACGCTCATTCCGCTGTCGCTGTATTTGAAAGATTCCCGCGTGAAAGTGGAACTGGGACTTGCGCGCGGTAAGAAGTTATACGACAAACGCGAGACGGCCGCGAAACGTGACGCCGACCGCGAAATAGATCGAATGATGAAAGAGAGGAACAGATAAATGGCAAATCCTGTCGCGACTATCGAAATGGAGGACGGCAAAATTATTCGTGCCGAGCTTTTCCCTGATTCAGCCCCTGTTTCAGTGGCTAATTTTATCAGCCTTGCCAATTCCGGGTTCTATAATGGACTGATTTTCCACCGCGTTATAAAGGGCTTCATGATTCAAGGCGGCGATCCGAAAGGCAACGGAACCGGCGGGCCGGGCTACAGCATAAAAGGCGAGTTTTCCGGGAACGGCGTAAACAATCCCATATCACACGTGAGAGGCGTATTGTCAATGGCTCGTTCCGCATCCCCGGATTCGGCGGGAAGTCAGTTCTTCATTGTCCATGAGGATTCGCTGTATCTGGACGGACAGTATGCCGCTTTCGGTAAGGTTATTGAGGGCATGGACGTGGTTGACGAGATCGCGAACACGCGCACTGATTACAATGACAAGCCGCGCAAGCCGCAGATTATGAAATCAGTCTCTGTTGATACGCAGGGTATAGATTATCCGGAGCCGCAGAAAATATAGCGTGAACCATATCGGTACGCGTGTGTTAGATTAGGAAAAGCTGATCCTGCGCCCGTTTGTAATCGCGGACGCGGAGATAGTGTCCCGAAACTATGCTTCGGATGACGCGGTTACAAATACCTGACGTGGCTGACATATGCGGACATATATGTCACGGAACAGGTTGTGGAAAGCTGTGTGGACAGATATGAGGGCAACAGAGCTTATCAGTGGGCTATCGTATTGGCGGAAACGCGGGAAATCATTGGAAGCATAAGTGCCGTAAAAATTAACGATAATACAAATGCTGTGACCATGGGATATCGCGTCGGTCGTGCGTGGTGGCACTTGGGGATTACGACCGAGGCGCTGGCGCTTGTTATACGGTTCTTCTTTAAAGAAGCGGGCGCCAACAGGATTGAGGCGTATCAGAATACCCGTAACCCTCGATCCGGCGGAGTTATGCGGAAGCGCGGCATGACATATGAGGGCACGTTACGCAAGGCCGGGCGCGACAGCTCCGGCGCCTGCGATGTTTGCTGTTACAGTATATTGGCTGAGGAATATTTGGGAGGCGTAGTATGAGAATTGCCATAATTACCGGCGCGTCATCGGGCCTTGGGAGAGAGTTTGCTGTCCAGGCGCCGGGAGTTTTTCCGGAGGTTGATCAGATCTGGCTAATCGCGCGGAGGAAGTCGAGATTAAACTCTGTCGCGTCGGCGTTGTCCGATAAGGCTCAGGTCATAGCGCTTGATCTTTGTAAAGATGAGGATCTGGAAGTTCTCGAGAATAAGCTCGCGGACGAAAGGCCTGAAGTTTCCGTACTGGTCAATTGCGCCGGATGCGGATATCTGGCGAATGTGTCCGAGTGCGATCCGGAGCTTCTGCGCCGGATGGTCAATCTCAATATACGCGCAGTAACGCTTGTCACGCGTATGTGCCTGCCATATGTTCCGAATGGGGGACATATAATAAATATCTCGTCTATCGCGTCCTTCTGTCCCAATCCGCGCATGACGGTTTATAGCTCATCCAAGGCCTATGTTTCGTCTTTTTCCCTTGGCCTTCGTGATGAGCTGCGGGAACGGAACATCTCGGTTACTGCGGTTTGCCCCGGTCCCATGGACACTGAGTTTCTGGATGTGGGCGGGATTGTTGGAAATTCAAAGATGTTCAAGGCGCTGCCGTACTGTGAACCCAGAAAGGTTGTCGCTGGCGCTTATCGTGCCGCCAGGAGCGGCAGAGCCGTCTACACTCCGAAGTTATTTTTTAAATTTTACCGGGTTCTGGCCAAGGTCATTCCTCACTCAGTTCTTGTTAAGATGGTCAGGACATAGCGGCGGTTATGACTGTTGCCATACTTTGCAACGGCTTTGCGTACAATGTTTATAGCATGGGGGCGTAAAGGTTTCGACGGGGGTATGGAAATCTGAATAGCGGGCGGATGCGCCTGACATCCTTAAAACGGGCAACCTTACAAATTAAAGAACAACGATTATCCTGTTCTTGCCGCTGCTTAAGCAGTGACCGTTCTCGCCGGAAGGGCCACGAGCCGGATGAGAGCGTCGATTAGTGGCGTACGTGAGTGCGCAAAGCTTTGAGCGCACCATGAACAATGAAGCTACCAGAGACTGAGGCGTGTTGGCTTGCCTCTTTTGATGGGAAAAGCAAGCTTTAGCTTGCGGAATAACCATCTGCGCCCGGAGAGGTTTGGACGGATGTACTTTCGGACGGGGGTTCAATTCCCCCCGCCTCCACCACAAGAGAGTTGTACGAACCAGCGAGGGCCAGGAAGTGACGATCTTCCTGACAACGGAGT
>CAYQWH010000141.1:2738-4284 GCA_964421265.1 uncultured Oscillospiraceae bacterium | reverse complement strand
CCCACGCTGTCCTCCCAGCGGAACCCGCTGACGAAGTTGCCGCCGGGGTAGCGCACAACCGGCACGTTCAGGTTCCGCACCAGCTCCATCACGTCGCCACGGAACCCCCTGTCGTCCGCCGTCGGGTGACCCGGCTCGTATATGCCGCCGTACACCGCCCTGCCCAGGTGCTCAATGAACGAGCCGTATACGCGCTTGTCCACCTCCGCTATGGCGAAGTCCTTGTCCAATATCAGTTTTACCGCTTTCACATTCATCCTCCTTATATTCGCTAACCCCCGGAACAGCCGTCCCGCGCCGCAGCCGCGAGGCTCCGTGAACCGGGAGATTGATTTTTGCCGCGGAACCCTGTATAATATCACGCGAGGTGACAGCATTGACAAAACAGATAAAAATACTCATAGTAGACGCCCAGGGCGGGGGGCTTGGCAAGCAGCTTGTGACCGCCATAAAGCAGACGCTGCCCGACGCGGTGATAACGGCGGCAGGCGCCAACTCAGCCGCCACATCCGCCATGCTCCGTGCCGGAGCCGACCACGCGGCCACCGGCGAGAACGCCGTAATAGTCGGCTGCCGTACCGCCGACGTGATAATGGGGCCGATCGGCATCGTCGTGGCCGACGCGCTCTACGGGGAGATAACCCCCGCCATGGCCGCCGCCGTGGGGAGCAGCGCCGCCACGCGCATCCTAATCCCCTTCAACAGCTGCGACACCATCATAGCCGGCGTCGCCAACTGGAACGGCAAAGCCCTCCTGCAGAGCGCCATGGACGCCCTCGTGGAGACAGTCCGCGCTCTCCGGGAACCGGTTCCCGGCTGACCACAATCGCGGCCACCCCTGGGGGTTCACTCCAGGGGCCTGCCCTCACTGTCGAACACGGGCAGCTTCTCCAGGTATATGATGTCGCCCCGTTTGGCGGCGTCGCCCTCGGCCAGTATCGCCATCCTGCCCACAACGATTCCCCCGGCCTGCTTCACCAGGTTCTCCACCGCCGCTATGGAGCCGCCTGTGGAGATAACGTCGTCGATTATCAGGACGCGCTTCCCGCTGATCTTTCTGGCGTCCTTGCCGTCCATGCAGAGCCTCTGTATGCCCGTGGTGGTGATGGACTTGTCCTCCACCTCAAATATGTCGCTCATATAGAGCTTGGGGCCTTTCCTGACCAGGACGTACTCGTTCCGTCCGCTCTGCCGCGCCATCTCGTGGATGAGGGGTATGCCCTTGGCCTCCGGCGCGACCATGTAGTCGAAATCCGGCGCCCTCTCCAGCAGCGCCAGGGCGCAGGCGCAGGTCAGCTCCACGTCCCCGAAAATAACAAAACCCGCTATGTACCTCCGGTCATTCAGCGGGCACAGCGTCAGCTCCCTTGTCAGTCCCGCCACGTTGATAGTATAAGTCATTTGTATCCGCCTCCAGTTAATAATCGCCGTGCTCTCCGGCGCAAAATAAAGCCCTGTCCGGTACCGCCGGACACACCAACTTCTCTGATTATACCAACGCCTCGGCCATTTGTCAACGCGAAATGCCGCCCAGCCGGAACCGCGA
>CAYQWH010000141.1:0-2638 GCA_964421265.1 uncultured Oscillospiraceae bacterium | reverse complement strand
CGCGGAACCCTCTTTCTGGCGGTTCCGGAGACATCTATAAGAACTTCCTGAAAATTATTTTGCCCGGCACGTAAGAAGTGCTTGACAAAGAGCGGTAAATGGAGTATGACTATATTAGAGGCAGTGCGCGGTGGCGGAGCCGTCCGCCGTTCCGCCGTCTGCCGGAAAACATACCATAAGGGAAGGTGATGTCAATGAACGAATTTGAGAACAACCAGCAGCTGCAGGATCTGCTGCAGGAGCTTACCCAGAGTACGCCCAACTACAAAAAATTTACGGATTACGTCAATCCGTCCTTTGAGATAATAAGCACCATGGCTTATCTCATAGGCGTAAACAAAAAGGAATTTGAAAATCCGAACCAGACGCCACAGCTTGAAAAATTTGAATTACTGGAAAAGAACAAAGCGGCAAGAATCGTCCGCAACCTCTCAATAATACGAACCGGAATAGAAAAGTATTACACCCCCATAAGAAAGACATTTCAATATGAAGTCAAAAACCTCTCAAACATTCCCCGTTACATCCCGTCGGAAGCCGTTATCCAGCTCATGAACGACGGCGTGGACATAGAAAAATCAAAACCGGATATTAACGAATACCTTACAAAAATAAACAGGGAGATGACCAACCGGATAAACACCGTAAAAGGGCTTTTTCCCAAATGGCTTGATTGGGAGTATATAAAGGAGCTTTTCATCATGCCCAACGGTATGCGCTCCGAGGGACAGAAGGCCGCTTTTGAGGAGTTCAACTCCGACCGGAACCGGTACCCCTACCAGTGCTACATCAACTGGAAGATCGTGGGCAACAAGGGAAATATACTGCTTAACGACGAGAAATTCGTCACGCTCCTCTACGAGGCCAACGAGGACACCTTCGACAACCTGTCCCTCCTTCGTAACGTGGGCAATATCGTCTCCGGGAACCTGTGCGACTTTATAAACAACGGCACAAACATCATCATGATAGTCGACTGTGAGAACAGCGACCCGGTGAAAATATACGCCGTTCTCTCATCACTGTCGCCGGAATCCCTGAAAAAAATAAACAGTATAATACTGATTGACGGGCGGTTCACGTCCGCCGCCTGGAAGGTCCTGTCAAGGATCCCCTCCCTCTCCATCGAACACTTCATGACGGACCGGATAAAAGAAGAGAAATCCCTGGTGGACTACATGATCGTCCAGCGCGTGTGCAAGGAGGTTTACATAAACCATGTAGACTCCATCCTTTTCGCCAGCTCGGACAGTGACTTCTGGGCGCTCATTGAGTCGCTGCCGGAGGCCAATTTCCTGCTCATGGTGGAGCGGGGCAAGACGTCCTATCTCCTTAAGCAGGCGCTTATCGAGCGTAAAATCGCGTTCTGCCACATAGACGATTTCTACACCGGCGACACCTACGAGCTTAAGATTACCGCCATAAACGACTGCATACAGGGCAAGCTGGACGAGCTTGTCAACTTCAACCTGCAGGTGCTGCTTGACTGCGTTCTCCAGGAGACGCGCGTCACCATGAGCTACAAGGAGCGCGACCAGTTCTACAACAGGCTCCTCCGGTCAATCCACCTGTCCATATCCCAGTGCGGCGACGTCAGCGTCGCCCTTAACGACAACTGACACCGCTCCCTTTAACCCGGGACGCGCGCCGCGCCGCCTCCCGCAGTTCCTCTGATGTATCCAGACTTCTGAGTCTTATTACCATACCAATGACCAATATCGACAGCCGAAAGACAAGTTCAGGCGGGGGCGCGTTCCCCGCCTGACTTTTTCAGTAACCTCCGGCGCTCATTCAAAATATACTGTAATGAGTACAGGAGGTGTACAATGAATAATCAAGTCCTGATGGCGCTGATGGCGACGCTGTGCACATGGCTGGTCACGGCGCTGGGCGCGGCCACCGTTGTGTTTTTCAAGACGCCCAATCCCCGCGTCCTGAACTTCACGCTGGGATTCGCCTCCGGCGTGATGATCGCCGCCAGCTTTTGGTCGCTGCTGCAGCCCGCCATAGAACGCGCCGAGGCCGCTGGCGGCGCTCCCGCGTACCTTGTGGCGACAGCCGGGTTCCTCCTTGGCGCGGCCTTTATGTGGGCCTCCGACAGGATAGTCACCCGCGCCGCCGCCGGCGCCGACGGTTCCCGTCAGCGTCCCGACGGGCGGCTCACGCGGATAGTCCTGCTAATCGGGTCGATAACTCTCCACAATATCCCCGAGGGGCTGGCTGTTGGCGTGGCGTTCGGCGCTCTGGGGGATAACGGTTCCTCCCCGGAGGCGCTGATGGGCGCCATTACCATCGCCGTGGGGATCGGGCTGCAGAACTTTCCCGAGGGCGCGGCGGTGTCCCTGCCGCTGCGGCGGGAGGGGTACTCGCGGCGCAGAAGCTTCATGGCTGGTCAGGCGTCGGGCATAGTGGAACCGATTGCGGGCGTGCTGGGCGCGCTGCTGGTGGTGTACGTGGAGGCGATACTGCCCTACGCGCTGTCCTTCGCCGCCGGAGCCATGATACTCGTTGCGGTACATGAGCTTATACCGGAGTGCCAGCGCAACCAGTCCGACCGCCCCTACACCGCCACCATGGGCATCGTGTCCGGCTTCGCGCTTATGATGCTCCTGGACGTGATGCTCGGATAGGCGCCCGT
>CAYQWH010000140.1:1693-4327 GCA_964421265.1 uncultured Oscillospiraceae bacterium | reverse complement strand
GGGGGAGAACCAGAACCATAGAAGCGGAGGTTAATATGAGATATGAACGGACAGGGGTCTGACGGGGACGTCACCATGTTCTCCCCAACGGGATACGAGGAACAGAAACACGGCGGCGGCCAGATCCTCAGCATTTTCGACTCGGGTAAACCGCCGTTCACCATCGACTTAGGCTCGTTCCGTAAACCTTGCGTCACCTTCGGCAGATTGCCGGATAACGACATCGTGCTCCAGTCGGAGCTTATTTCCCGTAACCACGGCGAGTTCGTCAACGTCAACGGCGCGTGGATGATTCGCGACCGGAACAGCGTCAACGGCATCATCTATAACGAACAGCGTATACAGGCGCGCTATATCGCCGACGGCGACCTATTCCGTATCGACGGCCCGCAGGCGAAACTCCAGGGCGTGCTCTTCGTCGTCTCCGCCGCCGGATCACCCAGCCAGTGGCGTACGGTGCCCGTGGGACGCGGTATCTCCATAGGCCGCGCCACCGACTGCGGCATCGTCCTGCCGCACATCAGCGTCTCCCAGCACCACGCCATCATCTCCCCGGAGAACGGCGGCTACTTCATCTACGACACCAACAGCACCAACGGCATCATCGTCAACGGCAGACGCATCAGCGGCAAGGCGCCGCTCCACGAGAAGGACGTCATACTGATTACCAATACAAAACTCATCTTCTCCGGACAGTCCATCTCCTACTCCTGCCGCAGCAGGAGCGGCATCTCCGTGGACACTCAGGACGTGGTCATCGTCCGGAAACAGAGGGGCAAGGAGTTCATCACCAGCCAGTACGTCAGTCTGAATATCCACCCCGGCGAGCTTGTGGCCATAATCGGCGGCTCCGGCGCGGGGAAATCCACCATCCTCAACGCCATGTGCGGCTACCTGCCGCCAGCCAGCGGCGGCGTCTACATCAACGGCGTGGATCTGTACCGCAACTTCGACGCGCTGAAAAAGCTGGTGGGCTACGTGCCCCAATCGGACATCGTGTACGACAACCTGACGCTGTACGATATGCTGTCCTACGCGACGAAACTGCGCCTGCCGGCCGACGCCACGCCCCAGGACCGGGAACAGGCCATCAACCGCGCCATAGCCACGGTGGAACTGACGGATAAGCGCGGCGCGCTCATCAAGAACCTGTCCGGCGGCCAGCGCAAACGCGCCAGCATCGCCGTGGAGCTGCTGTCCGACCCGAACCTGCTCTTCCTTGACGAACCGGCATCCGGCCTGGACCCCGGCACGGAGCGGAACCTGATGCACTCGCTGCGCTCCATGGCCGACGGCGGCAAGACGGTCATCCTCGTCACCCACAGCACGCTGCAGCTGCGGCTGTGCGACAAGATAGTGTTCATGGGCAAGGGCGGGTACCTGTGCTTTTACGGATCATATAACGAGGCGCTGCGGTTCTTCGGCGTGCGGGACATCGTGGACGTGTACAACCTGATGACCGACCACGCGCTGGACTACGCCCGCAAGTACGAGCAGATGCGCGCCGGACAGCCCCAAAGCCCGCCGCCGCCCCTGCCGCCATCCGCCGGCGCCAGACGGGAGAGCATGGCTCGGCAGCTGGGCGTGCTGTGCTCCCGGTACATAAAGCTCATCGTCAACGACCGGCAGCGGCTCCTGCTGCTGCTTGCCCAGGCGCCGCTGCTGGCGTTCCTGATCTCCTTCGTGGCGGACGGGGAGCAGTTCGAGAAGTTCAGCATTACGCGCAACCTGCTGTTCGCCCTGTCCTGCGTGGGGTTCTGGATAGGTATGCTCAACTCCATCCAGGAGATATGCAAGGAGCGGACGATACTGAAGCGGGAGTACATGACCGGGCTGCGTCTGGACGCGTATATGCTCTCCAAGGTGCTGGTGCTGGGCCTGTTCTGCGCGGTACAGTCCCTGATGGTGACGGGCGTGTTCGCCGCCGCCGTGGGCCTGCCGGAGGACGGCGTCATCATGCCGGCGTTCATGGAGCTGTTCATGACCACGTTCCTGTCGGCGCTGGCCGCCGCCGCGATGGGACTCTTCGTCTCCTCCCTGTTCGACAACCCCGACCGGGCGATGACGGTAGCGCCGATCCTGCTGCTGCCGCAGATCCTGTTCTGCGGGATCATCTTCAACTTAGAGGGCGCGGCGGAGGCGCTGTCCTACGTGACCGTCTGCCGCTGGGGAATGGAGGCCTACGGCTCCACCTCCCACCTGACGGAACTGAGCAACATCATGGACGTGGGCGGCATAGAGATGGACGTGCCGATCGGCGAACACAACGAGGAGCTGTTCGAGGCCACCGCCTCCCACCTGATGAAGAGCTGGCTCATGCTCGCCGTAATCGCCGTGGTGTTCATCACCCTCGCCCTCATCGCCCTGCGCAAAATCAAAAAGGAAACCGCCTGATACATTATATATATTGTACAAATCGCGCGTCGCGTAAAAAAGCCGGGAACCAGTCCAAAAACTGGTTCCCGGCAACTGTATCTATACGGTATATGGTATACGGCGTGGTTACGGCGCATGGTTACGGTATACGCCCCCGCGACGCGAACAAAAACCGAAAAACCCGTGCAAGAGGCGAAAACCCGAAACGGCCCTCAACGCGACATAAATCCGCAATCACGGGCACCGCGCACAAAGACG
>CAYQWH010000140.1:0-1593 GCA_964421265.1 uncultured Oscillospiraceae bacterium | reverse complement strand
AAACGGCCCTCAACGCGACATAAATCCGCAATCACGGGCACCGCGCACAAAGACGCCCCACAGAACCATCATAATCAGGATAACGTAACACCGATCACCGGATGTCCCACACGCTCCTGACCTTCGCCACGCCCACGGAGCCGCGCAGGATCTTCACGGCGCGCTCACCGCCGTTCATGTCGAAGTAGTTGTCCTCCAGCACCGCGTCGGGGCCGCAGTCGATCTCCACGCTTCTGGCGTAGCCGTCCGCGCTGACCGTGACCGTGTCGCCCTCAACCCGCGCCGTCAGGTGGGGATCCTCGAACCGGAAGTGCTTCGGCGCGCAGAACAGCACCGTGCCGCCGCCGACAGCCTGTCCCGCGCCGTCCCGCAGCTCGTAGGCGTAATAGCAGCCGTACGTGTCGGCGCCGGAGAAGTCCTGTTCCGGCAGCCACACCGCCGACAGCGCCGGCACGCTCACCTGGAAATCGCCCTCGTCAATGACGCTGGCGTCGGCGCGCCGCAAACTCCAGTGGGCGGTGCCGTTGAACTCGTTCATAGTCTCGTTGGACACGTTCAGACGGGCGCTCTTCTTGAGGGGTGACGGCTCGTCGTTCACGCTGGCCCGCTGGGACAGCGTGCCCTCCTCGTGGCAGCTGATGAGAACGGGCGCGAAGAACCGCTTCTCGTAATAGTGCAGCGCCTTCCAACGACCGAAGTAGTCGATGGACGCCCAGCTGACCACCGGCCAGCAGTCGTTGAGCTGCCAGACAATCGCGCCCATGCACTGCCCGCGGTTGCGCCGCCAGTGCTCCACGCCGTACTGCATGGCCTGGGCCTGCAGCAGCTGGGACGCGTAAACGAAGCTGTCCAGCGTGGACGGGTAGAGGTACATCTGGCTCAGATAGGACGCAATGCGCCCGTTGGCGATGGAGTTGCGCTGGTGCTTCTCCATCACGTAGGAGAACGGGTTCCGATCCTCCGGCTCCGTGTAGCTCTCCACCGTGGCCATGGACGGGAACGACTGGAACCCGAACTCGGACACGTAGCGGAACTTGTAGTTGCGGTAATCGGTAAAGGGCTTCATGCCGTGCCACACGTCCCAGTAGTGCACGTCGCCCCGGTTCGGATCCGTCGGGTTGTCGAACGCGCCGCCGCTGGACGGGCTGGAGGGCCAGTAGAACGTGTCCGGGTCCTCAGTCTTCAGCACCTGGGGGATGATGTAGTCGTACATGATGGTGTAGTCGGACACCTCCCGCTTGCTGTTCACCCACTGACCGAGCGCCACGAACTGCTCCATCTCGTTGTTCCCGCACCACAGCGCCAGGGACGGATGGGAGCGGATGCGGCGCACGTTGTCCTCGAACTCCGCCCGGATGTTGGCCTCAAACTCCGGCGTCAGCTTGTACACCGCGCAGGCGAACATGAAGTCCTGCCAGACCATAAGACCCAACTCGTCACAGGCGTCGTAGAACCAGTCGTCGGGGTAGTACCCGCCGCCCCAGACGCGAACTGTATTCATATGCGCCGCCCGCGCGTCCTCCAGCAGCCGCCGGGTACGCTCCCGGTTCACCCGGGGCAGCAGGTTGTCCTCCGGAATGTAATCCGCCCCCA
>CAYQWH010000139.1:0-4340 GCA_964421265.1 uncultured Oscillospiraceae bacterium | reverse complement strand
GTGCCGTAGCTGGTATCATAGTCGAATACGAGGTCAGGAGTCTGCTCAACTGTCAGGATGACAGTGCCGTTGTTGGCGTTGCCGACTCTGTAGTTAATGGTCGGACGACCGAAGTTGTCGGGGTCGTTGACCTGTGTCTGCTTGATCTGATAGGTGTCGAAGAACAGGCAGGTGCCGCTGTCAATGCGAACATTGATATAGTCAGCGTAGTAGACACCGCTGCACCACATGGCGTTGTAGCACATGAGGCAGGCCTGGTCACGGGTGATGGGCGCGGTCCAGGAGAAGTCGCTGGTGTCCATGCCGTAGAGCAGGCTCACGACAGCTCTGTCAGCTGTGGTGGTGAACGGATAGCTTGTCAGCTCAACGCTGGAAGCGATACGCTCGACACGAGCTTCCCAGCCCTCGCCTGTGAAGCCCTCGATATCGGACTTGTAGCCCAGATTCGTGAGGAGTATCTTCGCAAACTCAACGCCGGTAATATCTCCAAGAGGATCAAACACTCCAGCGCCGCGGCCATTGATGTAACCGTTCTGGCACATATAGGAGATGTAGGGGATGGCCCATTCCTGAGAAGTAGGAATGTCCGTGAAATTGGTGCTGCCTGCTGCCTGGCTGTCCGCGAGAGAGCGGGTCAGGAACAGACGCGCGATGATCGCAACAGCCTCAGAGCGGGTTATGCTCGCGGACGGCTTGAAGTTACCTTCATCGCCCTCAAACACTTCCAGCGCAGTCAGCACTGTCGCGGCGTCCGTGTACACGATCTCGTCGGAGTCAGTATAGTCGTCAATTGTCGTTGTTCCGACTGCCGAGGCAGACAAGGCCAACGTGCCGACTAACATGACGACCGCCATGATCATGCACAGGGTCTTTTTGAGAGTCTTCATGTAGTTTTCCTCCTTAAAAAATATAAAATTTATTGCGCCCGTACATGAACCGGACCTGGGACAGTATATATGTAAAGCCAAATGAGGCTTGACACCTTAGACAAACTGCCCTCAATTCTTTACGCCCAAGCTTCCTCTTCCCTGCCCGCTCCCGGTCAAAAAGGAGGGGTACGGCAGAGTGCATGAGGGTCGGGCGGCCCCTCCGCCCCCTGCCGTACGCTTGACATTAATGAAGACTCCCGCTGTCTTAGAAAAGTTCCGCATTTTTATTATGTAGTTCCTCCCATCCTCAGCGGAAATCCCCTCACCGTAAAGCCACCGACCGCATGGGAATGGAACACGCGATCAGCTTACCAGTATTGTAGCACAGTCGATTCAATATGTCAACCGGTAAATTAAAAAAAGTTACAAAAAAAAACATATTTTTTTCGTCCCTTCCGTAACCAGCTGACCTCCCCGGGGTTTTCTGTCTCTCTCCCCCCGGTGAGACGCGAACCGGCAGCGCCTCAACACCGGATAATCTTATAATACACGCTTTTTAGGATTTTTCAAGTGTTTTTTTCAGGAAATTTTGGTTTTTTCAAGATTTTTTCGCGCCCCATATGGGAAACATGACCATTAAGGCTGAAATATGGAAACCAGTTTATTCTCGCAGCGCCGCCCCGAACCTGTCGCCGATGGCGGTCAGTATCTGTTCCACGGCGGCGTCGGCCGTCTCGTCCTTCAGCGTCCCGGTGTCGGAGCGGAAGGTCAGCGAGTACGCGGTTGACCGTTTCCCGGCGGGTATGCCCTCGCCGGTGTAGACGTCGAAGTAGCGCGCGTCCCGCAGGTATTCCCCGCCGGCGGCGATTATGGCGTCCCGCAGTTCGTCCACGGTCACGCTGTCGTCGCACACCACCGCCAGGTCGCGAGTTATGGCCGGGTAGCGCGGCAGTGGCGAGTAGGGCACGTAGTCCCGCGCCGCGTTCTCCAGCGCCGGTACGTCCAGTTCCGCCGCGAACACGCTCACGTCCATTCCATAGGCGCGCGCCACCGTCGGGTGGATCTGTCCGACTACGCCAAGGCGTTTGCCGTCAGCCGTGATCTCCGCGCAGCGCCCCGGGTGGTAGCTGGGATTCGTCCGGCAGGCGGTGAAGCGCACGTTCCGCGCGCGTATCGCGCTCAGAACCGTCTCGACCGCGCCTTTTATCTTATAGAAGTCGCATCCGCCGCCGTAAGCGCCCAAGGACAGCACGCTGGGTTCGTCGGCCATGCCGTCGGGCCGCTTCAGGTATATCTTAGCAAGTTCGTAGAGTTTGACCGCGTCGTTCCGCGACGCTCTGTTCCGGGCGAGGATGTCCAGCATTCCCGGCAGCGCCGATGTGCGCATTACCGACGCGTCCTCCCCAAGCGGGTTCAGTATGCGCAGCTGGTCGCGCAGCGGTGAGTCCTTCGGCACGCGTATCTTGTCCAAGGCGGACGGGCTGCCGAAGGAGTAGGTGATTATCTCCGAGTACCCGCAGGCTCTGACCGCCGCGCCCAGTGTCTTTTCAAGCTTCTGCGATCTGGTGTAGCCGCCCCGCGCCGTCGCGCCGCGCTGCAGCGTCATGGGGATGTTGTTGTAGCCGTGGAACCGCGCCACCTCTTCGGCCAGGTCGCACATCCGTTCCACGTCGCCCCGGAAGCTGGGCACGCGGACGGTTTCGCCGTCCATGTCGAAGCCCAGTTTCAGAAGTATGCTCCGCATCTCCGTCTCGGAGATGTCGGTGCCAAGAAGTCCGTTAATCTTGTCCGGCTCTAATTTCAGCTCCGTCGCCGCGCCGGGGTTGGGGTACACGTCGATTACGCCGTCCATGACCTCGCCGCAGCCGAGAAGCTCCACCAGTTCACAGGCGCGGTTCACGGCGTTTATGGTGCCGCGCACGTCGAGGCCCTTCTCGAATCTGCCGGAGCTGTCGGTGCGCATTCCCAGCGCCGTCGCCGTCCTGCGCACGGATGTGCCGTTGAAGTTGGCCGACTCGAAGAGCACCATGGCGGTGTCGCCCACGATTTCGGAGTTGGCGCCGCCCATCACGCCCGCCACGCACACCGGGCGGTTCTCGTCGCATATGCACAGCATGGACGTGGTAAGCTCCCGCGCCGTCCCGTCCAGCGTCTCTATCGTCTCGCCGTCCCGCGCGGTGCGGACGATTATCTTCCCGCCCTCCACGCAGGAGAAGTCAAACGCGTGCATGGGCTGTCCGTACTCGAGCATCACGTAGTTTGTTATGTCAACTATATTGGAGATCGGTCTGACGCCGCTGGCTCTGAGCCTCTCGCGCATCCACAGCGGCGACGGCCCGATTTTCACGTTCCGCACCATCCGCGCCGTGTAGCGCGGGCACAGCGTCTCGTCGTCTATTGTAATGGTTACGTGGTCTTTTATGTTATCCGTCCCGGCCTTGACCGTCGGGGTATGGAGCGTGAGGGGCGTGTCGAAGGACGCGGACGCCTCCCGCGCAAGACCGATTACCGACAGGCAGTCGGGGCGGTTCGGGGTTATCTCGAAGTCCACCACGGTGTCGTCCAGGCCCAGATATGGCAGTATATCGTCTCCGGGCTTCGGATCCATGGCCATCACGTCCGGGTCGGTGTTCAGCACGAACAGTCCGTCCACCACGCTGTGGGGCCAGTCGTTGTCCGTGAACCCCAGTTCCTGGTAGGAGCAGAGCATTCCGTCCGACAGTTCGCCGCGCAGCGTTCCGCGCTCGATAATCTTGCCGCCGGGCAGGTGCGCTCCGTGCAGCGCGGTGGGGATGAGGTCGCCCACCTTCTGGTTCTGCGCGCCGGTCACGATCTGCAGCGGTTCCGAAGCGCCCACGTCAACCTTGCAGACCCACATATGGTCCGAGTTCCCGTGGCGCGTCATTTCGACGATCTTGCCGACTACCACGCCGCTTATCTCGCCGCAGAGCCTGTTCACCGTCTCCACCTTGGAGCCGGTCAGCGTCATGGTGTCCGCGAATTCCTTATCGCCATACGAGGATGTGTCTGTAAATTCCTTAAGCCAGTTCCGTGACAAAAGCATCCTGTAATTCCTCCCTTAAAACTGCTTCAAGAAGCGGATGTCGTTCTCGAATATGAGGCGCATATCGGAGATGTTGTATCTCCTCATGGCCATTCTCTCAAGACCGATGCCGAACGCCCAGCCGGAATACCGTTCCGGGTCGATGCCCGCCATCTCAAGCACGCGGGGGTGAACCATGCCCGCGCCCAGGAGTTCTATCCAGCCCTCGCCCTTGCAGACGCGGCAGCCCGCGCCGCCGCATTCATGGCACTGCACGTCCACCTCGCACGACGGTTCCGTGAACGGGAAATGGTGCGGGCGGAAACGGATCCGTGTGCCCGCGCCGTACAGTCCCTCGACTACCGCGTTGAGCGTGCCCTTCAGATCCGCCATGGTCACGCCCTCGTCTATTACCATGCCCTCTATCT
>CAYQWH010000138.1:0-4342 GCA_964421265.1 uncultured Oscillospiraceae bacterium | reverse complement strand
GTGCCCGTGCCGCGCTTTTACGCGGCGCGCCGTTTCATAAGCTCTTTACGCGCTTTCGGCGCTTTGCGTAAGAATCCGCTTTTTAAAAAGAACCGTTATAAGAACCGTATAACCGATTAAGTCCGGCAGCGCGGGATGGCGGGCGGATTACCCGCCAGACGCGAAAAGCCGTCGCCGGACCGTTCGCGAGGATTGATAGCCGGGACACGCCGCAGCCTTTTCGGTCATGCCCCCCGCGTCTCACTGTCCACGGAGGCAGACATTACTTTAGCAAATCCGAGTCGTATTTGCAAGTAACCAAAGTCCCAAAAGAAACCGTCGAAAACCTTGAAAACTTATTAAAAATTATCAAAACCGGTCGGATGGGAATTACCGTCTCACTCTCGGCAGCGTCGAGCCGCCATAGGGCATAATGAGCACTTTCGCGTCACGCCCGAGCCGGTCAAACGCGTCCCGCAGCGCGTCCTGCGCGGTCGCGGCGGGTACCATGAAGCAGTCACGCACCGTCTCGTCGCTCAGCTCCGACACCAGATACACGTCGGCGTCCTCCAGCACCATGGCTATCGCCGCCGCCTTGTGCCCTCCAAGCTGGAAGTCCGCCCGTACCCGTTCTATAAGGCTGCGCGGCGTCGCCGCTTCACGCATCCACCGCGCGAACGTGGCCTCGCCCAGTCCCTCGCCGCACGCCCCTACAAGGATAATCGCGCCGCCCTTCCTGACGGCGTATTTCGCGTTATCCAGAGCTTTCTGAGTCTGATACAGGTTCAGATCCTTCGGCGCGCCGCCCTGAGATACGATAACTATATCGGCAGGCTCCGCTATGTCCTTTACGAACAGTGTATCAAGAAACCCGCATCCCTCGCGGTGAGCCAGCGTCACGTCCCCGGCAACGGCGCGTATTATCTCCTTGTGCTCATCGAGGACAACGTTCAGTATGAAGTCAACCCCGCACATGGCGGCGGCTTCCTCTATATCATCGCGCAGATTATTGCCCTCAATCCTGCCCGCGCAGGATGTCCGCTCAACCATCATCCGGTGATTCGCCTGTATAGCCTCCCTTGTGGAGACTCCCGGCATTATCGCCTTAGCGCCGCCGGAGTAGCCCGCAAAGTAATGATACTCAATATTGCCCAAGCACACACGCCTGTCCGCTTCAGCGACTTTGCGCGTTATATCGACAGGCGTACCGCGTCTCGTAACGCCAAGACGCACACAGTCCTCCGGGTCGCTGTCAACGCATTGTACGCGCTCATAGACCTCATCTCCGCAGAGATGGCGCATCTCACTCTCCGTCTGCCGTCTGTGGCTGCCTAATCCGAAAACCAGCGTTATATCGCTGTCGCTCACTCCCGCCGCGCCAAGCTCCTCCAGAAGCGGCGGCATGACCTTATATGTCGGCATCGGCCTTGTTATATCGCTGGTGACTATCGCTATCTTCTCCCCAGGCTTTACAATATCGCGCAGACGCGGCGTGCCGATTGGCGACGCGAGCGCCCTGCGCACCTCATCCGCGCCGACGAGCGCCCGCTCCACACTGTTCGGCACAAGCACGCCCGCCACATTCGCGTCCGGAACCTCCACCGTCTGTACTCCCGATCCATAACCCAAATCAATCTTCACGGCACACCTCTCCACGCTGCCAACGAGAACCACGCTAATTCATTATGTATCATATATATCCTTAACTGTGTCTTTTATTATAGCGCAAATGTTAATATCTGTATATCAATTTTTAACTTTTTATTATAACAATCACCTATGTTTCTCCGTTTTCTTACACGTTAAACCGGAACAGCGTCACGTCGCCGTCTCTCATGACGTAATCCTTCCCCTCGGAGCGGACGAGGCCCCGTTCCTTCGCGGCGGTCATGTTACCGCAGGACTTCAGCTCGTCAAACGGTACGATCTCCGCGCGGATGAATCCCCGCTCGAAGTCCGTGTGTATCTTACCCGCCGCCTGGGGAGCTTTCGTGCCCTTCTTTATGGTCCACGCGCGGCACTCGTCCGCGCCGCAGGTCAGGAACGAGATAAGTCCCAGCAGATCGTATGAGCAGCGGACAAGCCTCGCCAGTCCCGGTTCCTCAAGGCCGAGATCCCGCAAAAACATCTCTCTGTCCTCCTCGGGAAGCTCTGTCAGCTCCTGCTCCGTCTTTGCGCAGATGGGTATGGTACCCGCGCCCTCGGCGTCGGCCCGCGCCCTGACCGCGCTGTAATATCCGTTACCCGCGAGATCCGCTATGCCCGCCTCGTCCATGTTGGCGGCGTATATGACAGGTTTAAGCGACAGCAGATCCATTGTGTCTAAAAGCTCCATATCCGACTCAGGGCACTCGAAGCTCCTGGCGGATCCGCCGTTATCCAGGTGTTCCCGCAGCGCCTCAAACACCTCCACCTCACGCTTCAGCTTCCTGTCCCCGCTCTTCGCGGCCTTGCGCGACTTGTCAAGGCGCCTGTCCACCATTTCCAGATCCGCCATGATAAGCTCCAGATCAATAATATCCATATCCCGCTCCGGGTCGCAGCCGCCCTCCACGTGCACGACATTCTCATCGTCAAAGCAGCGGACAACGTGTACTATCGCGTCGGTGCGGCGTATGTTTTCAAGGAACTTGTTTCCTAATCCCTCGCCCTTTGACGCGCCCTTCACAAGTCCCGCTATATCCACAAATTCTATCACAGCCGGAGTCACCTTCTTTGGTGAATACAACTCCGCCAGAAAGTCCAGCCGCTCATCCGGCACCGGTACCATGCCCACGTTCGGTTCTATGGTGCAGAACGGATAATTCGCCGCCTCCGCGCCCGCGTTCGTTATCGCGTTGAACAGCGTTGATTTGCCCACATTCGGAAGTCCCACTATACCTAATTTCACAGTCCCATGCTCCTTTCGATATTTGTCTTAACGAGCCTATATTATAATACAAATCGGGGAAAAAGGCAAATGTTTATATTGTGTCCCGGCGGGAATAATATACGCAGCGGCAAATACACCCGCCGTTTGCCGGCTTATATAATCTTATAACCATCCGGAGGCTGATTATGGAACCTGTAGCATTTTTTGACGCGCGCTCTTATGACAAGACGTGGTTCGACCCGCTGCTGCGTGAGGCGGGGCTGGAACCACGGTACCTTGAGAACCGTCTTGACGGCGGCACCGCCATCCTCGCCCACGGGTGCAGAGCGGTTTGCGTATTCGTCAACGACAACGCGGACGCGGAAGTTCTGGACGCGTTCTCCTCCATGGGCGTGGAGGCGATCGCGCTGCGGTGCGCGGGGTACAACAATGTAGATCTGCGCCGCGCCGATGAGCTGGGCATATCCGTGTTCCGCGTGCCCGCGTACTCACCGGCGTCCGTGGCGGAGCACGCCATGGCCATGCTCCTGACTCTGACGCGCAAAACCCATAAGGCGTTCAACCGCACCCGTGAGCGGAACTTCAGCCTGGAGGGCCTTTGCGGGATCGACCTGGAGAACCGGACCGCTGGAATCGTGGGCACAGGGAAGGTCGGACTCAAATTCTGCCGTATGTGCCGGGGACTTGGTATGCGCGTCCTGGCCTATGATCCCAATCCCATATGGGGCGCGGGGATAGAATATGTGCGTCTTGACGAGCTTATGCGCCGCGCCGACGTCATATCCCTCCATTGTCCTCTTACGCCTCAGACGTATCACATGATAAACCGCGGCACCTTCCATACGCTCCGCGACGGAGTGATAATTATCAACACCTCCCGTGGCGCGCTCATTGACAGCGAGGCGCTGCTCGCAAACATCAAGAGCGGCAAAGTCGGCGCGGCGGGACTGGATGTCTACGAGGAGGAGGCGGACGTTTTTTACGAGGATGTGTCGCTGAAGGTTATGCGCGACGACACGCTGAATCTGCTGCTGTCGCAGCCGAATGTGCTCGTCACCAGCCACCAGGCCTATCTCACCGACGAGGCGCTGCGGGCAATAGCGGAGGTGACGGTTGACAACCTGCGCCGCCACTTCGCCGGAGAACAGCCGGAAAACACGCTCCACGCCCACGAGGAACAGCTCGCGCACTGACGATACCGGTACCCACAGTAAACGGCGCCCAGCCGCCGTTTACTGTTTTTGTCGGGTACATATGCCGCAGCCGCAGCCGTGCCATGCGGTTCTTTTTAAAAGCCGCATGGCTTTATACATACATGAGTATCAGGCGTCAATGGAGGATTGTAGGCAAAACGACGAATTTTTCACGTGACTATTGACAAAGCGGAAAAGATGTGCTATTATAATTAAGCACTTTCGATGGAGAGATACCGTAGTGGTCATAACGGAGCGGTCTTGAAAACCGTCGGCGGGCAACCGTCCGTGGGTTCGA
>CAYQWH010000137.1:0-4360 GCA_964421265.1 uncultured Oscillospiraceae bacterium | reverse complement strand
GCGCCACCTTGCCAAGGTGGAGGTAGCGAGTTCGAGCCTCGTAAGCCGCTCCAGTTACAGAGAACCCCGCCATGAATAAGGCGGGGTTCTCTTTATTATCATCTAAGCCTTATGACCGGGAGCGAGTATTATTTCGCGGGACATGGCCTGGGATACCTGTTACATTTTAAGGGAAATCAACGCGGCGTGGCGGAAAAAAGCCGCCATTGGGCGCGCTGACAATTTTTAAACAAGATTTAAGGAGGGCGCTATGGGAGACGCAATCAACAACGCGATAGAGACTGGCGAGGAGATGTTGAGTGAAGCGTGGGAATTTACGATCGCGGCGGGGATAGTACCGGTCGTGCTGGTATTACTCGCGATTGTGCTTTTCTCGCGACCGCTGAGGTTCGTTCTGAAGCTTGTGATAAACACGATTTTAGGGTTTGTCGCGCTGTTTCTCATAAACCGGTTCGGCGCGGAGATTGGCGTGACTATAGGCATGAACTGGACAAACGCCCTTGTGGTGGGAGTTTTAGGCGTACCGGGAGTCGCGCTGCTCTTCGTCCTGAAATGGCTCATGCTTGTGTGAGGCACGGCTATGCGCGCTATTATAACAGGGGCGTCCGGAGGGATAGGCGCCGCGTGCGCGAGGGAGCTTGCCAAGACGTGCGCCGCCGTGGGGCTTGGGTACAACAGCGACAGGAAATCGGCGTATGACCTCGCGGAGGAGACGGGAGGAGTACCGCTGCGCTTTGACGTGGCCGACCCGGAGGCGGTGGATGAGGCGTTCGGAGCGTTTGGCGAAGCGGACGCTCTGATATTGAGCGCCGGTACCGCGCTCTGGAAGCTTGTCCAGGACACAACATACGAGGAGTGGCGGCGGATATTCGCCGTGAACGTTGACGGGGTGTTCAACGTCACAAGACGCGCGGTACCGCATATGATAGGCGCCAGATGGGGGAGGATTGTAATAATCTCATCCATGTGGGGCATACGCGGCGCGTCATGCGAGACGGCGTATTCCGCGACGAAGGCGGCGCTTATCGGTTACACAAAGGCTCTCGCGAAGGAGCTTGGCCCCTCGGGGATTACGGTTAATTGCATAGCCCCCGGCGTCATAGATACGCGGATGAACGATAACCTCACGCCGGAAGCGCTGGACGCGCTGCGCGACGACACGCCGGTAGGCCGGCTCGGTACACCGGAGGACGTGGCAAAGCTGGCGGCGTTTTTAGTTACGCCGGAGGCGTCGTTCATAACCGGACAGATTATAAGCGTAGACGGCGGCTTCGCGGTATGACCGACGGAAAAAGCCCGGATTACCGATCCTACGAGGTAATCCGGGCTTTACGCGCAAAACTCACCCGCCGAAGAACAGCAGTCTCAGCATATCGCGGCACACGTCCCAGAACGACAGCTTTTCAACCGCGTCCGGCGAGATTATGTCCGTTTCCGAAAGCGTCTCGCCGTTCAGGGCGATCGTCAGTGTCCCGACTTTCTGCCCGGCAGCGATCGGCGCGGCAAGTTCATCCGCTAACGTGACCGCGCGGGTCACGGAGTCCGCGTCCATCTTTTTGACGAGTACCGGCGAGGTATCGACGCACACGGGCTGTATGTAGTCGCTTTTGCCTAACGTCACGGGAATGGGCGGCAGGACTTCACCGGGGCCGCCCGCCACGAGGGTGTATGTGCTGAACGCGTAACTGAGCAGCGCTTTGGCGCTCTCAAATCGTTCGGTTGACGAGCCGCAGTGCATGACAACGGCGATATACTCCACGCCGTCACGCTCGGCGGTAGCGGAGAGGCAGTGCCCGGCACGGCTGGTGTAGCCGGTTTTCAGACCTGTCGCGCCGTTGTAGAACCGTATGAGTTTATTGGTGCTGGACAGGCCGAAGGAACCGTCGCGTATAGTGTCAGTCCAGATCGTGGTGTACTCTTTTATCCAGTCGTGCTTTATCAGTTCCCGCGACATGATGGAGATGTCCCGCGCGGTCGTCAGGTGCTCCGAGTCGTCCAACAGCCCTGTACAGTTTGTGAAGTGGGAGTTGGTCATGCCCAGTTCCGCCGCCCGATTATTCATGCGCAGCGCGAAGTTCTGTTCCGTTCCCGACATATGCTCCGCCACAGCTACCGCCGCGTCGTTGGCGGAGGACACGACTATGCACTTGAGCATCTCGGACAGCGCCATCTGTTCCCCCTCACGCAGATATACCTGGCTCCCGCCCATACTGGAGGCTCTCGCGCTGACCGTGATAACCTCGTCAAGACTCAGCTCTCCCGACTCCACCGCCTCGACAATGAGCAGGATTGTCATAACCTTCGTGACGCTGGCGGGTTCCAGACGCTCATCGGCGTTCTTTTCGTAGATAACCGTACCCGTCTCTTTCTCAATCAGTATAGCCGACGGCGCGGCGATTTCCAAGGCGTCGGCGTCAACCGGTACGGCGCCCTCCTCAAAGACCGCCGCGTCAACATCCTCCTCCGGCTCCATCTCCATGTCCAGCTCAGGCTCCTCGGCGGCAGCCGTTTGCGTGAGCATAAGAGCGGTTATCATAAAGACGACTATTTTTTTCATATCACTACCTCCCCCATTTCTGTTTTGCCGGTAAACTGTAACTTTTTTGTATTGATATGCCAAAATAATTTTAAATATTCCTCTTGTAATTTTCAGGAACAGGTGTTATAATAGGGATAATTCAACGCGGATATAGTTCATCGGTAGAACGACGGCTTCCCAAGCCGTAGAGGTGGGTTCGATTCCCATTATCCGCTCCACTCTCCGACACTTCACGGTTATGCGTGAAGTGTTATTTTCATATAAGGCGCTGGAATCGGCGCGGATGTTAATACTGATCCCCGTTAAAGAATTTTATAATGGCGCCGGAGACTGTATGGTACGGGCTGACGCGTCTTTGCGCGGCAGGAGTTTCTGTAATATATGATTGCGCCCGTAACGATATTACCCTGAGGCGGCCGCCGCTCAACGCGAAAACGCGCGGGATTACCGGTAATCCCGCGCGCGGCGCTTCTGAACAGCGTCAGCAATTATACGATTGGCGTCACACGCTCCAGTTCCGTGACCGCTCAACGGCCCTGTGCCACGTATCGAGGAGCCGTGATCGCTCTTCGCCGCTCATGGACGGGCAGAAAACGGCGTCCTCGCGCCACAGGCTTCGCAGCTCCTGACAGCCGCCCCAGACCCCGACGGCCAGTCCGGCCAGGAACGCCGCGCCGAGCGCCGTAGTCTCGCGTATCTGAGGGCGAACAACCTGCCGCGCCGTTATGTCGCTCTGGAACTGCATAAGGAACGCGTCGCGGCTCGCCCCGCCGTCAGCTTTTACGCGGTCGATAGTCATGCCGGTGTCAGACTCCATGGCGCTCATAAGATCCGCCACCTGATACGCGATGGACTCCTGAGCCGCGCGGACAATGTGCTCACGCCGCGTCCCGCGCGTGACGCCGATAATTGTACCTCTCGCGTACATATCCCAGTAGGGCGCGCCAAGACCGGTGAACGCCGGGACGAGGTACACGCCGCCATTGTCAGGCACCTTACCGGCGTAATACTCCGCGTCACGACTGTCGTCGAAGAATCTCAGCCCATCCCGCAGCCACTGGATAACCGCGCCGCCGGTGAACACAGATCCCTCCAGAGCGTAACCCGGCGCGCCCTGGGAGGCGGTGAGGGTGGTGACAAGCCCGTTCCCGCTCCGCACGGGACGTTCCCCGGTGTTCATGAGAAGGAAACAGCCCGTTCCGTAGGTGCATTTCGCGTCGCCCGCGTCAAAGCACGTCTGGCCGAAGAGCGCCGCCTGCTGATCCCCAGCGATTCCGGCAATGGGAATGTCCCTGCCCTGAATCTTTGCCGAGCCGAATACGGTGCCTGAGGGAAGAACTTCGGGGAGCATTGCCCGCGGTATACGGAGCCTTTCCAATAGCTCATCGTCCCAGCGGAGCTTGTGTATATCGAAGAGCATAGTCCGGGACGCGTTGGTATAATCTGTCGCGTGGACCTTGCCCTCTGTCAGCTTCCAGAGGAGCCATGTATCGACAGTGCCGAAGAGGATTTTGCCGCGCTCCGCCCGTTCACGTGCGCCGTCAACGTGGTCGAGTATCCACTTTATCTTGGTGGCGGAGAAGTACGCGTCCGGCACAAGCCCCGTGACCGAGGTGACGCGGTCGCCGTAACCGTCACGGGTAAGCTCCTCCACAATGTCCGCCGTTCTCCGGCACTGCCAGACTATGGCGTTGTAAACCGGGCGTCCCGTGTCCCGGTCCCAAAGTATGGTCGTCTCCCGCTGGTTGGTAATGCCTATCGCGGCGATGTCGGACGCGTTTACGCCGGATTTCGCTATTGCCTCCATCATGACGCCATACT
>CAYQWH010000136.1:0-4370 GCA_964421265.1 uncultured Oscillospiraceae bacterium | reverse complement strand
GCCATCTCCGTCTCCCGCGCCTGGCGCTCGTTTGTGATAATCCCGCCGGCGGGGACATCCTGACGGTCCGCGCAGAGGCGCGCGCGGATCCATTGGGCAAGTTCCTGTAAGCCCGCGCCGGTGACGGCGGAGACGCTTATGGCTTCGCAGCCATACGGCGCCAGATCCGCTCCCGTAAGCTTGGGCGGCAGGTCGCTCTTGTTGAGAAGAGCCACCCACAGCTTGCCGCTGTCGGAACAGCTCCGCAGTATCTCCCTGTCGCCGTCGGTCAGGCCGCGTGACGCGTCAAACACCGCCAGCACCACGTCCGCCGTCTCCATCGCCCTGCGGGTCCTGGCCACGCCCTGCATCTCCACGGCGTCGCCGGTGTCCCGCAGACCGGCCGTGTCCAGGAGCCTGAGGAGCACGCCGCCCAGGACGCACCTGTCCTCCACCGTGTCCCGCGTCGTGCCGGGTATGTCGGTCACTATCGCCCGGTCAAAGCCCAGCAGCGTGTTCATCAGCGACGACTTGCCCACGTTCGGCCTGCCGACAAGGGCGCAGAGCGCGCCCTTGCGCAGCACACGTCCCCGTTCGCAGGTGGACAGCAGGTCCCTCAGCGTGTCCGCCGCCCAATCCAGCGCCAGACGGTAATTCTCAAGCTGGAAGTCCTCGATGTCCTCGTCGGGGTAATCCACCGCCGCGCCGAAGTGGGACGCCATATCAAGAAGGGAGCTGTAGACCTGATCCGTCCTGCGCGAGACGGCGCCCTCAAGCTGTCCCGCCGCGTTTTTCGCGGCGGCCTCCGTCTCCGCGTCCACTATGTCCATAACGGCCTCGGCGCCCGTCAGGTCAAGCTTGCCGTTCAGAAAGGCGCGTTTAGTGAACTCCCCCGGCTGGGCGGGACGGCAGCCGTGGGACAGCAGCGCCATGAGCACCCCGTTCAGGACCACGGGTGAGCCGTGGCACTGCAGCTCCGCCGTGTCCTCGCCGGTGTAGCTGGCGGGAGCGCGGGAGACGACGCACAGGCACGTGTCCAGCGCCGCGCCGTCGCCGCCCAGGACGGCGCCGTAGATGAGTTTCCCGGAGGGCGCATCCCGCATCCTGACGCCGCTCTTCGATCTGAAAACGCCGTCCGCCGCGTCAATCGCGCCGTCGCCTGAGACGCGCACTATGCCTATCGCCGCCCGCGCGTTCCCCGTGGCGATCGCCGCGATAGTCTCACTCATGGCGGTTCTCCTGCTCGTTGAGCCGCCCAAGCCACACCGCCGCCGACGCGTCCGAGGGCATCCGCCAGTCGCCTCTGGGCGACAGGGATACCGTGCCCACCTTGGGGCCGTCGGGGAGACAGGAGCGCTTGAACTGCTGGGAGAAGAAGCGGTCGGTAAATGTCCGCAGCCACATGAGTATGTCGTCGCTGTCGTACTCCCGGAACGCTCTCCGGGCGAGACGCAGTATCTTCTCCGGCGGGAAGCCCAGTCTCTGGAAGTAATAGAGGAAGAAGTCGTGAAGCTCGTAGGGGCCGACGATGTCCTCGGTCCTCTGGCTGATCTGCCCATCCGACGGGGGCAGCAGCTCCGGCGACACGGGCGTGTCCAGTATGTCGCGCAGGACGTCCGCAAGGTCCTCGTCGCCGCAGGTGTCGGCGTACCAGTTCACCACGTACCGCACCAGCGTCTTGGGCACGCCGGCGTTCACGCCGTACATACTCATGTGGTCGCCGTTGTAGGTAGTCCAGCCCAGCGCAAGCTCACTCAGGTCCCCCGTCCCCACGGCGAGACCGTTCACGTCGTTGGCTATGTCCATCACAACCTGCGTCCGTTCCCGCGCCTGGGCGTTCTCAAAGGCCGCGTTCTGGTTCGACCAGTCGTGGCCGATGTCGTCAAAGTGGCTCCTGACGGTTCCGCTTATGTCAATAACCCGCAGCTCCGCGCCCAGGTATTCGGCGAGCCGCTCCGCGTTTGTCCGCGTCCGGCCCGTGGTGCCGAAGCAGGGCATGGTCACGGCTATGACCGACGACCCGTTCCCCGCAAGCTCCGCCACCCGCGCGCACACCAGGAGCGCCAGAGTGGAGTCAAGCCCGCCGGACACGCCGATTACCAGCCGCCTCGCGCCGGTGTGCTCAAGGCGCTTCATCAGGCCCAGCGTCTGCATATCAAAGACCTCACGGCACCGCTCATCCCTCTCGGCGCTGTTCGCCGGGACGAAGGGCAGCGGCGAGAACTCCCGGGTGAGCCGGTCCTCCGCAATCTCCATGGGGAACGTGTACACGCAGTTCACGTCCGCGTACTCCGGGAAATCCGTCAGTCTCCGACGCTCGTAGGACAGCCGCGCCACGTCTATATCGCTGAACGTAAGGCCCGTGCTGAACCTGTCCTCCCCGAGGATCTGCCCGTTCTCGGCCACGACGCGCGGCCCGGCGAACACCAGGTCAGTGGTGGACTCGCCGTCCCCCGCGCCGGCGTACACGTAACCGGCCAGCAGCCGGGCGGACTGGGCCGTTATAAGCTCCCGCCGGAACTGGGCCTTGCCCACCAGCTCGTTGGACGCCGACAGGTTGAGGATTATCGTGGCGCCGCGCCGGGCAAGCTCCTCCGACATGGGCGACACCGCCCACAGGTCCTCGCAGATCTCAACGCCCACGCAAAGCTCCGGCATCGCCTCGCACATATATACGTGCCCGAAGCCAAGCACCACGTCCCTGCCGGAGAAGGTTATAGCCGTATCCGCGCAGCCGCGGGTGAACCAGCGCGCCTCGTAAAACTCCCCGTAATTGGGCAGCTCCCTCTTGGCCTCAAGGCCCAGCAGCTCCCCCATGTGCATGACGGCGGCGCAGTTGTACAGCTTCCCGTTGGCCCGGACGGGCACGCCGACGGCCATCAGCATATCCATGCGGCACGTGCGGTCCAATATGTCCCGGATAGCCGATTCCGCCGCGTCCAGCAGCGCGTCCTGCATGAACAGGTCGCCGCAGGTGTACCCAGTCACGCAAAGCTCCGGGAACACGAGTATTTTTACGCCCAGCCGGTACGCTTTCTGGGCCATACCGACTATGGCGTCCGCGTTGCGCGCGACGTCGCCCACCTCTATGGCGGGCGTCCCGGCGGCAACCTTTACAAAGCCGTCTCTCATTCCTCCACCTCCACAAATGTGACCATTGACTCGTCGTAGTAGTATATAACCGCGAGCTTAATGGCTCTCAGATCGTCCGGGTCCGCCCTCACCGTCACGGAGCCGTCCTCCACCGTCACCGACGCCGAGTCCGCCTGGAGCTTCGGCAGCAGGTTCTCCCGCAGCTCCTCCGCGAAATCGTCGGGGTTCCGGCTGTAGTACTCGCTGTCCTCCGGCGGCTCATACCCCTCCACGGGCGTCCCGCGCCCGGTGAAGAGGCTGATTGTAAAAATTATCCCGAATATGAGGAATATCGCGCACCCGGCGGGCTTTATCCATTTAACAAACGCCTGTCCGGTTCCCATATCAGCCTCCCATAAGCGTGTAGAGCGTTCTGTAGATTGCGCCTCGGCCCGCGTCGAGGCTGTCGTATAGTATGGCGCTACTGTAGACCGTGGCCAGCAGCGCCACGGTCAGGACGGCGGTGAGAAACGCGCCCGCGAGCCTGACCGGTTTATTGCGCAGCGCGCCCCGCAGGAGAAAGACCGACAGCAGCACGGCGACGGCCAGCACCCCCGCCGACGGAAGGAGCTGCCGCCATTCCAGGCCGCCGCCGAGAACGTCGGGGAGCCTGTCGGCGCCCATACCCACGAAGCTCCCGCCGAAGGCGTCCATGGCGCGGCGGTCAAGGAAGGCGCAGACGAGGACGGCAAGCCCCGTCACGGTCACCGCGATCCACGCCCGGCCTGTGGAGAAGTAGAGCAGGAATATCAGCAGCGCGCAGGGCAGCGTGTTGAGGAGGATGACCTCGAAGTCGTACCCGGCGGACCCGGCGCCGTCCGCGCCGCCCAGGGCAAGCCCGGCGGCCCCCAGACCGCAGCTGATAAGCAGAAGCGTCACAGTCACGTAGACGTAGTGGGGCGCGGCCACTTTTTTCCAGTAGTTGTTGCCGTCCTCCGCGCCCCGTCCCCCGTTGTAGAGGACTATATCCGAAAGCCTCATCTTCGCCGCGTCAGAAGTCCACCCGCTGGAGGATGTAACTCTCTATGTCCGCTATGGGTATCCTGACCTGGCTCATGGAGTCCCGCTCCCGGACGGTGACACAGCCGTCAGTCTCGGAGTCGAAGTCGTATGTGACGCAGAAGGGCGTGCCGATCTCGTCCTGACGCCTGTAGCGCTTGCCTATGGAACCCGTATCGTCGAAGTCGCACATGAACTTGCCTCGGAGAGAGCGGCATATCTCGGAGGCGCGCCCGCTCAGCTTTTTCGACAGGGGCAGC
>CAYQWH010000135.1:0-4389 GCA_964421265.1 uncultured Oscillospiraceae bacterium | reverse complement strand
TCTTTCGGAACCGTTAGCGTGGCGGTTCACTCTACGGTGACGGTGCCGTTTGGCGGTTCCCTCCCCGGTGGGCGGCAGCGTTACGGAGGGTATCTTTCTTCGGAACCGGTGCCGTGCGGGGGTTGGCTCTACGGAACCGGTACCGTTTGGGGGTTCCCTTTCTGGAACCTGTGCCGTTCGGCGGTACCCTCGCCGGAACCGTTAGCATGGCGGAGAATTGATGGCTGGGGGCGGTTCGTTGGGAACCGCCCCCGGCTGCCGGTTCCGGGGGCGGCTGTTTGCACGGGGGCGGCTGTTGCGCGGAACCGGCGCGGTTGGACTTGTCACGCTTTCGCGCGCGTCAGTATGGCTCCGGCGACCGCGCCGGTCAGGACGAACGGCGCCGTCCTGACGAACAGCCACTCAAGGGCGTGGACACAGGTTCCGATGACCGCCGTCTCGGGGTCGGTGTAGTCCCAGCCCAGATAGGGGCTGTTCCACACGGTCAGGAACGCGGATATGGCCACTGTCGCCGCGCACAGCGCGATGAAGAGCCAGTGGAAGATTCTCCGTCTCGTCGTCCTCCTTCGGGCGAGCTGGAGGTTTATCACCTCAAGCTTCTCGCAAATGGCTCTCAGGTCGTCGGCCTTCGTCTCCGGGACAGTCTCACCCAGCAGCGCGCTGACGGGCGTCTCAAAGACCTCGGATATGGAGATCAGCATATCGGCGTCAGGCACCGACAGGCCCTGTTCCCACTTGGAGATCGTCTGGCGCACCACGTTCAGTCTGACGGCAAGCTCCTCCTGCGACAGCCCCTTGGATTTCCTGATGGCTCTGATGTTCTCGTTCAGCACCACGGTTCACCTCCTTCGTTTTCGGCGTCACGGCTATTATACAGGGAACCGCCCGGCGCGGCAAGCAACGGAGATTAACATTCCCGCAACGGCCGCCCGTGGCGGCGGGCAACGGGGATTAACGCAGCCTTTTGCAGTACCGGAGATCAACGCAGATCACGTTGTGGGGGAACGGTATCTCGGCGTATGTACCGTCCCACTCAAAGCCGTGGGACTCGTAGAACCGTCTGCCGCCGGTGTTCTCCCGTAGGCAGAACACGAACGCGTTCCGGAAGCCCTCCGCCGCCAGTCTCGCGACGGCCTCCTCGAACAGGATGCCGCCGTAGCCCTTCCCGCGCTCATCGGGATGGGTGTAAAACGACGCTATCTCTCCCCAGTCCTCGTAGCCCCTGTTGCGGAACTCGCACACATTGCCGGGGTTGTAGTTCTCCTGTCTGGCGCGGCAGTAATTTACGCACGACACGGGCGTGTCGCCGCGATAGAGCAGCAGACCGTGGCACGCGCCGGTCTTGTAGTTTGAGCGAAAGACGTCCACCCACCGCGTGTCCGTAATCTCCTCCGCCATGAAGTCAGCGGGCACGGCGTCGCGGTACGTGTCGCGCCAGCCCAGCGCGTGTATCAGGGACATGGCGATAAAATGCCTGTCCTCACAGGCGTCCACAATTCTGATGTCATCTCTCATGCCTTTATAACCACCGAGTCGTCGTTGAAGATCCAGTCGCGCACGTTTACCACCACGTAAGCGTCCTCCCCCGTGCGGCACACCACCTGACGGATGCCCGCGTTGATAATGAACCGGCGGCACAGCGCGCAGGGCGTGGTGTCCGTCAGCAGCTCCCCTGTTTTCCCGTCACGCCCAACGAGGTACAGCGTCGCGCCGATGCAGTCGCGCCTGGCGGCGGAGATGATGGCGTTCTGCTCCGCGTGGACGCTGCGGCACAGTTCGTAGCGCTCCCCCTGGGGTATAGCAAGCTCGTCCCTCCGGCACACGCCTATGTCGGTGCAGTTCTTCCGTCCGCGCGGCGCGCCGTTATAGCCCGTGGCGATTATCTCGTCGTCCCGGACTATAATCGCGCCGTAGCGCCGCCTCAGGCACGTTGACCTCTCGGCCACCGTCCCGGCTATGTCAAGATAGTAGTTCGTCTTGCTGATCCTGTTTTCCATAGGTTCTCCTCCCCTTCACGGTATTATCGTCGCCCGGCGGCGCCGGGCGCGGCTCCAACTCTGACTACAATTATACCAGAGACGGGCGCTTTAAGCAACCGTTCCGGTACCGGCGGCGGGTGAATTTTCTGTCGCGTGTCACTGTGATTTGCGGCCTTTTGTACTCTTATACAGGGTACCGGAGTGAAAAAATATCATAAAAATCAAAAATTGTATTGACAGACAGCCACTGAATACGGTAAAATAGGGATGGCGCGACAGGGCCGGCGCTGTCTCACGTTCGCGGGACGCGCGGCGGTTCGGTTTTCGCGGAACTGTCAACTACTTCGGCTTTGCCGATGTTGAGTATAGGAGTCTGTCCGGCGCTGTCGGCAGCGGTCGTCAGGCGCGTTCGGTCGCGCGGTCGGCGCGCCGCCTTCGCGGGACGGGTTCCGACTATTTATGTTTATGGAGGTATTGTGACATGAAAAGAACTTATCAGCCAAAGAAGCGCCATCGCTCAATGGAGCACGGCTTCCGCAAGAGGATGGCGACAGCCAACGGGCGCAAGGTACTGCACAGAAGGCGCGTCAGAGGGCGCGCGAGGCTCACCCACTAAGCGTGAGCCGTTGCGGAGGCGGGGAGACCCGCCTCAGGGGAGATCTCCCCAGAATTAGTTAATGTCCACGAAGAAAGGTTCCTCAGGCAACAACATGAAAGTTCCTACATTAAAGAAGAATTATGAATTTCGCAGGGTATACGCGAGGGGAAAGAGCGCGGCGTGCCCCGAAATAGTACTCTACTGCAATAAAACAAAGCGCGATGTTACTCGAATAGGCATCACAGCCGGCGCGAAGCTCGGGTGCGCCGTTAAGCGCAACCGTGTCCGGCGCAGACTCAGGGAGATATTCAGACTTAACATGGATAAGATTAAACCGGGATATGACCTGATTGTGGTGGTGCGGTTCCGGGGCGTGAGCGCTCCCTACAGGCAGCTGGAGAGTGATTTTCTGCGTCTGGCGGGGAAGCTGGGGATTCTGAAATGATGAAGCGCGTTCTTATTGCCCTCGTGAAATTCTATCAGCGCTGCGTCTCTCCCTACACGCAGCCCTGCTGCCGATTCATACCGACCTGTTCCCAGTACGCGCTGGAGGCTCTTGAGAAATATGGCGCTTTGAAGGGGTCGTGGCTGGCGATTAAGCGCATCGCGCGGTGCAACCCGTTTAACCGTAACTATGATCCCTACGACCCTGTACCGTGATCCTTTAAAGATCGGAGTTATGTAATGAGAACAATCGCAAAACCTTTTGGTATTCTGATGAACTGGTTCTACCAGCTCACCGGGAATTATCTTCTTTCCGTCATCCTGTTTTCACTGGTGGTCAAGCTGATACTCATGCCGTTCCAGATGAAGAGCAAAAAGGGCATGATGCGTCAGACGCTGCTGCAGCCCAGACTGGCGGAGATCCAGAAAAAGCACGGCGCGAACAAGCAGAAATACCAGGAAGAGGTGCAGAAGCTGTACCAGGAAGAGGGCGTCAGCCCGATGTCGGGGTGTATATGGGCGCTCATTCCGTACCCTATCCTGATCGCCCTCTATTACGCTATCCGTTACCCGCTGACTATAATGATGGGCGTGGCCTCGGATCTGCTGGCGGAGGGCGGCGCGATAGCCGAAAAGCTGACTTCCCTCGGATTCGCCTCCGCAAGCTCCGGTTATCTGGAGATTGAACAGGCCAAGTTCATCTCCGCTCACTGGTCAAGCTTTGAGGGGTTGTCCGACAAGCTTTACAGGCTGAACTACGAGTCCTTCGGCCTCGACCTGAGCAGCACGCCAAGCTGGAAGATATGGAACTGGGACTGGAGCAGCCCGTCCACATGGGTGCCCATGGTCTTTCTCTTCCTCATCCCGCTGATAGCCGCGTTCTTCACGTGGTACCCCTCCAAGGTCGCGCAGAAGATGAGCGAGAACACGGCCAAGGCGGTCGGCGTGGAGCAGGACCCGAGCGCGAACCCCAACGGCGGGCTTATGATTATGATGCCGATCATCACTCTGGTGTTCGCGTTTATGATGCCGGCGGCCATGGGCGTTTACTGGATCGCCAATTCCGTGTTCGGAATGGTCCAGGACATAGTTCTGACTAAGCATTACAGGAAGCGCCTCGTCGCCGAGAACGCGGTTCGGATAGAGCAGCGCAAGGTCCGCGAAGCGGAACTTGAGGCGAAGCGCGTTGAATCCGAGAAGCGCCGCGCCGAGAACGCCACCTCCGAGAACGCGAGCACCTCAAAGCGCAAGCAGCAGAACAAGAAGAAACAGGCGCGTTCGGAAAAAGCGCAGGAGTGGGAGCGCGCGCACAGCGCCGACGGCTCCGAGTATGAGCCGTCCCGCGTGGGCAGCAGGCGTTACGCACGC
>CAYQWH010000134.1:1502-4450 GCA_964421265.1 uncultured Oscillospiraceae bacterium | reverse complement strand
CTGGCGGGACACCGATACCGGCTGCTTACCAGGCCACGATGGAGAACGGCACGGCGACGGTAAGCGGCATGGGCGTGGGGCTGTACCTGGTCTACCCGCAGGACACCATCAACCCGTCAGGCACCTACCGCTACCTCTTTACCCCATACCTGACGGCGCTGCCGTACAGCGACTATTCCCTGACGGGGACCGGCTCGGACACATGGGTATATGACGCGGAAGTGGGCCTGAAGGTGGAACGGGAACGGCTGTACACGAAGATCAGGATCAAAAAGGACCTGACCGGGTATAACAGCCTGCTGGGGACGGCGACGTTCGTGTTCCAGGTCGAGGCCGCTGATGCGGGTTCCGGCTACCCCGGCGACGTGGTCAGCATCGAATTTAACGGCGCGGGGACACAGTCTGCGGAGCTGGTGGTCCCGGCGGGGATCGAGCTCACGGTGACGGAGGTCTACAGCGGGAGCTATGAGATCGTGGATGCGAAGAGCCAGACGGTGACGGCGGAGTATGGCGGGACAACGGAGGTAAGCGCCGAGGTGAGCTTCTCCAACACATACGGGGGAGGCATGACGCCGGGCTCCGGCGTGCTGAACTCGTTCACCTATGACGGGGAGAAATGGAACTGGAGTAACGGGGATTCGTCGTCGGCGGATTGACAGGAAACGGATGGAAAGGCGGCCCGGCATGGAGGGCCTGGAAATAAAAAAGAACCAGCGTGGAAACAGCGAGGGATCACCGGCAGGTGAGTAAAGGGGGCTTGGAATCTATGGCTTTGGATAAGAAAAAAATCGGGCTTGCGGCTGCGGCGGCTTTGCTTGCCGGGGGGATGGGCATACAGGGTGCGATGGCGTATTTCACCACCTATGCGACCGCCGGGGGCGAGGTTGCGATCACGCTTGCCCCGCCGGAAACGCATACCGATGAGGGGTTTGACAGCTGGACGAAGCACATCACGGTCACGAACACGGGCGAAGTGGACTGCTACGTGCGCGTGAGGGCGTATTCCGGGAGCGGGTATGAGCTGACGTATTCGAATGCGTCTGGGGACTGGACGGACGATCAGACAGACGAACGGATCAACCACTGGCATTACGGATCCGGGGACGAGGACGGCGGCTGGTGGTATTACACGAAAATATTGAGTCCGGGAGAGACGATAGGGGGAGAAGACGGAGAAGAAAACGCGACAGAAATCCTTGACATTCAGATCGGGAACGTGCCGGAGGGCGAGGTCACAGATCCCAGCCAGTTCCATGTGGCGGTGGTCCAGGAGTGTACCCCGGTGCAGTATGATGAGGACGGCAACCCATATGCAGACTGGACGCTTGAGGCCACAGTTGAAGCCACGGGCCTGGCGGACAGCGAATAGGAGGGATAGGCTGGCATGGAAAACATGGAAAACATGGAAAACGTGGAAAACATGAAAAAGAAACGGAAAAAGGCTCCCTCCGAAAGAAGGAGAGGGACACTGGCCCTGCTCGTGCTGGCGGCGGTCCTGTTGGCGGCCAGCGCGCTGGGGAGCACGAGGGCGGCGCTGACCTATTTCAGTGAGGACTATATCGCGCAGATCCGGACGCCGGCGATCGGCGTGACGCTGGTGGAGAACGGCAAGGACGTCAGCACCGACGGCTCCGACGGGACGGACCTGCTCACCCATCTGCCGACCGGCAAGGAGTTTAAGATCGGCCAGGAATATCAGGAAGAGCTGACAGTAAGAAACAGCGGCACCATTGAGCAGTATGTGAGGGTGACGATCATCAAGAGCTGGAAAGATCAGGGCAACAAGGTGACGACCCTGAAGCCGGAGCTCATTGACCTGAACCTGGCAGGGAATGGCTGGATTATAGATGAAGCGGCCTCCACGCGCGAGCGGACGGTCGCCTATTACAGCAAGCCCCTGGGTGCGGGCAAGACGGCCCCGGCGCTCACGGACACCATCCGGATCGATAACGAAGTCCTCGTAAGCCTGCAGGAAGCGACTTCGGCGGACGGCGGGGGGACCGGGGGGACGGCCTACCAATACGATGGGGTGACCTTCTCCGTCGAGGCCGAGGCGGACGCCGTGCAGACACACAGCGGCGCGGACGCGATCAAGAGCGCGTGGGGCGTGGACGTGTCTGTGGGCGCGGACGGGAGCATTTCACTTTGAGGGAGGGATCAGCGATGAAAAGAAAGAGCGCAGGCCTGATATTTGCGGCGGCAGTGCTGGCTGCGGCGGCTGCGGCCCTGTCCCCGGCCCCGGCGGCAACGGTGGAGGCCGCGGGCGTGACGACGAGCGTGGACATGGGCTCGGTCGTATTCGACGGCAGCAAGCTGGAAAATAATTTCTCCACAAAGGACATGACGCAGGAGGTGTCCGGCATCGAGCCGGGGGACGCGGTGGAGCTTCGGATCACGCTGAAGAACACCAGCAGCGGCCCGGCGGATTTCTATATGAAGAACCAGATCCTCAAGAGCCTGGAGGACAGCTCGGATGCGGAGGGCGGCGCGTACACATACACCCTGACCAGCACGACGCCTGACGGCGCGGTGACGACGTATTATGACAGCATCGTCGGAGGCGACAGCACAGAGGGCGGGGAAGGCCTGAACCAGGCGGACAGCGCGCTGGGCGAGTATTTCCGGCTGATGACGTTAAAGAGCGGGCAGACCGGCTATGTGACGCTGACGGTGAAGCTGGATGAGGAAAGCGTAGGCGACGCCTACATGAACACGCTGGCGGACCTGTCGCTGTCCTTCGCGGCGGAGGCGGACACCACAACCTCGCCGTCCACCACGGCGTCGTCGTCTGCGACAGCCGTTAAGACCGGCGACCATGCGATGCCCATGCTCTATGTGTGCCTCGCGCTGTTCTCGCTGGGGCTGGTGCTCATGATCCTGGCCATGCGGCGGCTCCGGGAGGAGAACGGGGGCAGGCTGCGTGCGGCAGAGCGGGAGCAGGAGCAGGA
>CAYQWH010000134.1:0-1402 GCA_964421265.1 uncultured Oscillospiraceae bacterium | reverse complement strand
GCGGAAGCGGAAAAATAAAAAAAGCCATCCTGCATGAGAGGCAGGTTAGGAGGGAGGGCTTGCGATATGTCAGCTCGGAAGAATAGAATAGCCCGGAGGCACAGGCATAGACTGAGGCATAGACTGGGCGGCGTCCTGATAGCGGCTGTCGCGGCGGCGCTGTGCGCACAGGCGGCCATGCCTGTAAAGGCGGCGGATGATACGGGCTACACGTATCAAGTGAGGCTGTTCGGCGGCAACGGCGGCACGCTTGGCAGCGGGGCGGCAGACAGCTGCGTGGTCATCAGGGACGGTTCCAGGGAAAGCTCGGTAAGCGTCCTGCAACCGGAAGGCAACTGCATGGTCATCGAGGGCTTAAGGGCCGGTGACATGGTGAATTTTGGGAGCGTGCAGGACTTCGTGACGGCGGGCAGCGGGTATTATGCGCGCGGCGTCCGCGCAAGCGGGCGCGACAATAGCGAGGCGGATGCGGCCGTGGCGTTTTCCGTGGCCGGGGATGCGGACTATGTGGTGGCGTATGGCGTCGCGGGGAGCATGGTCGCTTACACGGTCAACTACCAGGACGAGGACGGCAATGCATTGGCAGAGAGCCGGACGTATTACGGCGCGGTCGGCGATAAGCCGGTACAGGCGTACCTCTATATAGAGGGCTACCAGCCGCAGGCATATAACCTGACAAAGACCCTGCGGGAAGACCCGTCCGAGAACGTATTTACCTTCGTATATACGCCTGTCTCCACAGGCGCGGCGGCTGCCGGGACCACCGGGGCCACAGGCACAGGCGGCGCGGCCGGGACAGCGACAGCCGGGAACGCCGGGACAGCAGGGACAGCCGGGACAGCCACGGCCGGAAACGCCGGGGAAGCCGGGGGCGCCGGGGCAGAGGAAGCCGGGGAAGCCGGGGACGAGGAGGCGGAGGCCACCGATGTGGAGGTGACGCCGCAGGAGCTGGTCAACCTGGACGAGGAAGAGACGCCCCTTGCCAACACGGACGCGGAATCGAAGCGAAAGGACGGGGGCGTACTCCCCATCATCATGGCGGCCGGGGTGGTGGTCGCGGCGCTTGCCGCGCTGATAGGCGGGATCCTGTATTATAAGAAGTACCGCCGGGTAAAAGCAGTGGTGGCGGACAATGGCAAAAAGAAACCGCAGCAGGGCGCCTGACGGTCAACAGATAGTAAGGGGTGGAAGATGAGGGGGAAAATACTGAACGCGCTGGGCACGGCGCTCCTGGTGGCGGTCATACTCGTATGTTTCCCGCTTACCGTGCCCCGGTTCCTGGGATATCAGGTATATCACGTCATCAGCGGGAGCATGGAGCCAGCGATCCCGACAGGGAGCCTGGTGTATGTGAAGGAAGCTGCGCCGGAGGAGATAAAGGAAGACGAGATCATCGCGTTTT
>CAYQWH010000133.1:0-4451 GCA_964421265.1 uncultured Oscillospiraceae bacterium | reverse complement strand
ACCAGCCTGATACTAGTTCCAAATTAAATGAATTTAATTTGGAACTGCGCGCGCTTCGCGCGCTCGTGCCGCACAAAGTGCGTCACGCCGTCTCATTAAGTTCTTTACGCGCCTTTGGCGCTATGCGTAAAGGCTAACGCTTTTTAAAAAGAACTATATGATACTTATCCCAAAGTAAAAGGTTTAATCTGAGATGCGCGCGCTTTTACGCGCCAATTGTGCAAAACCTGAAGCTGATCAGGACTTATTGTTCCTGCCATTTTTCTTACCCTGTCTCTCTTGCTGTCTCTCCTGTCGTTTTTCTCTCTCTGTATCCTGTCCCGCGCCGCGGCGCGGGTCCCGGGGCGTGTTCCGCTGCCGGTTCGCGCTCCGGTTACTGTTCTTTTTAACGCCCTGTTTTACGTTTCTCAGGTGCCGTTTCGCCTCTTCGCGGCGCTTGCTCAAGCGGTCGGCGCGGTCGTTGGCCGCGTCATTCTCCGCGTCGTACTGTCCCGGCCACTCGTCGGACAGCTGCCGCGTGAACAGCGCCGCGAGACCGGCGTCCGTAATGGCGACTGTGCCCGTCCCGTCGCGGCCGACGGCGCGGCCCAGCTCATCCTTCGTATAGGGAACCAGCACGTGGATCGGGTTCCCGCGCTGGGAAACCAATCGGGCGCGGTTCAGCGACCTGGGCGAGACGTCGCGGGCGGATATGAGCAGCCTCACCTTGCCGGTTCTGGCGGAGGCGATGCACGTCTCCTCGCCCAGCAGCAGCTTGCCCGCTTTGCGGCACAGACCTAACACTGTCAGACAGCTCATGACTCGCCGCGCCTTTCGTTCAGCCGTTCATACAGCGTGTCGTACAGCTCTTCGGGCACCCGCGTCTCCAGCGTCCGGGAGAGGGCGTTGGTCTTAATCGCTTTCTTCAGGCACTCCGGGTTGGCGCATATATACGCGCCCCGCCCCGGCACCTTGCCCCCGGCGTCGATGCTTATTGTCCCGTCCGGCGACCGGACAAGGCGCACCAGTTCCCGCTTCGGCCTCATCTCGCGGCACCCGACGCACTGCCGCATTGGAACTTTCCTGATCATAACTCCTCCCATTTCAGAGATTGCTCAAAACCCCGTGGATCTTCGCGGCGGCCGGGAACGCGCCGGTTATTCCGGCAGCAGCTCCTCCGCCTCCGCCTTACGCGCTTTCTGTTCGCTCTCGGATCTGATGTCTATCTTGTACCCCGTCAGCTTCGCCGCGAGGCGCACGTTCTGTCCCTCGCGGCCTATGGCCAGGGACAGCTGGTCGTCGGGGACGGTCACGTGGCACAGCTTGCCGCCGTCGGCGGGCATATCCACGCTCGTGACGCCGGAGGGCGCGAGCGCCGCCGTTACGTACTGCGCCGGGTCGTCGCTGTAACGTATTATATCCATCTTCTCGCCGCGCAGCTCCGACACTATGGCGTTGACTCTGCCGCCCTTCGGCCCCACGCAGGCCCCCACAGGCTCTACCTCCGGCTGGTTGGACGTCACGGCTATCTTCGTGCGGCTGCCCGGTTCGCGGGCTATGTTCTTTATCTCCACGGTGCCGTCGAATATCTCGGGCACCTCCAGCTCAAACAGGCGCTTAACCAGCCCCGGGTGCGTGCGCGACACCAGCACCTGAGGGCCGTTCCCGGTCTTGCGCACCTCCACCACGTAAACCTTTATCCTGTCGCCCTCCTGCAGGTCCTCGCCGGGGATGCGCTCGCTGGCGTTCATCACCGCCTCGGCGTACTCGGCGTTGGAGTTTATCTTCACGGACACCGTGCCGCGCGTCTCGTCCACGTGGGTCACGGTGCCGGTGAGTATCTCGTGCTCCTTGGAGTTGAGCTGTTCGTACACCATGCTTCTCTCCGCCTCGCGGATGCCCTGGATTATCACCTGCTTCGCCGCCTGCGCCGCTATGCGCCCGAACTTCTTCGTGTTCACCGGGATGTTCACCACGTCCCCGACAGCCGGGTTCCGGGCGTACTTGCGCGCCTCGTCCAGGGTTATCTCCGTGTTTGCGGAGGTGATCTCCTCCGTCACGGTCTTCTGTATATAGAGGTCAATCTTCTTCACGGACTCGTCCATATCCACAAAGACGCAGACCTCCGCGCCGGCCGCGTCCCTGCCGGCGTCCTTACGGATGGCCGCGGCGAGAGCCTGATCTATCTTCTCCAGCATATACCCCTGAGGTATACCCTTCTCCTTTTCAATATCGGCAATAGCCGCGAAAAACTCCGCGTTCATAGTTCTGTTCCTTTCATATCTCAAGCCGCAGGCGGACGCCCGCTACCTCGCTTTTTTTGAACGTCTTTTCGGTACCGTCGCTGTCTATGGTGACGTCGCCGTCCTCATATCGTCGCAGGTACCCCAGGTGTTCCCTGGAGCCGTCCCGTGGGGCGTAGAGCTTTACGGCGCAGTAGCTGCCCATGAACCGCTCGAAGTCCGACGGGCGCTTAAGCTGCCGTTCCGCGCCGGCCGAGGACACCTCGAAGGTGTAGCTGTCGGGAATCAGATCAGCCGCGTCCAGCTCCGGGTCCAGCGCCCTCGACACCGCCTCGCAGTCGTCTATCGACACGCCGCCGGGCCTGTCGATATAGACGCGCAGGTACGTCGTGCCCGACTCCTTCACCAGTTCCACGTCCCACAGCTCGCACCCGCGCTCCTCAACCACGGGACGCGCCAGTCCCTCCACAATCTCTGTAACCTTACTCATAAAAGTCCCTCCGGTTATCCGCGTATCGCGGCAGTACAGGTTCGGGAGCGCGGGAATGAATTTACATAAAAAGAGTGGGAATTTCAACCCACTCAAGCAGCTCCCATTCATCCTTATAATTATACCACACTTTTCAGGATTTTGCAAGCTTTTTTTCAGATTTTTTGAATTTTTGGCTGCATTTTTTGCGCGGGGTCAGTCCTTGCCGAACAGGTCGCGGGTGTAGACCTTGTCCCGCACGTCGTCCAGCTCCGCGCTGTACCTGTTGGCGATGATCAGTCTGCTCCGCGCTTTGAACGCGGCAAGGTCGTTCACTATCCGGCTGCCGAAGAACGTGACGCCGTCCTTCAGCGTGGGCTCGTAGATTATGACGGTGACGCCCTTGGCCTTGACGCGTTTTATGACGCCTTGGGTGGCGGAGCTGCGGAAGTTGTCGGAATCGGTCTTCATGGTCAGGCGGTACACGCCGACCACCACCTCTCCCTCCCGGTTCTCGTTCCACGCCTCGCTGCCCTTGTAGGCCCCGGCCGCTTCCAGCACCCGCTCCGCGATGAAGTCCTTCCTGGTGCGGTTCGAGTCCACTATCGCCTTAATCAGGTTCTGGGGCACGTCCTCGTAGTTGGCCAGCAGCTGTCTCGTGTCCTTGGGCAGGCAGTAGCCGCCGTAGCCGAAGGACGGGTTGTTGTAGTGGGTGCCGATCCTTGGGTCCAGGCACACGCCGTCTATGACGGACTGCGTGTCCAGCCCCTTCATCTCCGCGTAGGTGTCCAGCTCGTTGAAGAACGATACGCGCAGCGCCAGGTACGTATTGGCGAAGAGCTTGACCGCCTCCGCCTCGGTGGAGCCCATGTACAGGACGGGGATGTCCTCCTTGACCGCGCCCTCCCGCAGGAGCCGCGCGAAGGTCCGGGCGGCTTTCACGAGTCTGGCGTTCTCCGTGTCGGTGCCCACGATGATCCGGCTTGGGTACAGGTTGTCGTAGAGCGCCTTGGACTCCCGCAAAAACTCGGGGCTGAATATGATATTGTCGCAGTGCGTCTTCTCCCGGATGGAGACGGTATAGCCCACCGGCACCGTGCTGCGGATAACTATAATCGCGTCCGGATTGCAGCGTATGACCTGTCCGATTACCGTCTCCACGGCGGAGGTGTCGAAGAAGTTCTTCTTGCTGTCGTAGCTTGTGGGGGCGGAGATTATCACAAAGTCGGCGTCGCTGTACGCCGTCTCCGCGTCCAGTGTGGCGGTCAGGTCAAGCTTCCGTTCACCGCTCTTGTCGGCTCTCAGGAAGTCCTCAATGCACTCGTCCCGGATGGGCGAGACGCGGCTGTTGATCTTCTCCACCTTCTCCGGCACGATGTCCACCGCCGTGACCCTGTGGCGCTGGGAAAGCAGGACCGCCAGCGACAGCCCCACGTAGCCCATTCCCGCCACCGCGATTCTGATGTTCTCGTAATCTGTCATCGGTAAATACTCTTTCTGATTAGTATTAGTTCTTCTTATTTATAAAGAACCTGTGAGACTATACTTTTTTAATAAGCTTTAGCTTTATATAGCGCCGACGGCGTGACGCGCTTTGCGCGGCACGAGCACACGGAGCGCGCGTATTGCAGATTTAGTCTTTTAATCTGTGAATTTCCCGCGTGTTCGCCCCTGTCTACGGTTAGTTCCGCAAGATGAGTCGCCCCTCCATGGGCGCTCCCTCCCTGTTGTGGTTCTGCTTACAGTGTACCGCAGTTTAT
>CAYQWH010000132.1:0-4503 GCA_964421265.1 uncultured Oscillospiraceae bacterium | reverse complement strand
GATTGTAAAACGCGGATGCTTTCAAAGCGTTTGAGAACTGTTAAAACCTTCTCCAGGTGATAATATAATATCGGTTAATCAGAACGCGCAGAATGGCAAGCGGATTTTTCGCCTGTGCTTGATTTCAAATTCGGTTCATTCGCATAAATCAATCTGACAAAAGTTGTTGACAAAACAGAGCGGATGTGCAATAATATTATCAAATGAAACAATTTACTCCGTAGCCATTGCCTTGGGAATATATATTTTAGCTTCGACAACTTCTATAGATATGAAAAAATGCCTGATACCGGGGCATTTGAATAAAGAAAGGAGCAATCTCATGATAGTAAGGAAACCAAAAGAAACGGAGAGCCTTAGGGACGGTTATATTCAGGCGCCGTATGAGTTGGAAGACGGGGAACAGATAAACGATAAGTATCTGCAGCCTGTCATCTTTCACAACGAGAATGGCGTCGATATTGGCGTGACTACCTGCGGAGTCATCGTCAAGGATGGACTGTACTTTAAGGACATGGACAATTCCGGTGAGCTTAGCCCGTACAAGGACTGGCGGCTTGACCCGGAGACGCGCGCCAAGGACATGGTGGCGCACCTGACGCTGGAGCAGCAGGCCGGACTTCTGTTAAACGCTCTCCAGAACAGTCCCGTGGTTCCAACCCGCGCTGAGGCCACGGACGAGAACGGTGAGCTTGTTTTCAGCAAAATCTACAAGCACCCCAGTCCCGACGATCCGGCTCCATCCTCGCCGTTGCCTGGCGTCGTGTTCAAGTATGACGACGAGGACGTTATGAAGCGGTACATTACGGCCGGCGTGTACCGTGGTGATATGCGCATGGAGGCGGCCATGAGCGCGCTCTACCATAACGCTGGTACTCAGATGCTTGAGTACGTGGGTGTAAAAAACGGCGGAGCGGCAATACCCTATTCGCTGCACACGAACCCAATAAACATCGGTTACCCGGATTCGTTGGGCGTCGGCGCAGCGGTGCTTGGCGACGGCAACTGCGACTTCATCAAAGACATGGCGGATACGGACAGGAAGATGATGAAAGCCGCCGGACTGAACATAATGTACGGGCCGCAGGTTGATGTAGCTACTGACCCGCGCTGGCCCAGGACTTCAGGAACTTACGGTGAAGTCACCGCCGCAACCGCTGAAATTGCCCGCGCGCTCGTCACAGGTTATCAGGGCGGCGAGAACGGACTTAATGAGGATTCCGTTGTTCTGACGGTCAAGCACTTCCCCGGTGACGGTCCTGCGGAGAATGGATTTGAACCGCATATGTCCATCGGCCAGTGGAGACTTTATCCGACCGAGGGGTCAATGGAAAAATACCATCTGCCGCCATTTGTGGAGGCGTGCAAGGTTAAGTGTTCATCCATCATGCCGGACTATTCAAGGTCAACCAACGACAGCAGAAGCGCTCCGCAGTATTTCCGCGGCAAACAGGTCGTAAGCGAGATGGTGCCGTCGGCGTACAGCAAGAGCCTTGTAACAGACATTCTGAGAGACGAACTGGGATTTGACGGCTACGTGAACACCGACTCCGGTGTGACATCCGCGCAGATTTACGGCGTGGAGGACAAAACCGTTCCGGAGCGCTACGCTATGCTTCTTAACGCCGGAAGCGACGTTATCGGCGGCAACACAGATGTTGAGAATATCATCGAGGCGGTAAACAGCGGACTCCTGCCGAAAGAGCAGCTTGATAGGGCTAATTATCGCAGGCTTCTCAGTCTCTTTAAGCAGAACCGTGTTGACAACCCATACCTCGACCCGGATGAGGCTGACAGAGTCCGCGCGGAGAACCTTGACGGGGCGAAAAAGCAGGCGTATCTGGCAAACCAGAAGTCAGTAGTCCTTGCCAAAAATCACGAAAATGTTTTGCCAATGAAGAAGGGCGCGGCGGTTTACATCGCCACATTCCGCGGCGACCAGCCCGGCGCGGCGATTATGGCCCAGGCCATGGGAGCGGGAGCCGCGCCTCCGGATGAGGACGCGCTGCTGAGGAAGAGCCTGGAAGAGAAATTCACTGCTCGCGGCTTCACCGTCACGGACGACCCGGAAAAGGCCGACTACGCGTATCTCCACTGCTGGCCTATTTCCAACGGCATGATCTTCTACCAGTTCGCTATGCCGGTAATAGATCTCGTTGAGGATCTGCCGGTTGAGGAGCGCGAGGTCAATAAGAGCCAGAAAAAGACCGGTAACATGGTGAACGTTTCCACGCTCCACGGCGTTGGCAAGATACCGGAGATCGCGGACAAGGTCCACGCCCACGGTGGAAAGGTTATCTCGACAGTTGTTGTAAACAACCCCTGGATACTTTCAAATCTGGAGCCGTACGTTGACGCGCTGACAATTCAGTACACCACAAGTAAGGTGGCTCTTGACAACGCCATCAACGCGCAGCTTGACGTTCTCTCCGGCAGCTACAACCCCACAGGCAAGATGTGCCTCACAATGGTGTCGTCACCCGAGGTTATCGCCATCACAGAGAAAGAAATCGACGGCGTAACGCGTGAAGTATGCGCATCCCCCAATGACGTACCGGGGTACGATAAGGATCAGTATATCGCGCCTGAGGTCTTGGCGAAAGTCAAAGGCGGCAGCTACGCGTATTGCGATCAGGACGGTAATTATTACCGTGCGGGTTTCGGGCTTAAATATTAAAGCTCTGATTCATAATCGTATTCACATATACTGAGACAAAACTGTTCACACTTTTAGCGATAATCTGCGGAAAATACTGTATGTATTTTCCGCAGATTATTAGACAAAACGCGGCGAATAAGCGTATGAGGAGAATGATGATGCAATACGGAATGCCGACACTAATTGAAAACTCCACATTAAACGATAATATCCTGCTTTGTAAAAAACTGGGACTGGATTTTATAGAGCTTAATATGAACTTTCCCGAGTATCAGATAGATAAGCTTGAGAAGGTTGAGGAGTTTATTATTCCGGCAAAAAAGTACCGCGTATATTACACCATACATCTGGATGAAAACCTGAATGTCGCTGATTTTAATCCGTTGGTACGCGAGGCATATCTGGAGACAGTAAGACGTACCATAGAGGTCGCGAAACAGTTTGTCGAGCTGAAAGACGCTTTCGGTAACGCCACTCAGCCGCTTACAATAAATATGCACATGAACCATGGCATTTATATTACGCTTCCGGGCGGAAAGGTGCAAATGTACGACAGAAATTTCGGCGAGTATAAGGCATACTTTTTGAAATTCGGTGATTTATGCGCGGAGTGGATCGGAAACTCTGATATTAAACTGGTTATTGAAAATACTGATGGTTTTACGGAGTATGAAAAGAGAATAATAGACATTCTTACGGAAAGACCCGTATTCAAAATGACTTGGGACATTGGTCACTCAAAAGCCGCAGGTGAAAAAGATATGGGTTTCCTGATGCGTCACAAAACTCAGCTTATTCACTTTCATATTCATGACGGAACAGAGGATCCGCCCAGGAACCACCTTGCTCTGGGGGACGGCAATATCAATCTGAAAAGCAGATTAGACCTTGCGGGCGCCTGTAACGCACGCTGCGTACTTGAAACAAAGACTGTCGAAGCGCTCACAAAATCGGTCCAGTGGATACGTAACTTACAGCCTTTATCGGATGGCCGCAACTAAAATAGGAGAACGCTTAAATGGATAACAGAGAGACAATTATCAGACGTTGGTTTGATATGTGGCTCACGAAGAAAGATTCTGGCATATCCGATATTTTTTCAGATAACTCCATTTACATTGAAAGCTGGGGGCCGGAATATCACGGTGTCGGGCAGATTAAGCACTGGTTTGAGGAATGGAATACTCGCAGAACCGTTCTTCAATGGGACATCGTGCGGTTTTTCCATAATGGCAATCAGACCGCCGTCGAATGGCACTTTAAGAACAAAGCAAACTCTGACAGTGATGAAGAAGGGTTTGACGGGATGTCGCTGATTGAATGGTCACCTGACAACAAGATTGTTCTCCTGAAGGAATTTGGCTGCAAGGAAAACCGGTACGACCCCTATGAGGATAGCGCCGTTCCGCATTTCAGAGACGAGGACACCGCGTGGTTTTAACAGGTAAAACGTGGGCAGCCTGACATAACCGCATTCCGCTCAGATTGCCTCCCACGCGCAAGGCTCCGGCAACAGTATACATATTTGAGATTCTACAGTTTATAATTTGTTAAACATTCTCAGCTTGAAAAATAAAGCATATTTTGGTAATATTATTGATGTTGTATATAACATGATAGCTGTGGTACCGTATTGATAATGCTGGAATACTCGGATGCTGCGGACGCGCGGCACTTGATTCGGGCAGGATTAAGGGACCTCTGAATAAATCGTCTGCGGCTGACGGCGGGTCTTTTCCGCCAGAAGCGCGCTGCTCAAGCTTGAAATACACAAAGTATTCCTGCGCTTTCGCGCCTTTTTCTGACGGGAAATCCTTGCTCTTGCCGATTTAATCAGAGCTTCC
>CAYQWH010000131.1:0-4557 GCA_964421265.1 uncultured Oscillospiraceae bacterium | reverse complement strand
AGAACAGTGGTGCTCCGACGACTGTTTCTCAGTCTCGCTGACCTATACCTTCACCCCTTCCGAGGGGTGAGGGTTTTTTGCTGTTGCGTTTCCCCGCGCAATCGTGTATAATAATGGCACGGTAGGAAATTGCGGCTACGCTGGCTGGCGGATACGGGGGACATATGCGGGTCTTATCTTATAGAAAATTGATTGGAAAATGCTGGAAGCGCTGTTAAGGCGGCTGGGAGCCGCCGGTTCTTCTCTGACGTGGCTGCCGTCCATGGATGGCGTGCTGGCCTGTGCGTTCCGCTGCGCGTTCCCCGCCGAGCCTGTTCTGCCGGAGCGCTTGCCCGCGCGGTTCGAGGCGCTGTTCTGCCGGAGCGGCCGTCTCGTGATCCAGTGGCGGGACGGATTGCAAATCTCCCTTGAGTCGGGCGAGATCCTGCTGATGAGCGATCTGTCCAATGTGCGGCATTTGCAGTGGGTAGATCCTGAGATGGATGGTGTACTCGTGGCGATGGACGCGCGGGCGGGGGAGAGCCTGGCGCGTCTGTCGGCGCTCACAGGCGGCGCGGCTCTTGACGGTTCCCGTGTCCGGGAGCTGATGGAGCGGCAGGGCGGCTGCGCCGTCATCCCCCGCAATCACTGCAACGACACTGTTTTTGAGACGCTTGAGAAGCTGCCGCCGGGTGAGTACGGCCGGTTCTGCGTCTCCGCTGTGATGGGACTTCTGTATCTGATCTGCTGCGGCGCGTACACGCTGCCTTTTAAGGAGAAGATGTCCTACTATGACCGGTTCCATATCGACCGTATGCGTCAGGTACACGATTACCTTCTCGCGAATTTGAGCCGGACTGTGACCATAAAGGATCTTACTTTACGTTTCCGCGTATCCCCTACGACACTGAAAAGCTGTTTCCGCCGGATTTACGGCCAGCCTGTGCATAAGTTTGTACAGGAGCAGCGCGCGAAAAAGGCCGCAGAATTGCTGCTTTCAACGGATCGGCCAATAATGGAGATAGCGAACCGCGTCGGCTACGAGAGCGTCAGCCAGTTCGTGGTAGTGTTCCGGCGGTATTACCAGGTGTCTCCGGCGGAATATCGCATAAAAATGTCTGATTCCGTCGATAATTGTCCGAATCCGCATAGCCAATCGGATGAGGATGTGGTATAATCGTTCGGTGGGAAAAGGAGGTCTTGTCCGATGAAACGTCATCGTTTTTGGGCTTGGGCCACATTGTTTTGTATGGTTATGGTGATGTGGACCGGTCATAGACACGTGTAATAAGTAAGGAGGGCTACATATGAGTTGGAACAGTTCCGAATGTGGTAAAGGATTGGCTATTTTCGCCGGTGGCGTTCTGTTCGGCACGGCGGGAATAAAGCTTCTCTCCAGCAGGGACGCCAAAAAAGCTTATACTCATGTCACAGCCGCCGCGCTGCGCATGAAGGATTCTGTTATGAATACAGTCACGACAGTTCAGGAGAACGCCGCCGACATCCTTGCCTCCGCCAAGGATATAAACGAGCAGCGTGAGGGCGCGGCAGTTGTCGAGGACTTATCCGGTGAACCGGAGGATTGAACCGTTGGGAGGGTCGCGGAAGCGAACCTCCCTTTCGCGTAGAGGGGAGCATTATTGATTGAAATTTCAGATTTTGCACGAAAGCGCGGGGCGTATGCGTATTCGGCTGTTCCAGCCGCGCATGACCCTGGCGCAGGCCGACCAGTTAGAGACTTGGCTCCAGACTGTAAGCGGAGTAACGCGGGCCGTTGTCCATGAGCGCACCCGCTGCGCGATTGTCCATTACCAGTGTTCGCGGGACGCGCTTGTCCATGCGCTCAGCCGTTTCGCCTATGAAAAGTGGGATACGCTGGCGCCCATTCACACAAGCCGTGCCCTGAATCGCTCCTATGAGGAAAAACTGACTGGCATGGTGGCGTTCAAGGTCATACGCTCGCTCTATTTTCCCGCTCCGCTGCAGGCGGCTTATACCGTCCTGCGCTCCGTCCCGTACCTGTTCCGCGGCTTGCGCTGTCTGTGGAGACGGAAGCTGCAGGTGGAGCTGCTGGACGGGTTGTCTATAGGAATATCCGTGGCGCGGCGGAATTTCAATACCGCGTCGTCTGTGATGTTCCTGCTTGGGTTAGGAGAATTGCTGGAGGAGTGGACGCACAGGAAGTCCGTGGAGGATCTGGCGTCATGTATGTCACTGAACATTGACCGAGTGTGGCTCCGGACGGATCATGGCGAGGTCCTCACGCCCATAGGAAAGGTCCGTCCAGGCGATTGTATCTCCGTCCGAATGGGCGGTATGATCCCTCTTGACGGCATAATCCGCGACGGTGAGGTGATGATCAATCAGGCGTCCCTGACGGGCGAGTCCGTAGCCGTCGCTAAACGCCCCGGTTCACTGGTCTACGCGGGGACAGTGGTGGAGGAAGGCTCCTGTGCCGTTCAGGTCACGCAGCAGTCCGGTGACAGCCGCTATGATAAGATCGTGACGATGATTGAGCAGTCGGAAAAGCTCAAGTCCGAAACGGAGAACCGCGCCACGCGTCTGGCCGATAAGCTGGTTCCGTATACGCTTCTTGGCAGCGCGGTCACATGGCTTGTCACCAAAAATCTCAACCGGGCATCGGCAGTGTTAATGGTTGACTTTTCCTGCGCGTTGAAGCTGGCAATGCCCCTTGCCGTCCTGTCCGCCATGCGCGAGGCGGCGCGTTACCACATCACCGTCAAGGGTGGGAAATACTTGGAGGCAGCGGCTCAGGCTGACACGGTTATCTTTGACAAAACAGGAACGCTGACGAGAGCCTGTCCTGTTGTCGCCCGGGTAATCCCCTTTGGCGGGCACGACGAGGCGGAAATGCTGCGTCTGGCGGCGTGCCTGGAAGAGCATTTCCCGCACTCGATGGCAAACGCGGTGGTCCGTGCCGCTCAGGAGCGCGGCCTGTCCCATGATGAGATGCATTCGCAGGTGGAGTACCTTGTAGCGCACGGAATCGCCAGCACTGTGGGCGATAAAAAGGTCGTCATTGGCAGCGCGCACTTTGTCTTTGAGGATGAGGGATGCGTTGTTCCCGACGGGGAACAGGTACGATTTGACGCGCTCCCCCTGGAGTTTTCCCATCTGTACCTGGCGGTCGGCGGTGTACTCGCCGCTGTGATTTGCGTCTCTGACCCGCTCCATCCAGAGGCCGCGGAAGTAATTCGGGCGTTGAAGAAGTCCGGTATTTCAAGAACAGTCATGCTCACCGGGGACAGTGAGCGCACCGCCGCCGCGATCGCAAGGCAGGTGGGAGTGGATGAGTACTGTTCAGAAGTATTGCCCGAGGACAAGGCGCGTTTTGTTGAGGCTGTGCAGAACCGGCACGGCAAGGTCATTATGCTTGGGGATGGCATAAATGATTCCCCAGCGCTCTCGGCGGCTAACGTGGGCGTTGCCGTCAGCGATGGCGCCGCCATCGCCAGGGAGATCGCTGATATTACCATCATGGCAGACGATTTATGGGAATTGGTACGCTTGCGCCAGATTGCCCTGGCTCTTGAGCGACGTATTCGCTCAAATTATCGTTTTGTCATCGGGTTTAACAGCGCGCTGATTCTGTCCGGCGCGACCGGCCTTTTGCCGCCAGCCGCGTCGGCAATGATGCACAACTTGTCTACTTTGGGCGTGAGCCTGCAAAGCATGACGAGGATGATTGACGCTTAATTATCAGTCAACGCGCTCCTGACTGTCCTCCGGCCGATTGCCGTGGACAGTCAGGGCGTATGTAAACCCGGGTACCGGTTCCTTTCCGGGTGAGCCGCTCCGCGGCTCCTGTAAAGATGGTAACGCTCGCCTCGCGGCAGTCGCGTTCAGCAGGTTCTCTTGCACAGCGGCGGAACATGATTGCCCGGCGTTCCTCCGTCACGGCCTTTGAGAGTGAGCTTATGGCGAATAATATAAGTCAGATTACTATTGTAAATCATGCGGTCAGATGCCTGTACTTGTCATATTTCTTAGTTTCGCATCGAGGTCATTAGCGTCCACGCGCTTTAGCGCAGATGTTTTGCTGTATTATGTCAACCTGTTGATATGAATCGGCGCCGGTAAAAGAGGTGTCCCGGTACCCGGGACACCTTGATAAGCTAAGATTCAGCTTTCCATCTGTTTGCCAAGGAACCCGGCAACAGTCTGGGCAAGCTTGTATTCCACCTCTCCGACAGTACTTCCGCCCTCGCTGAAGAACAGCACACAGCCCATGACATCTCCCTCGGTCAGAATCGGCGCGGCGACTGTGACGGAGTACTTGTCTGACACGTCGCTGACTTGAATGAGCCTGTCGTTTTCTCCACGGTGATAGAGCTGGCGGCTCTCCATTATTCCTTCCAGTTCAGCGCCAATCTGACGTCCCGCAAGCTCCCGCCTTGGCACATTGCATACGGCAATAACCGTATCTCTGTCTGTTATCGCCACCGGAAGTCCCGTGGTTTTCCCCAACGTCTCGCACATCTGCCCGGCAAAGTCGGAGAGCTCACCCATGGGAGAGTATTTTTTGAAAATGACCTCTCCGTCCTTCTCGGTATATAT
>CAYQWH010000130.1:0-4586 GCA_964421265.1 uncultured Oscillospiraceae bacterium | reverse complement strand
CCCTGATCCGCCAGATCCAGAATAACCTCCAAAACCTCTCTGACCATTTCCGGGTCAAGCGCCGCCGTAACTTCATCAAACAGCATGATCTCAGGATGCATACACAAAGCTCTGACAATCGCCACTCTCTGCTTCTGTCCACCGGAAAGCTGTCTCGGGAAACTGTCAGCTTTTTCCTTAAGCCCCACACGGGACAAAAGGGATAACGCTTCTTCTCTGACCTCCGCTTTTGGCCGTTTCTGAACCTTTGTGGGCGCTAACATAATATTGTCTAACACCGTCATATGGGGAAACAGTTCGTAGCTTTGGAACACCATGCCGATCTTCTCACGAATTTTAGTCAGTTTCTTACTGCTTTTGGAGACAAGTTCTCCATGCAGACGGATCTCGCCGCCCTGGATGTCCTCCAGAGCATTCATGCAGCGAAGCAATGTACTCTTTCCGCATCCGCTCGGCCCGACAATCACAATCACTTCGCCCTCATGCACCTGGAGGTTCAAATCATCCAGAACTGTTAATTCGTCATAGCTTTTAGTAAGGTGTTCTATTGTTAAAATCGGTTCTGACAATTTCTCACCTCCACTTTTTCTCAAGGTACTTCGCAAGCATACTGATTGGCCAGCAGGCGATGAAATACAGTACAAATACCGTCAGGTACACGCCAAACGCGGCATTTGGGCTGCTCATCCGGTTGGCCTCTATAATCTGTTGCGCCACCTTCAGCACCTCGACCACGCCGATCATCAGAACCAGGCTGGTAGTCTTTATCATCCTCGTTATCAGGTTGATCGACAGCGGAATCAGCCGCCGCACAGTCTGCGGAAGAATTATGTATCTGTATGTCTTTACTTTGTTCAAGCCCAAAGCTTCCGCGCTCTCATACTGGTGCGCCGGGATACTGGTGATAGCGCCGCGCACAAGGTCGCTCATCTCGGCGGTTCCCCAAACGGCAAAAACGATTATCGAGGCAAACTCGCCGGACAGGTTCCAGCCAAACGCCCGTGTCGTCCCGAAGTAAACGAGGAACAGTAATACCATTTGCGGCATGATGCGGACAAATTCCACATAGCACCGCATGATCGCGCTGAATATCGGGTTCTTCCACGTCATCAGGATACCAAGCACCACGCCAAGAGGAATACTGATCGCGACGGAAATCATGCTGATTTTAAGCGCGACGCCAAGCCCGCCAAAAATCCTGGCCAGGTTCTTCCCTTTTAGAAGCACATCAAGACCCAAATCCGGCACGGCGCAGCCTCCTTTCCAAGAGGCTTCCCAGTAAGGAAACCGGAAGCAAAATCAGCAAATAGAATACAACCAGTAAAAACAGGCTCTCTGTCGTCTTATAGTACAGTCCAATCAGATCCTTTGCTGTGAACATCAAGTCCATCAGGCTTATAGCGGAGAACACGCTTGTTTCTTTCAGCAGGAATATAACATTCGCCATAAAAGCCGGAACACTGATGGCAAATGCCTGCGGCAGGATCACATAGCGCATTGTCTGCATCTTTCCAAGACCGAGGCTGTAGGCGCTTTCCTCCTGTATCGGCTCAACCGCTTCAATGCCGCTGCGGAAAGCCTCCGCCATATAACTGCCGCCAAGAAACGCCAGTCCCGCTACGCCGCAGGTGGAAGCGTCTATCTTAATCCCGATTTTCGGCAGACCGTAATACATAAAGAACAACTGTATTAAAAGCGGTGTGTTCCTGCTGATCTCGATATAAACAGCCACGATCCTCCTGACAATTGGAATCCTGTAATACTGAATAACTGTACATACCAGGCCGACGACGATGGCGGCTGCTATCCCCATAAATCCTATTTTCACTGTCAGCGCTGCCGCCTGTCTATACAGTGGCAGATACTTCTCAATAAATTCCCAGTTCAAACAAGCCGCCTTCCTTCATAATCACTTATCGCAAGCCATAGCAGCGGTTCCCGTAAAAGCCTCCGCAAGGGCGATCGCGCGTTAAGCTTTCATATAGCGCGCCGTGACGCGCAGCAGTCCGGCGCGAACACGTGACAGAGCGCATTCGCTAATAGAGGCAAATAACAGGTAAACCGTATTATTCCACAAACAACGGTGTCGAGTAGTACCTGTCGCCGGAGTCCGGCAGGATAGCGACAATAACCTTGCCTTTGTTCTCCGGTCGTTTCGCCAGGACGATCGACGCGTAGAGAGCGGCGCCTGAGGAAATGCCTACCGAGATGCCCTCCTTTTTCGCCAACTGTTTGGCGGTTTCAAAGGCGTCTTCGTTCTTAACCGGTATAACCTCGTCATAGACCTTTGTATTCAGCACGTCAGGCACGAACCCGGCTCCGATCCCCTGGATCTTGTGGGAACCCGATCTCCCTTCAGACAGCACCGGCGAGTCCGCAGGCTCTACAGCTACCACCTTGACTTCCGGCTTCTGCTCCTTCAGGTATTCCCCCGCCCCCGTCACAGTACCGCCGGTACCTACGCCAGCTACGAAAATATCTACCGCGCCGTCCGTATCGTTCCAGATTTCCGGCCCAGTGGTGGCCTTGTGAATAGCCGGGTTCGCCGGATTCACAAACTGGCCGGGGATGAAACTGTTGGGGATTTCCTTCGCCAGTTCCTCAGCTTTTGCGATCGCGCCTTTCATGCCCTTCGCGCCCTCGGTCAGGACAAGCTCCGCGCCATACGCTTTCAGAATATTCCTGCGTTCCACGCTCATAGTCTCAGGCATGGTCAGGATTATGCGGTAGCCCTTTGCCGCGGCAATAGCGGCCAATCCGATACCGGTATTGCCGGAGGTCGGCTCGATTATGACAGAGCCTTCTTTCAGCTGTCCCTTCTCCTCCGCGTCCTCAATCATCGCCTTGGCGATACGATCCTTGACACTGCCGGCCGGATTGAAATATTCCAGCTTCCCCAGTACAGTAGCCTCCAGCTTTTCGCTCTTCTCAAGGTTCACAAGCTCAACCAGTGGAGTATTCCCGATAAGTCCCAATGTACCCTTGTAAACGTTCGACATAATAGTATCCTCCTTTATTATTACACCTTATACTAATCCCGAATTAAAGGATTTAATTCGGGATACGCACGCTTTGCGTATTCGTGCCGCGCTTTTACGCGTCACTCCGTCTCTTGAGCTCTTTACGCGCCTTCGGCGCTTTGCATAAAGGCTTTAAAGCTTTTTAAAAAGAACTGGTATTAGAAAACCGGCACAACGGCGCCGTCATAGGTGTCATTGATATAATCCCGGACAGCGTCACTGGTCAAAACTTCAACCAGAGCTTTCACCGCCTCGTTGTCCTCGTTGCCTTCTTTCACTACTATGACATTCGCGTAGGTCTGTGCGGAATCGGAATCGGCGGCCTCTGTCGCAATCGCGTCCGCAATGTCAAGTCCCGCCTCCAGAGCGTAGTTCCCGTTCACTATCGCCCCGTCAACATCGTCAAGGGTGCGCGCCACCATCTCGGCGGCCACTTCCTGGAAAGTAATATTTTTCGGATTATCAGTAATATCCAGCACGGTCGCGTTAAAGCCCGCCTCATGGTCAAGCGTTATGAGTCCCTCCGCTTCCAGCAGGTACAGAGCGCGCGCTTCGTTCGATCCGTCATTTGGAATAGCAATGACCGCGCCATCGGGCAGATCAGCCACATCTGTCACCGTCTCGGAATAAAGTCCAAACGGCTCATAATGGATCTTCGCCACGCTGACCAGGTGCGTCCCGTTGTCCTCATTGAAAGTCTCAAGATATGGTGTATGCTGGAAGTAGTTCGCGTCGTCTTCCCCTTCTTCCACGGCCGTATTCGGAACTACGTAATCGCTGTACTCTATGATCTCCAGATTGACATTGTATTCGCTTGCCAGAATATCTTTCGCGAAAGTCAGTATCTCGGCATGGGGCGTAGGAGACGCGCCGACGCGGAGTGTCACGGCCTCTCCCGTTGTCTCTTCAGACTCGGATCCGTCCTCATCGGACGCGTCGGAAGATTGCTCGTCATCTGACGCGCCGGTACCAGTTCCTGTGGTTCCTTCAGAAGTTGATCCGTCCTCGTCAGACGCTCCCTGGGATTGTTCTTTATCCGCTGTGTCGGAATCGGTACTGCTTCCACAGGCTACCAGAGAAAACACCAGCACGAGAGAAAGCAAAATAGCACATATTTTTTTCATGGTATGTATTCCTCCTGTTATTTTATAGCGCCGCTTATTTATTGCGGTGATTTTTTCTGAATTTGTAAAGCGCGGTCTTCACGTGTGGCGCGTTCTCTAATCCACCTAATCCAGTTTATGCGGGCACGCGCGAAACGCTTATACAGTAAAGTCTCAAAGCTCATCTTGCGGGATATTATCTGTGCCTATTTCTTGATGCGCTTATCAACTCTATTCGCAATTACATTAAATATAGTCTGTAATATTTCCACCAAAATGACAAGAAGTATCACAGTCACTACAAGTACGTCAAATTCATATCGGTTGTAACCGTACCGGATTGCAATATCTCCAAGCCCTCCGGCTCCGATCGCTCCCGCTATAGCTGTGTACGCCAGCACGGTAATCAGGCTGATGGAACCGCCGCGTATCAGCTATGGCAGCGCCTCCGGCAGATAGAACT
>CAYQWH010000129.1:0-4623 GCA_964421265.1 uncultured Oscillospiraceae bacterium | reverse complement strand
GTTCCACAGCGTGACCGTGTGGCTCTGCACCCCCTCCGGCGCGCTGACGACGAGGACGGCGCAGTCCAGCACGTCCAGCGTCCGCTCCGTCTCCGTCGAGAAGTCCACGTGACCCGGCGTGTCCAGCAGCGTCACCTGAACGCCGTTGTGGGTAAATACCGCCTGTTTACTGAATATGGTGATGCCGCGCTGCCGTTCGATGGCGAAGTTGTCCAAGAACGCGGTGCCGTAATCCACCCGCCCCTGGGCGCGGATCGCGCCGGACGTGTAGAGCAGCGCCTCGCTCAATGTGGTTTTCCCCGCGTCAACGTGGGCAAGTATACCGACGCACAGCCGCACACAGCATCACCTCCAGACCGCGCCCTGCCGCCGTCACATGAGCTTCTCGCCCATATTCGTCCCGGCCAGAATATGGAAGTGCAGATGGGGCACCGTCTGACCGGCGTCGGCCCCGCAGTTCGAGATGACCCGGAACCCGCCGCTCAGGTTCTCCCGCCGCGCCACCTCCGCCGCCGTCTCAAGGCACCACGCCGCCCACCGGGAGTTGTCCCCCGTCAGCTCCGCCACCGACTTAATGTGGTTCTTCGGCACCACCAGTATGTGCGTCGGCGCCTGGGGATTGATGTCCCGGAACGCCAGCGTCCTGTCGTCCTCGTACACCTTGTCCGAGGGTACCTTGCCCGATATTATCCCGCAAAACAGGCAGTTATCGTCTAAAATTATGTCCATCGTCCCGCTCCTTTCCGTCCGGCAGCCGTCCTGCCCGGAACCTTATACTAAATCTCAGATTGAATATCCAATGTCCTCGCGCGTTTTCGCGTTCTCGCGCCATATACAAAAGCTGAAAGCCTTTTAAACCGAACCGAACCGCGCCGGTTCCCGGAACCGAACCGCGCCGGGTCAGTCCTTCTTGTTCCTGTCGAGCGTCTCGACCACGTAGTCGTCCACGACCGCCAGCGCGTTATCCACCAGCAGCAGGTTCTTGCCGCCGCCCATGGCGGATTCGGCGTGGCCGCCGCCGTTGCCGACGTGATCCACGCTGCACGCCGCCGTTACGCGCTCGATAAGTTCCCGCGCGTCCAGCCCCAGATCCACGCTCTCCTGACCGCACAGCGCTAAGAACGTCACCTTCCCGTGGCTGATAGCCGCGATAACCGCCACTATCTTCGGGTCCCTGGAGCGCATAATATCGCCCTGCTGCCGCAGTTCCTTTATCTTCATGCTGTGGTAGGTGTACGTGGCCACGTGCAGTCCTCTCACCGTCCGCAGCGCCGACATGAACGTGTCCGTCTCCTGGGTGCGCATTTTCGCCTGGAGCACCTCGAAGCTCTCCGACAGCGACGCCAGCGCCTTCTCCCGCGCCAGCACCCTCTCCAATATCCTGTCGGCGGGCGCTTTCAGAGCCGCCGCCACATCGCTCACCGTCCTCTGGTGCCACGCCGCGTCGGAGTAGTACATCTTGCCCACGTAGGCCTCCACTCTCCTGACGCCCGCCGACACGGAGGACTGTGACACCACGCGGAACGGGCCGACCAGCGCGGTATTCGTCACGTGCGTGCCGCCGCAGAACTCCACGGAGAACCCGTCGCCCACCGACACCACGCGGACGATGTCGCCGTACTTCTCCCCGAAGAGCGCCTGCGCGCCCAGCTTGCGCGCCTTTTCGATCGGCATCTCCCGGACGACCACGTTCTCGCCGCGCAGTATCTCCTCCTGCACCAGACTGTTCACCTCCGCGAGCTGTTCGTCGGACAGCGGGCTGAAGTTGGTGAAGTCGAACCGCAGCTTATCGGGCGACACGTAGGAACCGGCCTGGTGTACGTGGTCGCCTAAAACCTTGCGCAGCGCCGCGTTCAGCAGGTGCGTGGCCGTGTGCGCGCGGGAGACGGCCTGTCTGCGTTCGGTGTCATACGCGACCTTGACCCTGTCGCTCTCGCCGATCCTGCCCCTCAAGACGGTGCCGTAATGGAGCACCTTGCCGGATCTGTTGCGCTGGACGTCGCTGACCTCGAATACGCCGTTGCCGCACTTGATAATGCCCTGATCGGCCACCTGTCCGCCCATCTCCGCGTACATATTCGTCACTTCCAGCACCAGCGTCGCCTTCTCGCCCTCGACGGCGGAATCCACAATCTCGTCGTCCCGGATGACGCGCCGCACGATGGTGGTAATCTCACGCTCGCTGTACCCCACGAACGCCGTGGGCGTGCCGTCCAGCTTCAGGTCCATATCCTGCCACGCGCCGTCTACGGCGCTCTCGCGGGCTGTCTTGGCCGCTCTGCGCTGTTCCTCCATGCACTTGGTGAACCCCGCCTCGTCCACTTCGAGGCCCGCCTCCTCCGCGATGTCCCTCGTCAGATCCAGCGGGAACCCGTAGGTGTCGTGGAGCGTGAACGCCACACGGCCTGAGATGATGCCCATGCTGTGCTCGACGTGCTCCCGCACCAGCTGATCCATGATGCGCATACCCGTCTCCAGCGTCCGGGCGAATGTCTCCTCCTCGTTCTCGATAACCTTCTCTATGAAGCTCTGTTTCTCCGCCAGTTCCGGGTACGCCGCCGCGTTCTCCCGGACGACCACGTCGCAGAGTTTATGGAGGAACGTGCCCTCCACGCCCAGCTGCCGCCCGTGGCGCGCCGCTCTTCTCAGCAGACGGCGCAGCACGTAGCCCCGTCCCTCGTTGGACGGCGTGATCCCGTCGGAGATCATGAACACGGATGAGCGGATGTGGTCGGTGATAATCCTGAGCGCCACGTCCGTCTTGTGGCTGTCGCCGTAATGGGCGCCTGTGATGCTCGATACGGCGTCGGTGATGTTCCTGACGGAGTCCACGTCGAACGCGCTGTCCACCTCCTGCACCACGCAGGCCAGCCGCTCAAGTCCCATGCCGGTGTCGATGTTCTTCTGTTTCAGCGGCGTGTAATTGCCGTTGCCGTCGTTCTCCAGTTCCGAGAACACCACGTTCCAGACCTCGATGAACCTGTCGCAGTCGCAGCCCACGTGGCAGTCGGGTCTGCCGCAGCCCTTATCGGCTCCCCGGTCGTAATAGATCTCCGAACAGGGGCCGCACGGTCCCGCGCCGTGCTCCCAGAAGTTGTCCTCCCGCCCGAAGCGGTAAATGCGCTCCGCCGGCACGCCTATCTCCTCGTTCCACACGCGGAACGCCTCTTCGTCCGTCTCGAATATGGACGGGTAGAGCCTGTCCGGGTCCAGCCCGATCCACTCCTCGCTTGTCAGGAACTCCCACGCCCACTTAATCGCCTCGTGCTTGCCGTAGTCGCCGAAGGAGAAATTGCCCAGCATCTCGAAATAGGTGCAGTGTCTGTCCGTCGTGCCGATAAGGTCTATGTCGCCGGTTCTGACGCATTTCTGGCAGGTACACACGCGTTTTGCCGGCGGCGTCTCCGCCCCGGTGAACCAGGCCTTCATGGGCGTCATTCCCGCGTTGATGAGGAGCACCGAGGGGTCGTCCTGAGGTATGAGCGAAAAGCTTGGAAGCGCCATATGTCCCTTGCTCTTGAAGAAGTCAATGAACTTAGTTCTCAGCTCCGCCGTAGTATACTTAACCATTGATCGCATCTCCTGTTTATTTTCTTGTCTTTAAAAACGACTCCAGGTCCCACTGTGTCTCCCTGTCCTTCTCCGTAATAGGCCGCAGGACATGACAGGGCGAACCGAGAGCCACCACGTTATCCGGAATATCCTTAGTCACGACGCTTCCCGCGCCGATGACCACGTTGCTGCCGACGGTGACGCCCGGCATCACGTGTACGCCCGCGCCGAACCACACGTTATCCCCCACGGTAATGGGGTAGGCGAACTCCACGGGCACGTTGCGCCGCTGGTAGTCGATGGGGTGTGACGCGGTATAGAACCCGCAGTTCGGCCCGATCAGCACATGGTGGCCGAAGACGATCTTCGCCACGTCCAGCAAAATGAGGTTGTGGTTAGCGTAAAAGAAGTCGCCGATCTCGACATTGTACCCGTAATCGCACCAGAAAATCGGGCTGACCTCAAAGCACTCTCCCGTCCTGCCGAAGAGCCTGCGGATTATGTCCCGCATCTTCTCCCCCTGTGAAGGGGGCGTGTTGTTAAACTCGAAGCAAAGGTCCTTGCACCGAGCCCTCTCCCGCTCCAACTCCGGGTCCCCCGAGTTGTAAGTCATACCCGATAACATCTTCTCTTTCTCTGTCATGTCCCTGTTTCTCCTTATATAATAAATAATGATAATAGTAATCGAAGGCAGCCAAGATAATAGCTGATAAGAGATAACGCCGATGAATAAAATAAGCGATGACACCGCGCAAAGCAAAATCAATAACAAAAGCCAGCACAAAAGCCAGCAGAGTTCACGCAAAGCAAAAAGCCTCGCAGAGTTCGCGCCAAAGGCGCGAATAAAGTAAAAAACCTTTTTTTCGTCGGCTTAGCTGACGAAAAAAACACCCCTCAACGCCCCCGCAATCGAAAACCCAAAGCCCAAGACCAAACGCGCCAACCCCCAAGCCTCGCGCCCGCGCGAACCAAAAGCCTCGCAGAGTTCGCGCCAAAGGCGCGAATAAAGTAAAAATCATTTTTTGGCGCGGCTTTGCCGTGTCAAAAAATACTTCTTAGCGAACGGAGTGT
>CAYQWH010000128.1:0-4740 GCA_964421265.1 uncultured Oscillospiraceae bacterium | reverse complement strand
AAGGTGATGGCCAGGACGCGCCACGGCTCCACCGGATCCAGCGCGCACAGCCGCGCCGCCTCAGCCGACGGCTCCCCGCCGTCGGCGGCGCACCTCTCAAGGAGCGCCAGGTCCTCCTCGCCTATGTTCTCCGGCACATCCTGGGAGTCGGAGGCCCGGCCGTAGCGGATCAGGTTCGCCACGCGGTTTATGAGCACGGTGGTCTTGCCGCTGCCGGCGCCGGCCAGGAGCAGCAGCGGCCCCTCGGTGGTCATGACCGCCTCCTGCTGCTTTGGGTTGAGGAACCGGAACTCGTTTCTTATTATCTGGCGGCGGGCCTTTACAAAGCGGCTCCGCAATTCTGTTGTCTCCATATATCGCACCTTAATAATTCTGATTTTCCGCGCCGCCGCGTCCGTAATCTGTCGGCTGCCGGGTATATATTATACGCCGATTTTTCCGAAATTTAAAGAGGAACGGAGAATTTTTTCGCCGCGCCTCCCGCGCCGCAAACAGACGTGCCCCATGTTTTGGGAAGCGGGGGAGACGCGCAATAACAGGTCTGTATTTTGATTTCAGCGCAGCAGGAAGCGGAACGCGAACCTCGCCAAGGCCGTCAGGCCGCGGCCAGGCTCCCGGCGCAGTCTTTAACGCCGATTACTTACGTGACAGAGACATAAAAAAGACGGAACCCCCGGCTAAAGGGTCCCGCCCAAAAAATGAAAAGAGGATAAAATGAAAAAGGTGAATTAATCTCACGCTATTTATGTTACTCCCCAAGTGTTAAGAACACAACAGTAAAATATTAAGAAAGTTTTAAGTTAACAAAAATTTTTTAGGGAAGCTCTGACTGAACCGGCAAGGGCAAGGATTCTGCGTCAGAAAAGGCGGTTCGGCCCCGGGCGATTCACCCGGAGGTTCCCCATCCCCAAGCCGCGCCAGTGAGGGAGCGGCGGCGCCCTGTCGGGCGGGCGATCAGCGGGCGGCTCCCGGAGCGGCGGTGTCTGTCAGCCTGACCGCCATATACTCCCGTCCGGGGAGCCGCAGGGTGAAGGAGCCGGAGTGCGTGCCCGCGCTCTCCACGGTCATGTTCCACGTGTCGATCACCTCCGCGCGGAAGGTTCTGGAGCTGTCAAAGGAGAAGTTCCGTTTCCCGGGGCGCATGAAGCCGTAGTAATAGATGTAGTACCCGCTGTCGCCGGGCACGTCCGCCGTGGCCGCCACCTCGTCCCAGGCCGCGTCCATGCGCCGCAGGCCCGGTCCCGGCGTCTGCGCCAGTATATCGCGCAGGAACCTGAGACGCTCCTGGCTCTGGCCTCGCAGCTCACCGCCATGGCTCCACCAGAGGACGCCGTCCGGGTTCTCATACGTCTCACCGTGACTGGCGTAGCCGCCGCGCATGGCCGCCTCCCAGAACCGGCGCACAAGCTCCTGGCCGCTTATGTTCCCCCAGCCCTGGTCCAGGTCGCCCTCGTAGGCTATCTCGTCAAGCACCACGGGCTTGCCGTACCTGACACGGTACTCGTCCACGTACTCGGCGCACTTGTAGACGTCCGTCCTCTGTATGGAACAGTGGGTTATCCACGGGCGGGTGTGGTCGTACAGGGTGAGACAGTTGTGTATGCTGCGCGGATGGCGGTACCTGTCGTTCTCCACAAGAACCGCCGCGCAGCTCTCCCAGTCGGCGATCGTCTTGTCCGTGAGGAGGTCGTACTCGTTGGCAAGGCTCCACCAGACGTTCCTGTAGGCGGAGAACCGGGCGACTATGTATTTCAGATAGAGCGCGTCCTCGCCGCGGGACATATGGGAGAACCCCCAGCGGTCATAGGGGTGCATACATATGAGATCCGCCTCTATGCCCAGCTCCCGCAGGGACTCGATGGCGCGCTCCACGTTCCTGAAGTGCGCGGGGTTGAACCTTGAGAAGTCCCAGCTGTTCCCCGGCTGGACGGCCATGTACCTGTAGAAGTCGCCGGTTATCTCCCGTGGGAATTTACAGGGCGTGCCCTCGTAGGGGAAGGAGATGGGGTCGCGGAGATTATAGAGGTAGTGCTTCGGGAACACGCAGAAGCGTATCTTGTTAAAATACCCGGCGGAGAGCGTCCTGAGCGTCCGCTCTCTCAGCTCCTCATTCTGCAGCTCCCAGACATACGCCGTGGTCCCCACGGGGTAAAAGGGCGTGCCGTCCTCGTACTCGAAGTGGAACCCCCTCACCCGGACGGGGCCGTGGTTGCCGGCGGACGCGGGCGCCACGTCAAACCCGCCGCTCACCTCGTCGCCGTCAGCGTAAGTCCCGGATATGGTGAAGGTGTACGCGCCCTCAAAGGACGGCATGAACCGGACGCGGTACACCCCGTCCCCGTCATAGAAGCCCGGAACGGTGACGCGCTCGTGGTCGCCCACAAACGTGCCGGATATACCGTAATCCGTGAACGGGTTGCCGTCGCTCCTGCCCTCCGCCGCCACCTCAAACACGTCCCAGCGCTCCACTGTGTCTTTATAAGTCATACCAGCACCTCTCATTCGATGGAATCATTCTCTGTTACCGCTCCGCGAACAGATCCATTATCGCGGGTAAACCGCGCCGCGTTCCGTCCCGCGCAAGCCCCCTCGCCCCTCCGGGGCCGCAAAAGTTCGGAAATTCGTATATCTTTATAAAAACCCGTCCGCGAATCAGCCGGGTACGGTTTTACGCATATCATACGTCTCCGGGCAGACCTCCAGGATCTTCGCCTGGAGCGCTTTAAGGTCGAGGAACGTGTCCGGTCTGTTGGCGGGGTTCCTCAAAAGCGCCGCCGGGTGGTACATCGCCATATAGATTATCCCGTTCTTCTCGGTGAACCGGCCGTGTTCTTTGGAGATCTTGAAGTCCGGTCTTATGAACGCGGCGGCGGCGATCCTGCCCAGGCACACGATTATCCTCGGGTTCACAAGCTCTATCTGGGCCTTGAGCCATTTGGCGCACGCCTCCTGCTCCGTGTTCAGCGGGTCGCGGTTGTCCGGCGGGCGGCACTTGACCATGTTAGCTATGTATATGTTCCTGTTCCTGTCAAGGTCTATTATCTCAAGCATATCATCCAGGAGCTTTCCGCCGCGTCCCACGAAGGGCTTGCCTGTCTTGTCCTCCATGCTTCCCGGCCCCTCGCCTATGAACATAACCTTCGCGCTCCTGTTCCCGGCACCGAACACGACGTTGCTGCGTTTGTTGCAAAGCCCGCAGTCCCTGCACGCGTCGCACCGCGTCTCAAGTTCCTGCCACGTCATCGCCATATTGGCCCCCTCTCTGAACTGCCGCATATTTTTATTATTATAATCGTCTCGCGCCACTTTTGCAAGAGAAATAACGTAATTTGCTATTGCATTCGGCGGGAAAATATGATACTATGCTTATTGTTACGTAATATTTTTAACGATCGGACAGATTCAGCTCCCCGTTCGCGCGGGGGGACTCGGCTCGCGGAACCGACCTTCCGGGGCGGGGATACTGAGCAGCATACTGGAGGGCTTTATTTTATGAAGAGATTGATAGCGGCGGCGATGTCCCTCGGACTGATGGTGAGCCTGTCGTCGGCTCTGGCGGGCAGCGCCGGCACGTCCTCGGATCCGCTAATTACAAAGTCATACGCGGAGGATACATACACGGCGTCTGTCATGAGCGACGGCAGAGCGGCTGTGGATGAGAAACTGCGGCAGGTTTACTACGACAGCGCGGAGGAGCTTACGTCGTCGGCGAACGCGGTGTCCGGGTTCAGGAGCGTCGTCGTGCCGGAGGGCGAGACGGTGCGTGTGGGCACCGGGTGCAGCGTCATACTGACTTACGGCTCTGCTGAGCTGACGGAGACGACGGGAACTGTCATAAAGGTGGACGGCGCCGTGGTCGCGGACAGCGGCGCGCGGATATCGGCCAACGCCCGTTACTTCTGCGCGGAGAACACGCAGGCCGTGTACACGGCGCTGGAGGACTCCACGCTCATGGTGGACGGCGCCTACAGCGGCTCGGAGGGCGTCAGCGACGCGTTCACGCTCTACGCGGACGTGGCGCCTTATGACTGGTACTACGAGTCGGCGGTTTTCGCGTACAATATAAAGCTGTTCCCGGATTACGCCAGCTCCCGGTTCAGACCCACAGACGGGGCCACGCGGGCGGAGATGGTGTACGCCCTGTGGGTGGCGGCGGGCCAGCCGGAGTCGGAGAATACCGTGACGTTCCAGGACCTGACCCAGGACTGGTACAGAGAGGCTGTGGCGTGGAGCGTGGAGAAGGGGATAATCCAGGGGTTCAATCCCCAGGAGTTCTCTCCGGACACGGGCCTCACCCGTGAGCAGCTTGCGGTTATAATGTACAGGTACACTCAGGCCGTCGGCGGGGACGTGAGCGCGCAGAGCGAGCTTGACAAATTCACCGACGCGTCCCTGATCTCCGATTGGGCGCGGGACGAGATGGAGTGGGCTTACGCCGTGGGGATACTGACCGGTATGTCCGCGACGGAGATGTCCCCACAGACCACCGCCCAGAGGGACCACACCGCCACCGTGCTGATGCGTTACGTCGCCGGACAGGAACTGTCATCCAACTGATAAATATCGGGGCCCGGTCCACAGGATCGGGTCCCGATTTATCTGTACAACGGTCCAGAAAGCGCTCCGTATCATGAATCGACGGAAAAAATTTCCCCCGATTACGCAAACCTCGCGAAAAAGAAGCGAAAACCTCAAAATACTACTTGACAAAGCGGGGGAAGTGTGGTACAGTAATAAAGC
>CAYQWH010000127.1:0-4776 GCA_964421265.1 uncultured Oscillospiraceae bacterium | reverse complement strand
TTTAAATATGTTTATCAGGGATCAGTATCAGTCCCCGGCTACGCGCCTGTTAAGCCGTAAGGGAAACGCTGATTGAATAGCGGCGCGGTTCTCAGCGTTTCCGCGACGCGGCAAATTCAATGGCGGGTGGCATTCGTGGGTTTGGTCAGGAAACAGTCCTCGTATTTTTTGCCGAGTTTCCTATATGCCTCCGCAGCCTTGTCACTTTTATCGAATATGCCATATACCGCCGATCCTGTTCCGCTCATGGAGACACCCAAAGCGCCATAGCTCAGCAGCGCGTTCTTGATATCGAATATTTTTTCTCTTTTTCTCGGCGGCAGAGCGTTTTCAAACACGTTAAAACAGCGTCGGGCCACATCCGTTAAGCTCCCGCGTTCCAGTGCCGCGATCATGCCGGCGCTGTCGGGATGCTGTTTAATCGGGACAGAGTCTATCTGCTCGAAAATCCTCGGCGTAGACGCGGAGAAGTCGGGCTTGATTATAACGATCTGACATTCCGGCAGAGGAGACAGATCGCTCAGGACTTCACCACGCCCTGTCGCCAGCTTTGTCCCGCCCTCGAAGCAGAACACGGCGTCTAACCCCACGGATTCTGCCGCTTTTAAGAGCTTGCTGTACGGCACCGGCCTGTTCAGCATGGAGTTCAACGCTTTCAGCACCGCCGCCGCGTCAGCACTGCCGCCGCTCAGCCCGGCGGATGCGGGTATCCGTTTCCGTATATCAATGGCGACGCGGAAATCAGACATCCCGGAGACGGCCATAAATTCCCTGGCCGCTTTATACGCCAGGTTGTCCTCTCCGTTCGGCAAATACGATCTGTTGGTTACAGCCGTTATCCCTGAACCGTCGCGGATCGAAACGCGCACATCGTCACAGAGATCGACACTCTGCATTATCATGTACATATCGTGGTAGCCGTCGGGACGCTTCCGCAAAACATCCAACGTCAGATTGATCTTGGCGTTGGCCTTGACAAGTACGCTTTTCGCTTTCACGACTGGAACAACCTGTCCATGAGCTTGGTGCCAGCGTCCAGCGCGACGCCCCGTTCACCGCACTTTTCGGAGAACACATTATCGGTTCCTGAGTCCACCCTGCTGTCATAGATAACAAATGGAACCGGATCGCCGTCGTGACCTCTCGTGGACGTAAGCGTCTTATGGTCACTTAAAATGAGCATTCTGAAGTCTATGCCGTCTCTGCGCAGCCTGTCAACTATCGGCGCGATGATTTTGGAGTCAAGATTTTCTATCGCCTGGAGTTTGCCGGGAGTATCGCCGTTGTGGGTGCACTCGTCGGGCGCCTCAAGGTGCACAGCGACAAAGTCTTTGCTCTTCAACGTCTCAATGCAGGCGTCGACCTTGCCCTGGTAATTAGTGGTAAGCTCACCGTTCGCGCCCGGGACTATGACGGCCTCCTGGCCCGTCAGCCTGGCGATGCCCTGGCACAGCGGAACCGCGGATATGACGGCTCCCGTCTTGCCGTAATGGTCATAGAAGTTTGGCAGTTCCACCGCCGTGCCCTCTGCCCAGAACCATATGCCGTTCGCCGGGAGCTTGCCCTCTGCGCGGCGCTTTTCGTTCAACGGATGGTGGTTCAGCTTCTCAAAGGCCAGTTCCATAAGTCCGCCAAGGACGTCCGCGTTCGCGCAGCCGCGCGGGAACAGAGGCCCTGCCACCTCGCCCAGATGATCGTGGGGAGGCGTCAGCTTCAGACCTGTTATGTCCGTCTGTGACTGCACGGCGAAGTGCCTGAACGACGGCGACGGATACACCCTCACTCCGGCTCTCGCGGCGGCCTCCTTAAACTCCGGCTCCTCAAACAGCGCGGTTACGATGGCGATGGACTCATCGCCGGCAATCGAACCTGCCGAGTGGGACAGTATTTTCCTCTCTCTCAGGGGCAGATCGTTATCCTCAAACGTCACCATATTGCAGCGCATTGCTACTTCACCGGGCTTCAGAGCTATCCCGGCCGCAGCGACTTCCAAAGGCGCGCGCCCTGTATAGCATACGCGCGGGTCGCAGCCGAATATGGACAAGATCGCGGTATCGCTGCCGGGGACCAGACCGGTCGGCACGTTCATCACATTGCCAATCTCACCGTGAGCGGCGAGATAGTCCATAGTCGGGATATTCGCGTACTCCAGCGGGGTTTTGTTTCCCAGCTCCGGAACAGGATTATCCGCCATACCATCGCCTATAATAAGAATGTATTTCATCTTGCCTACTCCAATCTTTCTAAAAATTTACCGAGCTTTGACAGTGCCATTTCAAGGTTCTCCACCGACGACGCGTAGCTCATTCGCACAAATCCCTCACCGCCGGGGCCGAACGCGTCCCCGGGTATCACCGCCACACGCTCCTCTTGCAGGAACCGTGTGCAGAATTCCTCCGACGACAGTCCCGACCGGCGTATACAGGGGAAGATGTAAAACGCGCCCCTTGGCTCAAAGCAGTCAAGTCCCAGGTCGCGCAGGCCCTTCAGCATCAGCTTGCGCCTGTGGTCATAGGACGTACGCATTTTCTCAATATCCTCGTCTCCGTTTTTGAGCGCTTCAATAGCGGCGTACTGACTCATAGTCGGAGCCGACATAATCGCGTACTGATGGAGCTTCAGCATCTGCCGGATAATCTCGCACGGCCCACAGACATAGCCAAGCCGCCAGCCCGTCATGGCGTAAGCCTTGGAGAACCCCGAGACGACGACGGTGCGATCTTGAAGTTCCGGTATATTCGCCGGGGATGTGTGATGGAACCCGTAACTCAGTTCCGCGTATATCTCATCCGACAATATTATAATATCGGTGCCGCGCAGGACCTCCGCGATCTCCAGTATGTCCTGACGTCTCATAACCGCGCCTGTGGGGTTATTCGGAAACGGGAGAAGCAGCACCTTTGTTTTAGGAGTGATGGCGGATCGGATTTCCTCCGCCGTGACGCGGAACTCGTTTTCCGCCTTAGTCTCTATGAAAACCGGCACGCCGTGGGCCATGGCGGTGATGGAACTGTAGCAGACGAAGGACGGGGACGGTATAATAACCTCGTCACCGGGATTAAGCAGCACCCGGAGAGTCAGGTCAATCGCCTCGCTGCCGCCAACAGTTACGATAATCTGTGACAGCGGATCGTACCGCAGATCGAACCGCCGTTCCAGGTACCGGGCTATCTCCTGGCGCAGTCTCGTCATGCCGGCGTTGGCGGTGTATTTTGTGTGTCCCTGCTCCAGAGAGTATATGCCCGCCTCGCGGATGTGCCACGGTGTGACGAAATCCGGCTCACCGATGCCCAGCGAGATGGCGTCCTGCATATTTTCCAGCACATCGAAAAATTTGCGTATTCCGGATGGTTGGATCTCCTGTATACTTTTTGACAAGATCCTGGAATAGTCCATCATACAAACAGTACACGCTCCTCCTGCTCAGGCGCCACCAGGAACGTCCTGCCCTTGTCCTTATAGCGTTTTAATATAAAGTGCGTGGCGGTGGACAGCACACCCTCGATGGTTGCCAGCTTGCCGGATACAAACTGCGCCACGTCCTTCAGGGACTTTGCCGAGACGATAACAGTCAGGTCGAACGCGCCGGACATCAGGTACACACTGTCTACCTCGTCGTACTGGTAGATCCTGTTTGCTATGCGCTCAAACCCCTCGTCCCGCTGAAGCGTGACCTTGACCTCTATGAGAGCGGTCACGGCCTCCTCAGCCGTCCTGTCCCAGTCAATAAGGGCCACGTAACCGTTAATGATGTGCGCGTCTTCGCACTTTTTTATAATATCCACTACCTCTTCCACGGACTTTCCGGTCATGGCGGAGAGCTGCTCCGGCGTGTACCGCGCGTTCTCCTCAAGAAGCTTTAGTATTTCTGTCATTAGCACACCTCCAAAGGTTCAGTTTTTTCTATTTTACCACATCATTTTAAACATTACAATGTGCAAAGTCCCAATCTGTGTGGCCTGACAGACAATGATTTATGTATATTTCTCTTTCTTTGGGGAAAGATTATACTTGTAACGACGATTGATTAACATATAAACCTCGCCGGGACGCACCGGGGAGACAAGGAGGAACAGAGACATGATAATGGACAGAATAGCCCTTATTCTCGTCATAATTGGCGGACTGAACTGGGGCATGGTCGGGATATTCAAATTTGACCTGGTGGCGTGGCTCTTCGGGGGGCAGACTGCATCCATAAGCCGTGTGGTCTATACGCTTGTGGCGCTGGCCGCGCTGTGGTGCATATCACTGCTTTTCAGAGACAGACTGGACGCGACCGAGAACTCATAACCGAGACGGAGGGTCACCCCTCCGTACATATTGACCCGCGGCGTAACTTTATATAAAACCCGGAAAATTTTTTGAAAAAGATATTAACTTTTCCACAAAACGGACGATTCACCTAATGTAGGGATATGAGCGGCTTGGATTGCAGTCGCCGGAACCGCCCCGTTTCCGGGCGGAACGTCCCCGGGTTCTGCTTTCACCCGGACTGATCATCCGGTTGGAATAATATCCGCGCCTGCGGATCTCACCTAAGTACACGGTAAGAGTCGCGGCATCCGCTGCGGGTGATTCAGCCTGTCAGATCGCGGCGGAGAGGATACCCCAGCACACAGTCTTTTTTTCGGAGTCAGTATAGCACAATATTACTAAATTATATTAAAATTGATAACTACTGGTCTCAATATTATTGGCTGGTGAACCAACCGATATCGCAAAACAGATGGCGTGGACGCCGTAACACGTGGCGATGGAACGCGTCCTAAATGG
>CAYQWH010000126.1:0-4797 GCA_964421265.1 uncultured Oscillospiraceae bacterium | reverse complement strand
TTTATGGCGGACTTCAGCTTCTCTGTCGCTCCCGCGGCGTTGTCCTGCATGATGTTCGCCATTTCCTCCGTTGTTCCGCTGGAGTCGCCAATAGCTTCTGTGAGTGAATCGTAATCCTCCGGCGCGGCGTTGATAATCGCGAGCATCCCGGACATGGCCTCTTTGCCGAAGAGCGTAGACGCGGCGGCAGCCTGTGTTGCCTCGTCCAGTCCGCCCAGCTTTTCGCGCAGTTCGTCCATGACCTCCGAGAGAGAGAGCATATTCCCGTCCGCGTCGGTCAGAGAGATGCCGTATTCGTCCATAACCGCTTTCATGCTGTTTGTGGGGGATACCATGTTTGCGATTGCCGTGCGCAATTCGGTGCCGGCCTGGGACGCCTTGATGCCGCTATTTGCCATAAGGCCCAGGGCGACGGCGACGTCTTCTGCGGAGTACCCCATGGCGCCCGCCACGGGCGCGACGTACTGAAAGGAATCTCCCAGCATGGAGACGTCTGTGTTGGCGCTGTTGGACGCCGCCGCGATAATATCTACAAACTTCGAGGTGTCGCTTGCCGTCAGGCCAAAGGCGGTCAGCGCGTCCGTGACAATATCCGATGTAGTGCCGAGGTCCTCTCCCGACGCGGCGGCGAGATACATGACGCCGGACAGGCCGTCGAGCATATCGTTCACGTCCCATCCCGCCATAGCCATGTACTGGTAGGCGTCTGCCGCGTCTGCGGTGGAGAATTTGGTCTGCGCCGCCATCTCCATGGCTTTGTCTTCCAGCGCCTCCATGTCGGTTCCGCTTGCCCCGGAGATGGCCTGCACCTTGCTCATGCCGGCCTCGAAGTCGGACGCGGCCTCGATGGCTTCCGTGCCGATACTGACAATGGAGCGGGTCACGGTGTCCGTGAGAAGGTCCCCGGCGGATGTGAGTGAGCTGCCAATGTCCTGGAGCTTCTGTGACGCGCTGTCCAGTCCGCTTTCGTATTCGCTGATGTCCAGGCTGATTTTTGCGACGAGATCAAACAGGTCCAATCCAGTCGCCTCCTTTCACGCCCGCGCCTTTTCCGCGATGCTGTCGATAATTTCCTGCTCTGTGCGCGTCTCCCGTTGCACCGGTCTGTTCAGATCGGACCATCTCCGGCTCATGGCTTTGCCCGCTTTTCCGCTCGACATTCCGGCGGCAAGAACCGCTGTGTTCTCCGCGATGGCCTGTAGCGTGTCTGTGACATATATATCCCAGGATTGGCGCTGCGCGTCCCGCTTGATGGCGGTTGGCAGAGCGGCGATATAAGCCCCGGCGCGCAGGCGGGGGAGGGAGGAGAGGGCGCGGATTACCCGCTCTTCCCCTGCCGCGCAAGTGATTTGAAAAAATCTATGAGCCGGGTATCCTGAATTGCCTCTTTGATCTGTCCCACTGTCTCCGAAAAGGGCTGCGCGGAGATCTCCGCCGGCGTCTTTTCATTGAGGACGGAGAGGATCCCGTACACGTCGGCGCGGTGCCCGGTCAGCAGTATGGGCGCAAGCTCGCTCACGCGCCCCGCCAGTGCCGCGATCTGCCCGAAGACGTTTGTGTTTTGGTCCACGTCCATCTTCTCGCCCAGCGTACTCACCAGTTTTTCATCTGAACAGATGTGGGAGATATATGGCGTCAGCTCGCACATCACGTCAAGCGTCCTGTCCGTGTTCAGCTCCGAGAGTTTCATGTCGCCGTGCCCCCCTCATCCGGTCCCTTGCTGTAGAACTCCATAGGCACCACGTCCTGCGCGTCAAGGGAGACGTGCCCGGTGATCTCCATTGTGTTCTGCCCTTTCCCGCCCTTTGTGGTCTGGAGCGAGAAGCCGCCCGTTGACAGCGCGTTGAACAGATGCACCGCGACCATTCCGCCGTCGGCGCGGTCCCCGACCCACCAGACGCTGGTGAAGTCTGTGAGCGCCAGATCCCGCCGGGGCGTGATTTTCCCTGCGGTTTCGTCCACGTCCGCCGCGCCCAGGGAGAGCGCGATGGAGGCGGGGGAGGTCCCGAGGGACGTAAAGCCCATGGTACAGGTCCAGCTATCCAGGTGCTTCAGTTCCATCATGTTGTTCGGGCAGTTGTCCACGTCCTCGCCCAAATCGCTGTACTCCGGCTGGCACACGATGTTGATGCCGCCCGTGGTGGCGCAGATGATGTCCGACGTCTTGTCGAACTCGCCGGTATCCGGGTCGAAGTTTTTCAGCAGCACCCCGGCGTCGAGCTGCATTCCCGTGAACGTGTCCTGCGGGATTGCCGTAAATTTTCCCATACTTGCGCTTCCTTTCAGTTTTCTGTGAGATATTCGGCGGAGATGTTGATGTACCGCCGTTTGATGGATGGCGACGTATCGTCTGTCAGGGACTGGCACCAGGGGGAGCCGCGCTTCAGCCATATGTATCCGCCGTCGCAGGGCAGGACCTTTCCGCCGGCGCCAATCGCCTTGGAAATTTCCTCCGCCTTTGCGTTGGGTTCGGCCTCTGATTCCGTGTAGAACCACAGGTTGACGGTCAGACCGGTCTCCCCGCCTCCCCACGCGCTGGTGATTACCTCGTATGTCAGATAGGGGAACGTCACATCATCCGGGACGGAGGTGGAGGGGTAGGCGGTCATGCCGAACCCGGAGAAGAATGAATAGAGCGCCGCCGCTTTGGTCATGTCGCCCCTGCCTCCTCCCACGCCTTGTAAATTTTCAGTCCCTGCATGGCAAACCAGTCCACCATTTCCTCGTTTTCGGCCCAACTGCCAAAATAGGTTGAGGCGTTGGTGGCAAGCCCGCTCTCCTGCAAAAATGCGTGAATGATTTCGTGCCGCAGATTGAGTTTCTCCAGTTGTAGGATTGCCGCGCCTGTGTCCAGTTTGTAGTCCGGGTGTGAGGAGAGGTCACAGCACACAATTTCATGGGTTGCGCCGGTACAGTATGCCCCTGCGCCTTCGTCCGTAAACAGCCGGTCCTCATCGTACTTCTTGACGATTATGCTGTAATCTGTCCCCAGAATGTTGACCTTCATGCTGTGCCGCTCCCGGCGGGCAGCGCCCACTCCTCCGCCGTCACCTGTGAAAAGGGCGTGATAGCGGAATTTACGGGCGTCTGCACGTCCTCCCCGTCTGAGGTCACCCGGAAGGTCTGCCCGTCCGAAACGCGGCGGAACACGTCGTGAAAGTGCAAAATCGAGTTTTTGTCCGTGGTTACCCGGTAAATTTTCGCCATGCCCTGCCGTTCGGCGATTACGGCCTGGTTGGATGCGTCCAGCGTGATGCTGGCCTGGAACTCCGCCCCATCTTGCCATGTGGTGGCAAAGCCGCCTTCGCCATCGGGGGCGCGTGTTTTCTCCACCGTGACGCACGGCTCCTTCCAGTCCTCAATCAGGCTCATCGCCCCGAACCTCCATTTGTGATTGCGCCGTATTCCCGCGCTTTGCGCCATTGAGACAGCCGGGAGCGGAACGCGCTCTCCCACGTCACCGCCCCTCCGGTCTGGGCGTCCACGGCCTTGGAATAGCTGTAATCCGCCTTGCTCTCGGAGGAGTACGGCCCCATGCTGGCCTCGGTGTATTTTTCGTCCCACGCGGCAATATCCGCAGACAGGCGGACCACCGCGTCCGGCACCGCCAGCGCCCAGATTGTGCCGTGGAACGTCTCATCCCGCAAAAGCCGCATGGTGGGTCCATACTGGTACAGCCCATCGTTGAACACGCTGCCCATCACGCGGAAATACTGCCCCTCCTGCAAGAACGGCAGCACAATCGCGCCATCCTCAATGGCGAACGTCCCGCGGTGGACGCCGCCCGGAACGATAAACCAGTTGTTCAGATAGGACAGAACCTGTTCCAGCATCACACCGCCTCCTGGATTGCCGCCAGAATGTCAGCCTTTAGCATGGAACTGCTGACCCCCTTGATTCTGTTTTCCTCCGCATACGCCAGAAGCTGTGCCTTTGTCATGCTGTCGAGGTCAACGGGATCGACAGAGTAGGCCTTACTCAGCAGCCCATTTATTCCCCCGCACGGATGGTAGACGCCACAACGCCGTCGATGCGCTCCGCAAACAGCACCATGCCGTTGACCACAGTATCAGAGGCAGTCATATTCGAGTAATCCGCGTCCTCGTGGATGCCGATATAGCCGGTGTCGTCGCTGGTAAACGAAAACGCCTCATTCAGATCGGCGCCGTTCACAGGGATGTAATAGAGCACCAGGTTGTCCTTCGCGGTGGCATAGATCGTGCCCTTGGGAACGGAGCTGTTGAAAATCACGGTGCCCAGGCCGAGGAAATTCTCAACATAGTTCATGCCGAAAGCCGTCTGGAGGGCGATGTTGGCCGTTGCCAGATAATCGGCCACGTCCAGGGGATTCATGAAGTAGACCGCGCCGATCTCGTCATCCTCAAACAGCACCTGAAGCTGCCCCCATGCCTGGGCAAGCGCCGCCTGGAAGGTCGCGCCAGTCGCCGTGCCGGTGCCGGTTGCCAGAAAGTCGAAAAAACTCTTTCGGATACCGCGCTGGACGTCCTTGAGCATCTCGCTTGTGGTTTCGTCCACCGCCTGCTCATAGCCTCGGTCAATGATGGCTTCCGCGGTGGTGGCCTTGCGCCACTTTTTCAGCGTGATTTCCGCCCAATCGACGGCGGTGGTCTGGTACTTGGACAGGGGGATAGTTTCACCCTCGGACACCTCGCCGCTCTCCAGCGTGCCGGCGGCCTTATAGGTCTTCAGCACCGTGCCCGCCTGCTTTGCGATCTTGCGGGTTACGCCCAGCGCCTCCACCAGTTTCTTGATGGAATAGCTGAACATTTCGACAAA
>CAYQWH010000125.1:0-4806 GCA_964421265.1 uncultured Oscillospiraceae bacterium | reverse complement strand
ATGTTGCGGTAGTCGGTGCCGCCGTAGTCGCCGCGGATGTCCATGAAGTCGTTGTCGCGGCCGTCGCTGCCCTTGGGGTTGCAGAAGAACACGAAATAGCCCATACCGGCCCAGACCTGCATCTCGTGGAAGAACACCTGGCCGTAGACGGTCTTGGGGCCGCCGTGGATGTCTAAGACGGCGGGGTACTTCTTCGCCGGGTCATAGTCCTTCGGCAGCAGCACCCAGCCGTCAATCCGGTACCCGGCGCTCCTGACGCTGACGGGGTTGTACGTCGCCACGTACTTGTCGGACAGATTGGGGCCGTTGAAGTCCGTGAGCTTGCGTACCTGACCGGTGGTCTTATCGGCGCTGTAAAGCTCCTGGAGCCTGCCGCCGTAGAGCGCCACAAGAAGTATGCTGCTATTGCGGTCGGAGACGGCGAAGCTGTCGATGCTGCCGGTGGCGGTCACCACGGGGACGGCCCCGCCGTCGGGCGTAGCTCTATAGAGATGGCTGTCGCCCTCGCGGGTGGTCGTGTAGTACAGTCCGTCGGCGCAGCCGCACACCTGCTTGCCGCCGCCGTGACGACAGTCGCTGCCGACGCTGCTGCCGGTACTGTACTCCTCGTGGCGCACGAGGCGCAGCTGCCGCGACGCTTCGTCCCAGACGTAGGGGCTTACGTTCTCGTTTATGCCGTGGTCACGGCACTCGGACGCCAGCACCCAGATCCTCTCGCCGTCGGAGGCTATGCCGCTTATGTAGAGGTCAGTCTCCGAGCCTTTGACCAGTGTCGTGACGGTGCCGTCGCTGTCCATGACCGACAGGTCCTCCTTCAGGCCCATCCTGACGGTGTACGTAACGGAGATGAAGTAGACGCGGCCATTCAGGACGGCGGTGTCTCCAACGAGGGTCAGCGGTTCCGTGACGCGCTTGGTGGCGCCGGTGGCCGTGTCGGTCAGGAACAGGGCGGTGCGCCTCTTGTTCGTGAACCCTCCGCCGTTGTACCAGAACGGGTACTCGTCCAGGACCTGATAGTCCTTCTCCTCTTCTCTCTTCTTGCGCGCGTTCTCCCGCTCCTCGTCGCTCATGGAGTAGTAGTCCGGGCAGTTCACGTCCACGTCTCCAGTGGCGGCGAATCTGCCGCCGCCAAGGGGTATGAGCTTCTCGGCGGTGAAGGGCAATGTGAACGCGTGAATCGCCTCGCCGCCGCGTATGTCGAGACGGTAGAAGCTGGTGTAGTCCTCCTTCTTGCGCTCCTCCTCCGTGCGGGACGCCGGGAAGAGTATATTATATCCGTCCTCCCAGCAGAAGTATTTCTCCTTGCCCGTGTCCGTGAGCTGCTTTGCGCGTTCGCCGTCCCAGAGCCACAGGCGGGACTCGTAGCAGTTCTCGCTCTCGTTCATGTTGGACACGATGAACGCGGCGCGTTCGCCGTCAGGGGAGTACTCAGGGGAGGATAAAAATTTGTATTGCAGAAAATCTCTTATCTCAACAGGTTCCATATGCTGCATCCACGCTCCTTTAACAAAATTCACAGGAGATTATATCACCTTCCGTCCGACCTGTCAAGGCTCACGGCTGAACGCGGGATAATAGCCCGAAACAGGTTCCAGCATAATTTACCGGAGTATTAAAAAGCGAACCGGGGAAATACTTATATTAGTTCTTTTTAGAAAGCTTTAGCTTTTACGCGCGGCGCCAGAGACGCGCAAAGGACTCACGAGACGGCGTGACGCGCTTTTGCGCGGCACGGGCACGCCGCGCGTGCGTAGTTCCCGAAAGGGGACAGGAAGCGGAAAATCATATTTCCGGGGAGGCATATGAATCTGTGCAGGGCAAGGTTGAAATCTGCGGCATTAACACGGCTAAATTGCCGGTACTGAGGAACGACGAGACTATGGCTCTTCTCAGGAGAGCGAGAGAGGGCGACATGGAGGCGCGGGACAGGCTTATCAGCGGCAACCTGAGGCTCGTGCTGTCGGTTATACAGAAGTTCACGGGCAGAGGGGAGAACGCGGACGACATATTCCAAGTGGGGTGCGTGGGGCTTATCAAGGCGATAGACAACTTCAACGTGGACATGGGCGTCATGTTCAGCACCTACGGGGTGCCCATGATCGTTGGCGAGATACGGCGGTACCTGCGGGACAACAGTCCTATACGCGTCAGCCGCAGCATACGGGACACGGCGTACCGCGTCCTCCGGGCGAAGGAGAAGCTGACAAACGAGTCCCGGCGGGAGCCAACGCCGGAGGAGATAGCCAAAGAGCTTGGCATAAAGCGGGAGGACGTGATTATCGCCATGGACGCGGTCATGGATCCGGTCAGCCTGTACGAGCCGCTCTATAACGACGGCGAGGAGGCCGTGTGCGGTATGGACCAGATAGGCGACACGAAGAACACCGACGAGAGCTGGCTGCAGCATATCGCCATCACGGAGGCCATCGACAAGCTGACGGATCGGGAGAAACGCATACTGGGCCTGCGGTTCTACGAGGGGAAAACGCAGATGCAGGTGGCGCGGGAGATAGGAATCAGTCAGGCGCAGGTGTCAAGACTTGAAAAAAACGCGATAAATCAGATAAAAAAAGACATTTAGGTGTTGCGCTCCGATAAATCAAGTGATAAAATAATATGCAAGTCCAGGTCGTTGAACTTGCATATTTTCATATCACCTTATAAAGGAGTCGCATTGAAAATGGAAAAAATCACCGTTGAGCTTACCAAAACGCCAAAAGAGAAGCCGAATCTTGATCCGCTGCCCTTTGGGAAATACTTTTCCGACCATATGTTCCTGATGAACTACGAGAAGGGGCGGGGCTGGTTCAATCCGCGCATTGTGCCCTACGCGCCGTTCGTACTGGAACCGGCGTGCATGGTGTTCCATTACGCCCAGGAGATATTCGAGGGATTGAAAGCCTACAGGCGCGCCGACGGCTCCATATGGCTCTTCAGACCCTATGAGAACTTCAAGAGAATGAACCGTTCCGCCGACCGTATGTGCATACCGAGAGTGGACGAGGACTTCTGCGTTGAGGCGTTAAAACAGCTTGTGGCGCTGGATCGCGACTGGGTGCCGGATCAGGAGGCCGCAAGTCTCTATGTCCGTCCATTCATCATCGCCACGGACAACACCGTCGGCGTCCACGCGAGCCACACCTATATTTTCTGCATCATACTCTCCCCGTCCGGCAACTACTACCCGGAAGGGCTTAACCCGGTCAAGATAGCCATCGAGGACGAGGACGTCAGGGCCGTCAGGGGCGGCACGGGCTTCACAAAATGCGGCGGCAACTACGCCGGTTCCATCCGCGCCAGCGAACGCGCGGAGGAGAGAGGCTACACTCAGGTGCTGTGGCTGGACGGCGTGCACAGGAAATATATTGAGGAAGTCGGCTCCATGAACATCATGTTCAAGATCGACGGCAAGGTCGTGACGCCCGTGCTCCAGGGCAGCGTGCTGCCGGGAATCACCCGCAAGTCCATCCTGGAGGTGTGCCGCGACTGGAACTACCCGGTGGAGGAGCGGCTCATATCCGTGGACGAGGTGCTGGAGACTGCCGCGAACGGCCACATGGAGGAGATGTGGGGCACAGGCACGGCGGCGGTCGTGTCGCCCGTGGGACAGATCGAGTTCGAGGGCAAGGCGCTCACCATCGGCGACGGCGGCATCGGCGAGCTTACGCAGAAGCTCTACGACGAGCTGACAGGCATACAGTGGGGCACAAGGCCGGACACCAAGGGGTGGACGGTCAAGGTCTGCTGACGGATCCCCGATCCACGGGTCCAGCCGTGACTCGGGCTGACAACCGATATTTGAAAGTTCCCGGACGGAGGTTGCTATCCCCGTCCGGGAACTTCCGTTTCCGCGCGCGAGGTTCCCGGGAACGAGCAATTGCCGCCCTGTTATCGGGCGGCTTTTTTCCGGCAGAAAGTGGCAGAATGATTTCAGGAAAAACCGCAAAACTATACCGTATAGACAAATCAGAAAGCGGTGATTACTATGGCATCAAAGCACAGGGGCGCGAGGACGCTGGAATTCGCGTCGCCGCCGTCGATTATGGGGCACGCCTGTATCGTGGGCAAAAAGGAGGGCGAGGGGCCGCTCCGGGACAGCTTCGACCGGATCTGCGAGGACTCCTTCTTCGGGGAGAAGACGTGGGAGAAGGCGGAGAGCGCCCTCATCAGGGACACAGTCTCGCTGGCGCTGACAAAATCGTCCCTGTCGGCGGGGGACATGGATTTCATATTCTGCGGCGATCTGCTCAACCAGTGCACCGGCACCACGTTCGGCGTGCGGGACTTGGACATACCGTTCTTCGGGCTGTACGGCGCGTGCTCCACCATGGCGGAGAGCCTGGCGCTGGCGGCGATGACGCTGGACGGCGGTTACGCCCAGCACGTCCTGGCGGCTACGGGGTCGCACTTCTGCTCGGCGGAACGGCAGTTCCGGTTCCCGCTGGAATACGGCGGGCAGCGGCCGCCGTCGGCGCAGTGGACGGTGACGGGCGCGGGGGCGGCTGTCCTGGCGGCGGACGGTCAGGGGCCGTACATCACCCACGTCACGCCCGGCAGAATCGTGGACAACGGGACGAAGGACGCCAACAACATGGGCGCGGCCATGGCCACCGCCGCCTACGACACGCTGAAAGCGCACTTCCAGGCGCTCAGCGTTTCACCGGGGCGCTATGACCTCATCGTCACGGGGGACCTGGGAGCGGTGGGCAGCGCGATACTGCTGGACTTCCTCCGCTCCGACGGCATTGACATCACGGCCAATTACGACGACTGCGGGCTTCTCATCTTCGACCGGGACACGCAGGA